>NZ_CP042829.1:1831298-2136515 GCF_008838325.1 Tepidiforma bonchosmolovskayae | reverse complement strand
CGTGGCGGCCTGGGAGTACTGCGGGCCAGGGAAGGACGCGAAGCTCCACAAGGAGGAGCTGGTGTTCGAGTACGTGCACCCGACGCAGAGGAGCTACAAATGAGGACGCTGAACCTGACGCTGAAGGTGTGGCGGCAGTCGGGGCCGAACGACCCGGGCCGCTTCGAGGTGTACGAGGCGCGGGACATCAACGAGGACAGCTCGTTCCTCGAGATGCTGGACGTGGTGAACGAGCGGCTGATTGCGGAGAACAAGGAGCCGATCGCCTTCGACCACGACTGCCGGGAAGGGATCTGCGGGTCGTGCGGGATGGTCATCAACGGGGTACCGCACGGGCCGAAGAAGCTGACGACGACCTGCCAGCTGCACATGCGGAACTTCAAGGACGGCGACACGATTGTGGTGGAGCCGTTCCGGGCGACGGCGTTCCCGGTGATCAAAGACCTGGTGGTGGACCGCTCAGCGTTCGACAAGATTATCCAGGCCGGGGGGTACATCACGGCGCCCACCGGCGCGGCGCGGGACGCGAACAGCATCCTGATCCCGAAGCCGGTTGCAGACCGGGCGTTCGATGCGGCGGCATGCATCGGCTGCGGGGCGTGCGTGGCGGCGTGCCCGAACGGTGCGGCGCAGCTGTTTACTGCGGCGAAGCTCGCGCACCTGAACCTGCTGCCGCAGGGGCAGCCGGAGCGGTGGAGCCGGACGGTCGCGATGGTCGACACGATGGAGGAGTATTTCGGCAGCTGTACGAACTATGCCGAGTGCGAAGCCGTGTGCCCGAAGGGGATCAGCATCGAATTCATCGCCAAGATGAACCGCGACTACCTGAAGGCGAAGTTCAAGGACCGCCGCGAGGTCGTGAAGGTCGATATGACGGAGGCCGCCGGCTGAGCGCCCGGTAGGGAGTCGCCGGGGAGCGCATCGGGAGCGTTCCCGATACAGAAACCGGCAGCGGCCCCCGAGACTGAGTGCGACGCATCTTCCTCGGGGGCCGTTGCATGTCTGGAACCGGTGCTTCGCGGGCGCTCGCGCGCTTCTCTGTGGCCAATCTGCTGCTGGCTGCGTGCCTGGGAACGGTCGCGCTCATCGCGGTGATGGGCGTCCTCGGGTATACGTTCCTTTTTGACGCTGGCGAAGCGGGGAGGGCGCGCCTGCTCGCCGGAATCGCCATCGTGGCGAGCGCGGGCGCGCTGGGCGCCGGGTTCTGGTTGTGGGCGCAGATCCGGGCCGGTTCGGCGCCGGTCGTCCGGGCGGCGCGGCAGCTCGCGCTGGGCGAGCTGCCGGCGGAGGTGCCGGCAGGCGGCGTCGGCGAGTTCGCCGAGCTGGCGGCGTCGTTCGGGGCGGCGGTCGCCCACCTTCGGCAGCTGAGCGACGTGGCCCAAAAGGTGGCCGGGGGCGACCTGACCATCGCGGTGCCGAAGGCGTCGGACGGCGACGTGCTCGGGGCGGCGATGCAGCAGATGATTGATGACCTGCGCGAGGTCGTGGGGACGCTGCTTTCGGGCACGAAGCGGCTGGTTGATGCCTCTGGTGAGATGCACCAGTCCTCGGAGATGATGCGCAGCGCGTCGCAGGAGATTGCCACGGCGATTGGCGACGTCAGCGCGTCGTCGGTGCACCTTGCGGAGCTGGCGTCGAATTCGGACCGGCATTCGAACGAGCTGACCGATGTGCTCGAGATGATGGTGGAGACGGCGCGGGAGAACGCGGCCTCGGCGCGGGAGGCGCGGAATGAGGCCGAGGCGATCGGGGCCAGGGTGACGGAGATGGCCGCGCGGGCCTCCCGGGTGGCGAGCGAAGCGGCGCACAGCCAGGAGGTGGCGACGGAGGGGTACGAGGCGGTCCAGCGGGCGATTCGGGCGATCGACGGGCTGGCGGCGTCGGTGGAGGCGACCGCGCGGACGGTCGATGAGCTCGGGACCTTCGGGGAGCAGATCGGCGACATTGTGCGGACAATCGACGAGATTGCCGGGCAGACGAACCTGCTGGCGCTGAACGCCGCGATCGAGGCGGCGCGGGCCGGCGAGCAGGGACGCGGGTTCGCCGTGGTGGCCGACAGCGTCCGGGCGCTGGCGGAGCGCTCGTCGGCGGCAACGAAGGAGATCGCCGCGCTGGTGGCGCGGGTGCAGGAAGGGACGCAGCTGGCGGTGGCGGCGATGAACGAGGGCGTCGCGCAGGCCGAGGAGGGCCGGACGGTCTCGGCACGGGCAGGGGAATCGCTGCGGGCGATCATCGATGCGGTGCGGAAGTCGACGGAGCACATCCAGGCGATCGCCGTCGAGGTGGGCGACCTGCGGAACGGCGCGGAGCGGATTGTGGCGGCAGTGACGTCGATCGCGGAGGCGGCCGACCAGAACGCAGGGCGGGCAGCGGAGACGGCGCGGTCGGCGGCGGCGCTGCGGAGCGCCGTGCTGCAGGTTGCGGCCACGAGCGAGGAGAACTCGGCGGCGGCCGAAGAGGTGGCGGCTTCGACCGAGGAGCTGACGGCGCACGCGGACCGGCTGAACCAGACGGCGGTGCAGATGCAGGCGCTGGCGAGCGAACTCCGGGCATCGTCGGAGCGGTTCGCGTGGGAGCGCCGGAAGGTCAACATGCCGGTGCCGGTGGACCGGCGGAAGCGGCCGGCGGCCTGACCGCCGGCGCTACAGGGGGAGGCGCAACGGGTCGCGGACGCCCGCCGGGAGACCGGCGGGCGCGTTTCCTTCGTCGCAACCGGCGCCGGACCTGACAGGCCGAGGCCGGTGCGGTACGGTACCGGGCATGGGGCGCAGACGGAGCCGGAAGGCGGAGCGGCGCCAGCAGCGCCGGGAGTGGACCGGGGCGTGGCGGGAGGACCCCGGGCCGCTGGCGGCATGGGAGGAGCTCGAGGAGCGGCGGGACGTGGGGACAGCCTGGCGGGTGCCGTTCGCGAGCAGCGATGACGCGCTGTGGGAGGCGTTCGCGGCGCGGGCGTCGGAGCCGGCCCGGCCGGAAGCGGCGGCGGCGCGCACCTGCGGCGGGTGCAGGGAGTTCGTGGAGGACGGCGACCTCGGCCGGGGGACCTGCCTGCACCCGGGAAGCGGGGTGCTGCACCCGTGGACGGACACGCCGGCGTGCGAGTTCTGGAGCCGCGGGCGCCGGGATGGGGTGTGGCGCCCGTAGGCGGGGCGGCTGACCTGCTACAAGATCTTGTAGGGACCTGTTGACAGGCTACCAGATATTGGGGCAGTATTTGCGGGCGCCGGCACGGAACTGCGCAGGCGCCTATACCGTTCAGGAGTTGTTGCCGCGGTGCGCTGCCCCTACTGCCACTACCGGGATTCGCGGGTAACGGATAGCCGTTCGACCGACGACGGGATCCGCCGGCGCCGGCAGTGCATCCGCTGCGGCGAGCGGTTCACGACGGTGGAGGTTGTGCAGGTTTCGACGGTGCAGATCGTGAAGCGGGACGGGCGCCGGGAGGAGTTCTCGCGCGAGAAGCTGCTCCGGGGTCTGCGGGCCGCGTGCGCGAAGCGGTCGATCTCCGTGGCGCAGCTGGAAGCGATCGTCGCCGAGATTGAAGCGAAGGTGCAGGCGGACGGCCGCGCCGAGGTGCCATCGCAGGTGGTGGGAGAACTTGCGATGGACGCGCTGCGGAAGCTGGACCACATCGCCTACATCCGCTTCGCTTCGGTGTACCGGTCGTTTGCCGACATCGAGTCGCTGAAGGAGGCGGTGGAGCAGCTGGAGCAGGGCCGGGTCCCAACCTTCGAGGAGCGGACGCTGCAGCTGTCGCTCCCGGAGCCCGAGCCGACCGACCTGCGGGCCGTCCGGCTCGGGCGGGACGAGGCCGCATCCCTGGCGGAAACGGCACGGTAGCGCCGTGAAGATCTGGGAGGTGCACGCCAGCCTGGGCCATGGCCCCATTCGGACGACGCCGGACGGCGACGCGGATGTGGGCGGGCTGCTGCTCTCGGAGAAGGCGTACCTGCTGGTGATGCGGGCGCTCCGCCCGCAGGAGCTGACGGCGCTGGTGGCTGCCGAGGGGCCGGCCGGCGCCGCGGACCGGCTGCTTGTGCAGTTCGCCGGGTTCGATGCCGACGGCACCGGGCGGACGCTGACGCTGGGGCGGACGCGCCTCGGCGAGCCGATTTTGCGGCGGAACGACGAGGTGCCGCTGGCCGAAACCGGCCGATTGAGCCCCTAGGCAAGCGGAACATTTGTTCGTACACTACGGTCCCACCCCGCGGACCGCCAAATACAGGGAGGAACACTATGGTCACCACCACGCACGACATTCCCGGGCTCGGGGGCGACTTTCAGCCGGCGGAGCTTTCACACAATGCGAAGGTGGTGATCGAACGCCGCATCGCCAAGCGGAACGAGCAGGGCGATGCGGTTGAGACGCCGGACGAGGTGTTCCGGCGGGTTGCCCGGAACCTGGCTGAAGCGGAACTTCGGTTCGGCGGGACGGAGCAGGACCGGGCCGCGGCGGAGGAGTCGTTCTACCGGCTGATGGCGTCGCTCGATTTCCTGCCGAACTCGCCGACGCTGGTGAATGCCGGGCGGGAGCTGCAGCAGCTCTCGGCGTGCTTCGTGCTGCCGGTGCCGGACTCGATCGAGGGCATCTTCGAGGCGATTAAGCAGACGGCGATCATCCACAAGTCGGGCGGCGGGACCGGGTTCTCGTTCTCCCGCCTGCGGCCGGCCAACGCCAAGGTGAAGTCGACGATGGGCGTGGCGAGCGGGCCGGTGTCGTTCATGAAAGTCTTCGATGCGGCAACCGAGGCGATAAAGCAGGGCGGGACGCGCCGGGGCGCGAACATGGGCATTTTGCGGGTCGACCACCCGGATATCGATGAGTTCATCGAGATGAAGGCCGACATGACCACGCTGACGAACTTCAACATCAGCGTGGCCGTGACCGAGGCGTTCATGAAGGCGCTGGAGGCGGGGACGACCTACGACATCATCGACCCACAAACCGGCCAGCCGGTTGCGAAGCGGGACGCCCGCGAGGTGTGGGAGAAGATGGTGCGGAACGCCTGGAAGAACGGCGACCCGGGGGTGATCTTCATCGACCGGATCAACGCAAGCCGGGCGAACCCGGTGCCGAAGCGCGGGCCGGTTGAGTCGACGAACCCGTGCGGCGAGCAGCCGCTCTATCCGCACGACTCGTGCAACCTCGGCTCGATCAACCTGAAGCACTTCACAAAGGGGGAGCCCGGGGCGAAGACGGTTGATTTCGAGCGGCTGCGGACGACGGTCTGGCGGGCGGTGCACCTGCTCGACAACGTGATCGAGATGAACCAGTACCCGATTCCCGAGATTGCGGAGGTTTCGCACGCGATTCGGCGGATCGGGCTCGGGGTGATGGGCTGGGCCGACATGCTCATCGACCTGCGCATCCCGTACAACTCGGAGGAGGCGCTGCGGCTGGCGCGCGAGGTGATGTCCTTCATCCAGAAGGAGGCGGACGCGGCGAGCGAGCAGCTGGCGCGGGTGCGGGGAAACTTCCCGGACTGGGCCGATTCGATCTACGGGCCGAAGGGGCCCGAAGGGCCGCGGCCGATGCGGAACGCAACGCGGACGACCATTGCGCCGACGGGCACGCTGAGCATCATTGCGAACTGCTCGGGCGGGATTGAGCCGGTCTTCGCGCTGGCCTTCATCCGCTCGCACTACCTGGACAAGAACGACCCGACGAAGCGGACCGAACTGACCGAGGTGAACGAGCAGTTCGAGGCAGTGGCGAAAGCAGAGGGGTTCTACAGCGAGGAGCTGATGCGGTTCCTCGCCGAGGGCGGGCACCTGTCGGAGCGGCCGGAGGTGCCGAAGTGGGTGAAGGACGTGTTCGTGACCGCGCACGAGATTTCGCCGGAGTGGCACGTGCGGATGCAGGCGGCCTTCCAGGAGTTCACCGACAATGCGGTCTCGAAGACGATCAACTTCCCGAACTCGGCGACGGTCGATGACGTGCGGATTTCGTACGAGCTGGCGTACCGGACGGGGTGCAAGGGGATCACCATCTACCGGGACGGCTCGCGCGAGTTCCAGGTGCTGAAGCACGCGGAGAAGTCGGACGCCGAGAAGGCGGTCGAGGCGGCGCAGGCGATTGTGGCGCAGGCCGCGGGGCCGGTGCGGCGGCGGCTGCCGGACGAGCGGCAGGCGATCACGCACAAGTTCCGCGTCGGCGAGCAGGAAGGGTACATGACGGTCGGCCTGTTCGAGGACGGGACGCCGGGCGAGGTGTTCATCAATGTCTCGAAGCAGGGCTCGACGGTCTCGGGGCTGATGGACACGGTCGCGATGCTGACGAGCTACGCGCTGCAGTATGGCGTGCCGCTCTCGGAGCTGGCCTCGAAGCTGAAGAACACGCGGTTCGAGCCGAGCGGCCCGACCAGCAACAAGGAGATCCCGATCGCGACAAGCATCGTGGACTACGTGTTCCGGTGGCTGGAGCTGAAGTTCGGCGGTTCGAAGGCGGCGGCCCAGCCGGCGCTCATCCCGCCGGACCTGGTGGTCGAGAGCACGGGCGCGAACGTGGCCGCGAAGCTACACAGCGACGCGGTGGCCAGCGGGGTCGGCTGCCCGGAGTGCGGCGCGGTGCTGTACTACGCGGAGGGCTGCCTCGTCTGCCACAACTGCTTCTACAACAAGTGCGGCTGAGCTGAGCCGCGAGCGCACGCACACTCCGGAGGTGCAGGCCGTGCGGCCTGCACCTCCGCGCGTTCGACAGGGGACGCCGGCGCGGCCACAATCGGATGCATGGGGTTCTACTACGGGCCGAGCCAGCCGCAGGACGAGCCGCCGCCCGGCTCCTGGCGTGAGACGCTGCTGATCATCTGGGTGGTGTTCAAGGCGCTGGCGCTGCCGCTCGGGCTGCTGTTCGGGGCAGTTCTCGGGTTCGTGCTCATCCTGTGGGCGTTCCTGACCTCGCCCTGGCTGGGGCTCGCGCTCCTTGGGCTCGCAGCAGCGGCGGTGGTCGCGCGGGGAATCTGGGAGGCCCGCCACCCGCCGGACCTGCCATGACCGCGGCGGCAGGCAGCATCGCGGAGCGGGCGGCGGCCGTGCGCGAACGGATCGCGCGGGCCTGCGCCCGTGCCGGACGGGACCCGGCATCGGTGCGGCTGATCGCGGTGAGCAAGACCTTCGGGCCGGAAGCGGTGGCGGAGGCGCTCGCGGCCGGCATCCGCGAGTTCGGCGAGAACCGGGTGCAGGAAGCGCTGGCGAAAATCCCGGCGGTTGCGGAGCTGGCGGCGCAGCGGGGGCTCCCGGCGCCGACGTGGCACCTGGTGGGGCACCTCCAGACGAACAAGGCGCGGGCCGCTGCGGGGGCCTTTGCTATACTCCACGGCATCGATTCGACCCGGCTCCTCCAGGCGCTCGACCGTGCTGCTGCGGCCCCCACCAGGGTGCTGCTCGAGGTCAACGTGGCCGGCGAGCCGACCAAGTTCGGCTTCGCGCCGGGGGACGTGGCCGGCGCCGTGGCGCTGGCGCAGACCCTCCCGCACATCGAAGTGGCCGGACTGATGACCGTGGCGCCGCGGGCGGAGGACCCGGAGGCGGTGCGGCCGGTTTTTCGCGGCCTGGCGGAGCTCGCCCGGCAGCTCGGGCTGCCCGAACTGTCGATGGGGATGACCGAGGACTTCGAGGTCGCCATTGAGGAAGGGGCCACCATGGTGCGGATCGGGCGGGCGATATTTGGAGAACGCGCATGAAGGTCGCAATCGTCGGCGGCGGCGTGATGGGCGAGGCGATCCTCGCCGGGGCGCTCGACCGGGGGGTGTTCGAGCCGCAGGATGTCACGGTCATCGAGAAGGTCGATGCCCGGCGGACGCAGCTGCGGGCAGCCTACGGCGTGGAGGCCACGGCCGAGTTCGGGCCGATGGGCGATGCCGGGCTCGTGGTGCTGGCGGTGAAGCCGCAGGAGCTCGCGACGGTGAAGGGGCGGGTACGGCCGGGTGCGCTCATCCTTTCGATCATGGCCGGCGTGCGGATCGCCACGATCCAGGAGGCGTTCGACCACCAGTTCGTCGTACGCGCGATGCCGAACACGCCAGCGGCGATCCGGGCCGGCATGACCGCGTGGACGGCGGCGCCGGGCGTGACGGTCGAGCAGCGGAGCGTGGCGCGGCGGCTGCTGGGGGCCATCGGGCGGGAGCTTTACGTCGACGACGAGCGGAAGATCGACATGGCGACGGCGGTGAGCGGCAGCGGGCCAGCCTACGTGTTCCTGTTCATCGAGGCGCTCATCGAAGGGGCCGTGAACGTCGGGCTGCCGCGGGCGCAGGCGGAGGAGCTGGTCATCCAAACGGTGGCGGGCTCGGCGCAGTACCTGCAGGAGAGCGGCAAGAGCGCGGCCGAGCTGCGGGCGATGGTAACTTCGCCTGCGGGGACGACCGCGGCGGGGCTGCTCGAGATGGAGCGCGCGGCGCTCAGGGCGGCGATTATCGAAGGCGTGCGGGCGGCGTACGCCCGCGCCGTCGAGCTGGGCGGGCCGGCATGAACGACACTGTGGCGTCGCTGTTCACGCTGTTCCTGTGGCTGCTGATCCTGGCGGTGTTCCTGCGGTCGCTGCTGAGCTGGTTCCCCATCAGCCAGGAGAACGAGGCCGCGCGGCTGCTGTACCGGATCACAGAGCCGCTGCTGGAGCCGGTGCGCCGGGTGCTGCCGCGGACGGGGATGATCGATTTCTCGGGGATGGTGGTGATCATCCTGCTGTACGTGATGATTGAAGTCGTGCGGCGGGCGGCAGGGCAGTAGGGCGCTCATGACCGGGGCCGAACCTGCCGATCTGGTAAGCTGGAGGGAGCGACGCCGGGAGGACGAGCCATCAATCCGTACGTTGCCCAGCTAACGTTCACGTTTTTGAACATCCTGACCTGGGCGGTCATCGCCAGGTCGCTGCTGAGCTGGCTGCCGATCGACCAGGCGAGCCCGCTCTACCAGCTGCTCTTCCGGGTGACCGAGCCGATCATCGACCCGTTCCGGCGGGTGATGCCGCGGGCGGGGATGATCGACCTCTCGCCGATGATGGCGATCCTCGCGCTGCTGGTGATGCAGCAACTGGTGGCGATGCTGGTCGTTCCGGCGTAAGCGCGCGGGCGATGCGGGCTGCGGTCAGCACTCGATCGAGCATGGCGGCGGTGTGACACTGGAATCTGTGAATAGCGCGGTCACGGCGCAGGGCATCCGGCGGCGCTACGGTGAGCGGACCGCGCTGGACGGTTTTTCGCTCGAGGTCCCCGAGGGGAGCGTGTTCGGGGTGCTCGGCCCGAATGGAAGCGGCAAGAGCACCTTTCTCGCGCTGGTTGCCGGCGCTGAACGGCCGCCCGAGGGCTCGCTGACAATCCTCGGGGGACCGCCGACGCGCAGCGTCCGCGCCCGCATCGGAACCGTGTTCCAGGAGAACGCATCGGACCCGCTGATGACGCCGCTGGAGTACCTGCTCTTCGCCGGGCGGCTGTTCGGGGTGACCGGGCAGGCTGCGCGGGAGAGGTCGGCGGAGCTGCTGGAGCGATTTGGGCTTGCAGGGCGGGCGAAGGACCCGATTTCGACTCTCTCGGGCGGAATGCGGCGGCGCCTGGAGGTCGCGCGGGCGCTGCTCCACCGGCCTGCGCTGCTGCTGCTGGATGAGCCGACCACCGGGGTAGACCCGGAGGAGCGGAAACTGCTCTGGGAGACGGTGCTGGTAGAGCGGAGCGGGGCGACGGTGCTGCTGGCGACAAACGACCTCCACGAGGCCGACGCCGTCTGCGACCTGGTGGCGTTCGTCCAGGCGGGGCGGGTGGTGGCGACGGGCTCGCCGGCTGAACTGAAGCGGAACCTGCGGAAGCAGACGGTGCGGGTCGAGCTCCACAGCGCGAGCAGCGAGGTTGAGGCGCAGATTGCGGAGCTGGCCGGGGCCGACAACGTGACCGCGGCGAACGGCGAGCTGCTGATCACGACCGACGACGCGGCGGCGCTTGCCGCGCGCCTGTTCGAAGCGGCCGGCGCGGCGATCCGCAGTCTCCGCATCGACGAGGCGTCGCTCGAGGATGCGTATTTCCAGTTTGTGCAGCGACGCAAGGAGGCGGTGCGATGAGTCAGACAGCGTCAGCCGCGGCAGGAGCGGCGGTGCGCCCGGCGGCGCCGGGCGGGGGTGCGATGAACGGCGCCCGGGTGGCGGCAACGATTGCGCTCCGGGACCTGCGGGCGGTGGCGCGGGCGCGGTCGCAGCTGTACTCCTCGGTGCTGACGCCGCTGATGCTGCTGGTGTTCCTCGGCAACGGGGTATCGAAGGGGCTCGAGCCCTCGCGCCTGCCGGCGGGTAATTTCACCGCCTACCTGGTAGCCGGGACGGTGGTGATGACTTCGGTGTTCTCGTCGACGTTTTCGTCGGCCTCGTACTACCGGGACCGTGACAGCGGGTTTCTGCGGCTGCTGCTATCGGCCCCGCACGACCCGCGAACGGTGCTGCTCGGGAAATCGCTGGCGGCGCTGCTGATTGGTGCGGTCCAGGCGTTCCTGGTGCTGGCCGTCGCCGCGCCGTTCGTCGATTTCGGCTGGCAGCACGGGATGGCCGCAGGATTTGGGCTGGCACTGCTGACGGTGGTGCTGCTGAACCTGATGCTGACCGGGCTGGCGCAGGCGCTGGCGACCCGGGTGCAGTCGATGCAGGGGTTTCACCTGATCATGAACCTGGCGCTCTTTCCGCTGCTGTTTTTCTCGGGGGCGTTCTTCCCGGTCGATGGGCTGCCGGCCTGGATGAAGGTGCTGGCCTACGTGAACCCGCTGACGTACGCGGTTGATGCGCTGCAACTGGCCACGTATGCGACCGGGAGCGGGGGGTTCATCGGGTACGGCGTGGATTTTGCGGTGCTGGCCGTGCTTGGTGCGGCGGTGTATGCGCTGGGCTTCAGCCGGCTGCCGAAACTGACCTGGTCGGGGCAGTAGCGCGGCGCACGGCGGGGCCGGCCAGCGGTGCAGAACGCGAAACGGGGCGGCGCCGGGAATGGCGCCGCCCCGCAGTTCCTGCGGCGGGGAGGGTCAGGATGCGAGTGCCGCCCGGGCCTTCTCAGCGAGCTGGGAGAAGGCGTCGGGCCGGGTGACCGCGAGGTCGGCGAGGACCTTGCGGTCGAGCTCGATGCCGGCCTTCTTGAGTCCGCTGATGAAGCGGCTGTAGCTGAGGCCGTTGAGACGGGCTGCTGCGTTGATGCGGACGATCCAGAGTTCGCGGAAGTCGCCCTTGCGGTCGCGCCGGTTTTCGTAGCTGTAGCGCAGCGCGTGGAGCATGCTCTCGTTGGCGCGGCGGAAGAGCCGGTGGCGCTGGCCGGCGTGGCCCTTCGTGAGGGCGAGGACTTTCTTGTGTCGGCGGTGGGCGGTGACGCCCCGCTTGACGCGGCTCATGGGGTAACTCCTGGGTTAGGTCAGCTCTGGCCAGCGAGGAGCCGGCGGACGATCTTCGTGTGTGACGGCGCGACCTCGACCGTGCGGCTGTAGAGCGCATTGACGGCCGTCCGCTTTTTACGGCGGAAGTTGTTGCGGCTGCCGTACATCCGCATGATCTTGCCGCCGCCGGTTACGCGGAAGCGTGCAGCGGCGCCTTTGTGCGTCTTGAGCTTGGGCATCGGTTACTCCTCTTCGGCGTCGTCGCCGTCGTCATCACTGTCTGTGTCGTCGTCGCCGACGACGGGTGCTGCTGCGGCTGCGGCAGCGACGGCCTCGTCCTCCTCATCGGCGGCCGATGCCTCGGCCTGCTTTTGCGCGGAAGCCTTGGCCAGCGCGGCCAGCTTCTTCTTGTCGGGGGCGAGGATGACCGTCATGTGACGGCCTTCGAGCATGGCTTCCTTCTCGACGACGGCGATGTGCTCGAGGCTTTTCACCACCCGGTCGAGGAGGGCCTTGCCGATCTGGGGGTGGGTGATTTCGCGGCCGCGGAACATGACCGTGACCTTCACCTTGTCCCCTTCTTTGAGGAGCTTGGCCGCGGTCCGCGTCTTGAAGTCGATATCGTGGTCGTCGATTTTCGGCTTCATGCGGACCTCGCGCAGCTGGACGTTCGCCTGGTGCTTGCGGGCCTCGCGCTCCTTTTTCGATTGTTCGTACTTGTAGCGGCCGAAATCCATGAGCCGCGCGACAGGCGGGCTGGCCTGGGCCGCGACCTCGACGAGGTCGACGTCGCGCTGCCGCGCCATGGCGAGCGCCTCGGATGTCTTGACGATGCCGATCTGGCGCCCTTCTTCGTCGATGAGCCGGACCTCGGGGACGCGGATGCGCTCGTTGATCCGGGGCTCCGGCGGTGCCGGCCGTGGTGGAACCTTAGGTCGTCTCCTCAAAATGCTCCCCGTTCAAGTTTCGGACAGCTTCCCATGCTAGCAAGGACCGCGTGTTCTGTATATCCGGTAACGATGCACCGGCCTAGGATCGGGGGCGTATGGTGCAGCCGGTGACGACGGCGGTGATTCTCGCGGCGGGGCTGGGGACGCGCATGCTCCCGGCGACGAAGGCGGTGCCGAAGGAGATGCTGCCGCTGGTGGACCGGCCGCTGGTCGACTGGTGCGTCGACGAGGCGGTGGCGGCAGGGATCACGCGGATTGTGTTCGTTATTGCGGAGGGGAAGGAGTCGATCCTTGAGCACTTCCGCGCCGGCGCGCGGGTGGAGACGGCGCTGCGGGAGACAGGGAACCAGGCGCTCGCGGATTCGCTGGCGGCCATTGCGGCGAAGGCGGAGTTCCATGCGGTGTACCAGCCGAAGCAGCTGGGCATCGCGCATGCCGTGGCGTGCGCCCGGGAGTTCATCGAGGGGAGGCCGTTCGCCTTGCTCTTCCCCGATGACGTCATTCTCGGACGGCAGTCGTGCACGGCGCAGCTGGTGGCGGCCTACGAGGCCACGGGCGGCACGGTGATTGCCGTCGAGCAAGTGGCAGACGCGGACGTGCCGCAGTACGGCATCGTCGACCCTGAGGGCGACGGGAACCCGGTGCGGCTGCGGCGGGTCGTTGAGAAACCGCGGCTGGAGGAGGCGCCGTCGCGGCTGGGCATCGTGGGGCGATACGTGCTTTCGGAGACGATCCTCGCGCACATCGACGCGACGCCGCCGGGGAAGAACGGCGAGCTGCAGATCACCGATGCGATTGCGCGGCAGATTGCAGCGAGCGAGCCGGTTTCGGCGCTGCGGTTCGAGGGCCGGCGGTACGATACGGGACGGCCGCTGGGCTACATCGTCGCGAACGTGGCGGCAGCCCTCGCGCGGCCGGACCTCGCCGGGCCGCTGCGGCAGCGGCTGGCCCCGCTGCTGCAAGGGGAGGAGCCGTGCGCATCCTGAGCATTTCGTTCCCGCTGCCGAATGTGGCGATTGACAACTACAACCCGCTGACGGCGCCGAACTACAACGACTACGACGCGCTGATTATCGACCCGGCCGGGATCGACCGGGTGGTGCGGGAAGTCATCGAGGAGGGGAAGGAGTTCGAGGCGTTCGACGGGCGCCCGGTGCTGAATGTGCCGGGTTCGGCCACGGTGGCGGGGATTGCCGAACAGCTGCGGCGGCGGCTGGAGGAGACGCGGCGTCTGCTGGAGGCGGGCGGGCTGGTGGTGGTGTTCGGGCGCCCGGATGCGTTCCAGCATGGGGTGGTCGGCTTCGAGGGTTGCGACCGGTATCACTGGCTGCCGGCCCCGGGCGGGATGAGCTGGTCGACGCCGTGGCTGCGGGCGGGCGAAGGCAAGACGGTCAGGATTGCCGATGAGCACCATCCGATGAGCGCGGTGCTGCGGGAGTTCCGCAGCGAGGTGGGCTGGCGGGCATGGTTCGATGAGCGGCAGGCGGAGTTCCGGCGGCACGGGCGGCCGATTGCGCTCGGCGGCTCGGGCGTGCCGATTGCGGCGGAGTTCGAGGTGCTGGGTGGGCGCGTGGTGTTCATTCCCGCGATGTCGGAGTCGTACGGCACGCCGCGCACGAACCTCGCGCAGGCGCTGGTCGATGCCTGCCGGCAGATGGCCGGCGTGGACACCGGGGCCGAGGCGCCGTACTGGGTGCGGTCGGTGGCGGTGCCGGGGCTCGAACAGGTGGAAGCGGAACTGGAAGAAGCGGCGGCTGCCGAGGCGGCGGCGCGGGAGCGACTGGCGGCGGTGCAGGAGCGGCACGATGCGCTGGCGCGCCACCGGGGCCTGCTCTGGAAGGATGGTCCCGGTTTCGGGGAGGCTGCCCGTGCTGCGCTCCAGGCGCTGGGCTTTGCGGTGGTCTCGCGGCCGGGCGAGCCGTTGGCGGTCCAGAGCGAGGATGTGCTGGCGTTCGTGGAGCTGGAGAGCGCGAGCGGGCAGGTGGTGGAATGGCCGTACATCCGCCTGCAGCGGCGGATCGAGGCGGAGCTGCTCGCAGGGCGGCCCGCGCCGCGGGGGCTGATCATCGCGAACGGGTACCGCGACCGGGAGCCGGAGCAGCGGAGCGGAGAACTGAGCGACCCGCTCATCCGCGCGTGCGAGAACTACCGGTACGCGCTGGTGACGGCCCGGACCCTGTTTGAACTGGTCCGGCGGGCGCTCGGGGGCGCGGACGATGCGGCGCTTCTCGGCATGCGGCGGCGGCTCCTGAACGGTGCGGGGCTGCTGGAGGCGCCGAAGCTGCTGGGGCTCGAAGACGAGGAAGCGCCCGAAACGGGCCCGATTTTCTGACCGGCCGGGCGTCGGCGTTGTCCTGCCGTGCCGTACGCTTCACCTGTCACGACTCGATGAGGAGGTGCCTCTATGAAGCGGACGAAGGCGATTATCGACTGCGACCCCGGCCACGATGATGCGGTGGCCATCCTGCTGGCGGCGCGGCATTTCGACCTGCTGGGCGTTACGACGGTCGGCGGCAATGCACCCGTATGGCGGGTGACCGAGAATGCGCTGCGGGTGCTCGAACTCATCGGCCGGCCGGAGGTGCCGGTGGCGCGGGGGGCAGCCGGCCCGATTCTCGGGAGCCTGCCGCGGGCCGGCGAACGGGTGCACGGGGCGACGGGGCTCGACGGAGCGGAGCTGCCGCGCGGTTCGAACCGGGTTATCACGAAGGGCGCGGTTGAGTTCCTGGTCGAGACGGTCATGGGGAACCCGGGCACGGTCGTGATTGCGACGGGGCCGCTGACGAACCTTGCGCTGGCGATGCGGGTGGAGCCGCGGCTGGCGAAGAGCATCGCGCGGCTGAGCATCATGGGCGGGTCGGCGACGTGGGGGAATGTGACCGCCGCCGCGGAGTTCAACGCCTGGGCGGACCCGGAGGCTGCGCACATCGTGTTTTCATCGGGGGCGCGCATCACCATGTGCGGGCTCGACCTGACGCGGCAGGCGGCCGTTGGGCCGGAGACCATCGCCCGGTTCCGGGCTGTGGGGACGCACACGGCGGAGGTGGTTGCGGACCTGCTGGAGCACTACCGGGCGGCCGCGGAGCGGGTGTACGGGACGCCCGCGGTGCCGCTGCACGACCCGTGTGCGGTCGCGGCGCTGGCGGCGCCGGAGCTCTTCGAGGTAACACCGGCGCACGTGGCGGTGGAGCTGCGGGGGGAGGAGACGCGCGGGATGACGGTGGTCGACCGGCGATTCCTGGGGGCAGAAGCCGCGGAGCAGCGGCGGGCGGCCGGCGCACCGGAGCCGAACTGCCGCCTGGCGACCCGGGTTGATGCCGAGGGCCTGTTCCGGCTGGTCGAGGAGACGCTTGCGGCCTGCCCCTGAGCGTCAGCGGGCGCCGGCCGCCTCGGGGAAGGTGACACAGGTCGTGGTGCTCTCGATGCCCTCGATTGCGCGGATGTGGCGCGAGATGACGGCGGGGACATCCGTGAGGCTGGGGACCTCGACGACGGCGACGATGTCGTAGGGGCCCATGACCTGGTAGACCTCGGAGATGCCTTCGACGGCGCGGAGCTTTTCGTAGACCTCGATGGTTTTGGCGGGGTCGACAACGATGAGGACGAAGGCTTTGACCACGGCTGGCGCTCCGGTTGGTTCGGCGCAGTGCGCCGGGATTGGTAAAGGGTAACAGGCGAGCGTTTCGAAGGGATTACGAAGCGCGGGGCGGCTATTCGCGGAGGCGAAGGACGGCCATGAAGGCTTCCTGGGGAATTTCAACGCTGCCGACACGCTTCATTTTCTTTTTGCCCTCGGCCTGTTTCTCGAGCAGCTTCCGCTTGCGGGTGACGTCGCCGCCGTAGCACTTGGCGAGGACGTTCTTGCGCATGGCGCGGATGGTTTCGCGGGCGATGATCTTGCCGCCGACGGCAGCCTGGATGGGGACCTCGAAGAGCTGTCGCGGGATGAGGTCCTTCAGTTTGGTGACGAGCGTGCGGCCAACCTTCTCGGCATTGCTGGCGTGGGTGATGACGGAGAGGGCATCGACCGGGACGCCGTTGACGAGGATGTCGACCTTGACGAGCCGGGCAGGCCGGTACTCCTTGACCTGGTAATCGAGGCTGGCGTAGCCCGAGGTCGAGCTCTTCAGCTGGTCGTAGAAGTCGACGAGGACTTCGGCCATGGGGACGTCGTACTCGAGGAGGACGCGGGCCTCGCCCGGGGCGAGTTCGTTCTCCGCTTCGAGGAACTCCATGCGGAGGAACTGGCCGCGCCGGCTGGTGACGAGGTCCATGACCTGGCCGATGTAGCGGCTGGGCGTGATGACATCGATCTTGGCCCAGGGCTCGGAGATGACGGCGATGCGGGAGGGGTCGGGGAGGTCGGCGGGGTTATCGACGATGATCTCCTCGCCGGAGGTCGTCTGGACGCGGTACTCGACGGAGGGCGCGGTGGTCAGGAGGGAGAGGCCGTACTCGCGCTCGAGCCGTTCGACGACGATTTCGAGGTGGAGGAGGCCGAGGAAGCCGCAGCGGAAGCCGAATCCGAGGGCGACGGAGGATTCGGGTTCGTAGACGAGGGAGGCATCGTTGAGGACGAGCTTGGCGAGCGCGTCGCGGAGCTCCTGGTACTGGTCGGAATCGGTGGGGTAGATGCCGGCGAAGACCATGGGCTTGGCGCGGCGGTAGCCGGGAAGCGGCTCCGGGGCGGGCTCATCGGCCCAGGTGATGGTGTCGCCGACGCGGCACTCGGCAACGTCCTTGAGGCCGGTGGCGACGTAGCCGACTTCGCCGGCGGCGAGGCCTTCGAGCGGGCGCATGCCGGGGCTGAAGATGCCGAACTCGAGCGGCTCGAAGACGGCGCCGGTGGACATGAGCTTCAGGTTGCGCCGGCCGTGCATCTCGCCGTCGACGACGCGGACGTGGGCAACGACGCCTTTGTAGGCGTCGTATTTTGAATCGAAGATGAGCGCCTTGAGGGGGGCGTTGGGGTTGCCGGAGGGCGGCGGGATGCGGGCGACGATGGCCTCGAGGATTTCGTCGACGCCGATGCCTTCCTTGGCGCTGGCGAGGATGATTTCGTCGCGGGAGAAGCCGATGACGCGCTCGAGCTCGGCGGCAACGCGTTCGGGCTCGGCGTGGGGGAGGTCGATCTTGTTAAGGACCGGGATCAGGGCCAGGTCCTGGTTCATCGCGAGGTAGACATTGGCGAGCGTCTGGGCCTCGATGCCCTGCGAGGCATCGACGACGAGGAGGGCGCCTTCGCAGGCAGCGAGGGAGCGGGAGACCTCGTAGGCGAAGTCGACATGGCCGGGGGTATCGATCAGGTTGAGTTCGTACTCCTGCCCATCGGAGGCGCGGTAGAGCATGCGGGCGGCGGCGGCTTTGATGGTGATGCCCTTTTCGCGCTCGAGGTCCATGGAGTCGAGGACCTGTTCGGCCATTTCGCGCTCGGAGATGGTGCCGGTGCGTTCGAGGAGCCGGTCGGCGAGGGTCGACTTGCCGTGGTCGATGTGGGCGATGATGCAGAAGTTGCGGATGTGGGACTTGTCCACGATTCGAGTGTACGCGAGGGCGGGCGTACGGGGCGTTGCACGGCGCGGGTAAGGCAGGCGCGTGCTAGCCTTGGCAGGCACACACCAGTTCAGCAGGGAGCCCCATGCCTCGGAAGAAGGTCACGATTGTCGGCGCCGGGATGACCGGCGGAGCGATGGCGCAGCGGCTGATCGAGCGCGACATCTGCGATGTGGTGCTGCAGGACGACCCGCAGTTTGCGGGCACGATGCACCACGGGAAGGCGCTGGATGAGTCGCAGGCGGCGCCGTGGGAGGGGTTTTCGACCCGGATCATTGCGACTGACGGCTGGGAGGAGACCGCAGGGAGCGACGTGGTGGTGGTGACGGCCGGCGCGCCGCGGAAGCCGGGCATGAGCCGGGAGGAGCTGCTGAACGGCAACGCGGAGATTGTGCGGTCGAAGGTGGCCGCGGCGGCGAAGGCCTCGCCGAACGCGGTGATCATCGTCTTCTCGAACCCGATGGACGCCATGTGCCACGTGGCGATGCAGGCGAGCGGTTTTCCGCGAGAGCGGGTCATCGGGCAGGGCGGCGCGCTGGACAGCGCCCGCTACCGGTACTTCATTGCGGCCGAGCTCGGCGTTTCGGTGAACGACGTCCACGGGTATGTGATCGGCGGGCACACGGACACGACGATGGTGCCGGTGGTTTCGCAGACGCGGGTGGGCGGGGTGCCGCTGACGGACCTCCTGCCGCCGGAGAGGGTGCAGGCGATCGTGGCACGGGCGATGCGCGGGGGCGCCGAGATCGGCGAGCTGTACAAGACGGGGTCGGCGTACTTCGCGCCCTCGGCGGCGACGATTGCGATGGTGGAGGCGATCCTGCTCGACCAGCGGCGGCTGATCCCTTGCTCGGTGTACCACCAGGGCGAGTACGGCATCCGCGACGTGTTCAGCGGGACGGTGTGCCAGCTGGGCGAAGGCGGCATCCAGCGGACGTTCGAGCTGCCGCTGACGGACGAAGAGCGGGCAAAGGTTATTGCGGCGGCGGAAGCGACGAAGGAGCTGCTGAAGCTGCTGAACTGACGTCCAGTGCGCCTGCCGTGTAGGCTGAAGGCGTGTCACTCACGGGGCCACGGTCACAACGGACGCTGGTGCTGGCGCTGTTGTGCGTGGCCTCGTTTGCTGTCGTCTTCAACAACCTGATCATCACGCCGATCCTGCCGGAGATTTCGGAGGACTTCGGGGTGCGGGTCGCCGTGGCGGGCCTGCTGGTGACGGCGTACGCGGTAGCCGGCGGGATTGCGGCGGTGTTCTCGGGGCCGTTCATCGACCGGCTGGGGCGGAAGCCGGTCGTCGTCGCGGGGATGGCCACGCTGACTGTGGCGACAGCGTTCTCGGCGGCCGCGCCGGGGTTCGTACCGCTGCTCCTTGCGCGGGCGATGGCCGGGCTGGGCGTGGCCTGCCTCACCCCGGCGGTGTTCGCTGCGGTGGGGGATTACTTTTCGTACGAGGAGCGGGGGCGGGCGATGTCGTGGGTGATTTCGGCGAACACGAGCGCAAGCATCTTCGGGGTGCCGGCGGGCGCGGTGCTGAGCGGCGTCTTTTCGTGGCGGTGGACGTTCGTGGCGCTGGCGGTCCTGCTGGTGGTGTTCACGTGGCTGCTCTTCCGGAAGCTGCCGGCGGATCCGCCGCGGCGCGCGGACGGCAGGGCGGGGAGCGGGATGGCGGCGATCCCGCGGGTGCTGCGCGACCTGCCGACGAGCGCGGCGCTGTTTTCGAACTACCTTTCGACGAGCTACTGGTTTGTGTTCGCGACGTACATGGGTGCCTACTTCCACGACGAATTCGGGGTGGCGAAGTGGGCACTGGGCGGGCTGACGATGACGATGGGGCTGGGGGTGCTGCTGGGCAGCAACGCGGGCGGGCGGCTGGCGGACCGGGTGGGGAAGCGGCCGGTCATCCTGTGGACCTCGCTGACCTGCGCGGTGTTCATTGCGCTCACGACGACCGCGGCGGTCGCGATGGCGGTAGGGCTCGGGTTCCTGTTCCTGTTTGCGGTCTCGGGCGGGGCGCGGTTCGCGAGTTCGCAGGCGATTATGACGGAGATGTCGCCGGATGACCGGGGGACGGTGATGGCGTTGAACGCGGCCGGCCAGCAGTTCGGGATTGTGACGGGGTCGGTGGTCGGCGGACTGGCGCTGGAGGCCGGCGGGTATGCGGCGCTGGGGCCGACGGCGGCGGTGCTGGCGCTCGTTTCGATGGCGATGTACGGGCTGTTCGTAGAGGAGCGGGGCCCGGCCGGGGCAGGGCGCGGCGAGCTGGCTGCGGAGTGAGCCTTGTGTTTGTAATCACAATCCCCCGTTGGTAGGATCGAGGCGCCACGACGGGGGTTTGCGCCCCGCGGCACTGGAGGACCTCCCCCATGGCATATGGCAAGGGCATCGCGAAGGGGATGAGCCTGACGCTGCGGAATATGTTCAGGCCGCCGGCGACGATCCAGTACCCGGAGGAGGTCCGCAAGGTCCCGGTTTACGCACGGACGAACTTGCTCTGGTTCGAGGAGCGGTGCACCGGCTGTTCGACGTGTGCGCAGGCGTGCCCGGACGGCTGCATCCTGGTGGCGACGAGCCAGGACGCGGAAGGCCGGCGGAACATCGACCGGTACGAGATCGACTTCCGGATCTGCATGTACTGCGGGCTGTGCACGGAGGCGTGCCCGTACGAGGCGATCCAGCCGGGCGGCCCGCTCGACGACGCGGTATATAACTTCGAGGAGATGTACCGCGACAAACACGCGCTGACGCGGGTTGCGCAGGAATTCCTGAAGCGGAACAACAACACGTATCCGAACGGCATGAAGGCGCCGGACCCCGACGCCGACTTCCACCGCCTGTAGGGAGCCCATGGTCCAGATAACAGTCGACGGCAAGGTCATCGAGGCGCCGGCGGGTGCGCCGCTGGTTGAAGTGCTGAAGAACAACGGGTTCTATGTTTCGAGCCTGTGCTACATCGATGGCCTGAAACCGTACGCGGGCTGCCGGTCGTGCCTGGTGGATATCGAAGGGCCGCCGGGGCTCCAGCTTTCGTGCACGGCGGTGGTCACCGAGAACATGGTGGTGCGGACGAACACGCCGGAAGTGCTCGAAGGCCGCCGGTCGGTGCTGTCGATCATCCTGGCGAACCACAGCGACCGTTGCCTGACGTGCCACCGGCGGGAGCACTGCCACCCGGGCGATATCTGCCTGCGCGATGACGTGGTGACGCACCGCTGCCTGACCTGTTCGAAGAACTACCGGTGCGAGCTGCAGGCGACCTGCGAGATGGTGGGGAGCGCGGGGTACGAGCCGTGGGTCGGCGAGCAGCGGACGTGGTACCAGACGCCGCAGCCGCCGGCCGACCGGGGTAACCCGTTCATGGAGTTCGACCCGCAGATGTGCATCATCT
The DNA here is from genome assembly GCF_008838325.1 of Tepidiforma bonchosmolovskayae. Taxonomy (GTDB): domain Bacteria; phylum Chloroflexota; class Dehalococcoidia; order Tepidiformales; family Tepidiformaceae; genus Tepidiforma; species Tepidiforma bonchosmolovskayae. Next base: position 2,115,296 of record NZ_CP042829.1, on the reverse strand, counting down.
GCACGCGCTGCGTGCGGGCGTGCGACGAAAAGCGGCACACCGGCGCGATTACGCTGAGCGGGCGCGGCTGGGACGCGATGATCGCGTTCGGCGCGGGCGGGCCGATCCACGAGAGCAACTGCGACTTCTCGGGGGCGTGCATCGACGTCTGCCCGACGGCGACGCTGATGGAGCACCCGAACAAGTGGGTGGCGAAGCCGGAGAAGTGGACCTCGACGACGTGCGACTCGTGCGCGGTGGGCTGCAGCATCCGGCTCGGCTCGGTGGACGGCCGGGGCGTGATTGTGCGGCCCGGCGACGGCAACGCCTTCAGCGGCGACCAGATCTGCGTCCGCGGGCGGTACCACTACGATTCGCTGAAGCCGCGCGAGCGGCTGTCGAAGCATCTCCTGGGGCGCGGGAACATCCAGGCCCCGGCGACCCTGGCGGAGACGGCGGCCGAAGCGGCGCGCCTGCTGCGCGAGGCGAAGGGCCGCGGACGCGTCGGCGTGCTGGTCGGCGGAACGGTGACGAATGAAGAGGCGCTCGCCATCAGGGAGCTGGCGCGGGCGCTGGGAGCAACGCCGGACCAGACGCTCGGGCCGGTGGTGCGCGCCGTGAAGGGCGCGCTGGAGGAGCGGTTCGGCACGTGGCGGATGGCCGCAAACCTCGAACGTCTGCCGAAAGCGAAGGCGATTGTGACGGTCGCGGACGACATCGAAGAGAGCCACAACGTGGTAAGCGTCCGCATCAAAGACGCGGTGGTTTGGGAGAAGGCGAAGCTCGTGGCGATCGGGCCGCTCCGCAGCGAGCTGGTGGACTTCGCGGCCGCCTGGATCCGGACGGCCGCCGGCGAGGAGGGCCTGGCGGCGGCGCAGCTGGCGGAGGCGCTGCAGGGCGGCACCCCGGCGAACGACGAGATTGCGCGGGCGGCTGCGCTGCTGCGCGAGGCTCAGCCCGAGGCCACGATGGTGGTGTGCGCGCCGAACCCGGTGAGCCCGGCTATCGCGGCGGCGATGACCGGCGGCGCGGCGAACCTGGCGATTGCACTGCTGGGCGAACGGGCGAGCGAAGGCCTCGCGGTGCTGCCGCCGGAGGCGAACACGTGGGGACTGCTCGACCAGGGCATCGGCGCTGAGGGCGGCGCGAACCCGCTCGAGGGGCTCGCGGGGCTGCTGGTCATCCGCGACGACCCGACGATGCGGCTGCCGGGCGCTGCGGCGGCGCTCGAGCAGATCGGCACGGTCGTGGTGGTCGACGGTGTCGCGCACCCGACGGCGAAGCGGGCGCAGGCAGTGATCGCCGAAGGGCGCGCGTACGCGTCGGCGGGCACGTACACCGCAGCGGACTTCCGCGTGCAGAAGCTCGCGCCGGCGGTCCGGCCGGAGGGCGATGCGGTGCCGCTGTGGGAGGCGCTCCATGTCCTTGCGAAGGAGCTGGGCGTCGAGCTGCCGACGACGCCGGGCGATGCGCTCGGGCAGATTGCGAAAGCGAACGCCGCCTACGAGCCGGCGTGGGACCTGATTATCGGCGAGGGCGTGAAGCTGCCGGTCGGCCCGGCCCCGAAGGCTCAGGCCGCACCGGTACCTGCGGCGGCGGCCGGCGAGGGCTGGCGGGTGATCACCTCGCGGGACCTGTACACGGCCGCCGATGCCGCGGCGCTGCGCCACCCCGAGGCCGAGAAGCTCCACCGGTACGACCGGATCCAGGTGAGCGAGGAGGATGCGCGGGCGCTGGGCATCGCCACGGGCGACCCGGTCCGGGTATCGGCGAACGGGATGAGCATCGAGGCGCCGGCCTGGGTGACGGAGCGGGTGCCGGCCGGGCACGTCTACATCTCCTGCATGCTCCAGGGGGGCGCCGTGACCGGCCTGTTCGGCGGCGCCGACGTCGCGACGGTGCGCGTCGAGGCACGCGTGCCGGCAGCAACTGCCTGACCCCAGGAAGCGGAGCCACTCTGCTTTCGTTTCAGCGCACAAAGCAGCGAACCCGCCGGGCCAAACGGCGGGTTCGCTTTTGCGGCGTTGTTGCTGGAGAGGCAGGAGCGTAAACGCCAGGAGTCCGGGGGTTTGGGCCAGGCGCCCGTCCCGGGGATAGACGGGCGCCTGGGAGGACGGACCCGCCGACTGGATCGGCGGGGGTGCTGCCGAGGGAGGAGGTCCGCCATGGCCGTCCCCGGACCGTGGTCCGGGTGCGGAGAAGGTGGGGGAGAGCGTGCGGACCTCCGGGCCCTTCGCCAAATACGGTAGCGGGGCGATGTGAAACCGGTCCGGGGAGTTCGTAAACGGTGCGCAAATTGTGCGGACGGTTGAGTAGCCGCCGGGTGGCGGAAGAGTTACGGGGCCGCCCGGGCGTCGATGTCGCGCAGGAAGCGGAGGATGGCGCCGGTGACTTCAGCCGGGCGCTCCTGCTGGGTCCAGTGGCCGCACCCTTCGAGGATGGCGAAGACGCGGAGGTCGGGGACGACGTCGCGGAGGCGCTCGATGGCGGGCGGGTTGCGGGCAGGGTCGCGGCTGCCGGTCACGAACAGCGCGGGCTGCCGGACGACTGCGCCAGCGAGGTCGGCGGAGCGCTCCCAATTGCGGTCGACGTTGCGGTACCAGTTGAGCCCGCCGCGGAATCCGCTCAGAGTAAATGCCTCGACGTAGACCTCGAGGTCGGCGGCGGTCAGCCAGGCGGGGAGCTGCGCGGGCGGGGCGAACGAGTCGATGAAGCGGGCGCCGCGGCGGATGGGCCGGAATCGTTCGTCGCGGGGTGCATCGCCGGAGATGGACCAGTAGAAGCCGAGGAGACCGGCACGCACATCGGCTTCGAACTCGGCTTCGGCAACGCCGGGCTGCTGGAAGTAGTCGATGTAGTGGATATGGTCGGGGCCGGCGGCTTCGCGCATGAGCTCCAGCGGAGGCCGGGACGGACGGGCGGCGTGGGGGACGCTGAGCGAGCCGACGGCGCGGACGAGGCCAGGGTAGCGCAGGGCGGCGTGCCAGGCGACGGGTGCGCCCCAGTCGTGGCCGATGACGACGGCCGGGCCGGCACCGGCCCAGCGGACGAGGGCGGCGACATCGGCGGCGAGGCTTTCGAGGTCGTACGCCTCGACAGGAGCAGGGGCGCTGCTGGCGCCGTAGCCGCGCTGGTTGGGCACGATGACGCGGTAGCCGGCGGCAGCGAGCGGGCCGACCTGGTGGCGCCAGGAGTACGCCAGCTCGGGGAAGCCGTGGAGGAGGATGACCGCCGGCCCGGCGCCGGCCTCGAAGAGCTCGAGGTTGACGCCGGGCGCGACGGTCACGAGGCGGCGTTCGGTGCCCGGGATCATGCGGTGGCGATGACCTCGGGGTCGAAGGTGGTCGCGATATGGCCGGCGGCGGCGAGCCGCTCGATCTCCTCGTCGGAGAGGCCGAGGACCTCGCGGTAGACGTAGTCGTTATGTTCACCGAAGAGGCACGGCGGCGTGCGAAGGTCGACATCCGACTTCGAGAAGCGGTAGGCGGGGCGGAGCCAGTCGACCTCGGGGTAGTCCTCGGTGGCGGGGAGGCGCTTCCAGGCGCCGGTCGCCGCGAGGTGGGGGTCTTCGGCTGCCTCTTTGGCGTTGAGGACCGGGCCGGCCGTGACGCCTGCCTGCTGGAGGGCGTGGAAGAGCTCATCGCGGTCGCGCGTGGCGGTCCACTCGGCGAGGCGTTCTTCGATCATGTCCTGTGCGGCGGCCCGGCCCTCGGCGGTGGCGAGTTCGGGTGCGGTGGCCCAGGGCGGGCTGCCCATGAAGGCGACGAGGGCCCGCCATTCGGCGTCATCGCGGCAGGAGATGCAGATCCAGCGGTCGCTGCCGGCCGCGGGGAAGACGCCGCTGGGGACGTAGCCTTCGATCGAGCGGTTGCCGATGGTGCGCTGTTCGCGGCCGTTCCAGGCGGCATCGAGGGCGGCCTGGGGGAACATGTGGGCGGAGGATTCGACCTGGGCCATTTCGATGACCTGGCCCTCGCCGGTGCGGCGGCGGTGGCGGAGGGCGGCCATCACCGCGACGGCGCCGTGCATGCCGCCCCAGTAGTCGCCGGCGAAGATGCTGACGTTATCGACCGGGGCGGTGTCGCGGTAGCCGCGGAGGATGGTGGAGCCTGCGACGCTGTCGATATGGGCGCCGTAGCCGCGGCCTTCCACGTACTTGCCGGTGCGACCGAAGGCGGGCATGTGGAGGATGATGATGTCGGGGCGGACGGCGCGGATGGCGTCGTCGTCGAGGCCGAGCTTTTCGAGCGTCCCGATGGCGAGGTTCTCGGCGAGGATGTCGCTGATGGCGATGAGCTGCCTGACGATGGCGAGCCCCTCGGGGCGGCGGCTGTCGACCGTGAAGGATTTCTTGTTGCGCAGCACCTGGATGAAGGCGGGGCTGTTATTCCAGGGCCGGGGGCCGGGCTCCGGGGGATGGCCGGCGATCCAGGGCGGCATGAGCTGGGCCATCATGGCGTTCATGCGCGGGCTGGCGGCGCGGGTCATCGGGTTCCAGATGAAGGGGTTCTCAACCTTGATGCACTCCGCGCCGAGGTCGGCGAGGTACATGGTGGCCGTCTGGCCGGCCCAGACGGCGGTAAAGTCGCAGATTCGGATGCCCTGCAGGGGAAGGGGTGCGCTCATGCGATGACTCCGGCAGCAGCGAGGGTGTCAATGGCGGCGGGTTCGAAGCCCGCCTCCTGGAGGATGGTGCGGGTGTGCTCGCCGAGGCGCGGCGCGGCGGAACGGATGCGCCAGGGCGTCTTCTCGAAAATGTAGGGGCGGCCGAGCATTGGAAGCTCGCCGAGCTCGGGGTGCTGGATGGTGGTCCAGAGGCCGCGTTCGCGGAAGTTCTCGTCGTTCCGGAGGTCGAGGCCGGTGTAGAGGGGGCCGCACATCACATGGTGTTCGCGGGCGGCTTCCCAGACCTCGGCGCGGGTGCGTTCGAGCATCCAGGGGATGACGATGGCGTCGACGGCCTCGCGGGCGCCGGGCTGGAGGGCGGCGAGGGGGCTATCGAGCGCGGGGTCCTTGAGGGATTCGTCGCCGATCATTTCGACGAAGCGGCGCCAGTAGGTGCCGGGCAGGGCGGCGATTTCGACGTAGCCGTCGGCGACGGGGTAAATGCCGCCGGCGAGGCCGGAGATGTGGGAGGCGGGCCGGTCCTGGACGCGGCCGGAGAAGCGGTAGGCGAGGATGCTGGAGCTGCGGCGGTCGATGTTGTTGACCTGGACGTTGAAGCAGGGGACATCGACGAGCTGGCCGACGCCGTGGACCTCGTACGCGGTAAGGGCGCCCATGGCGGCGACGGCGGCCATGGCGCCGCACTGGAGCGTGGCCGCGGTGCCGCCGAGCTTGAGCGGTTCGCGATGCAGCAGCCCGTGGCTGTACATCTCGGCGCCCATGGCGTAGACGACGAGGTCGTCGAGCGAGTAGTCGCGGTAGGGCCCCTCGTGGCCGAAGTTCGTGATGGCGACGACGGGGATGTCGCGGTAGCCGGAAAGGGTGGCGTAGTCGATGCCGAGGGCTTTTTCGACGCGGGGCGGCGAGGCGGTGACGACGAGGTCGGCGCGCTGGACAAGTGCGCGGACGACGTCGCGGGCCTCGGGCCGCTTGAGGTCGAGGACGATCGACTCCTTATTGGTGTTGAGGTACTGGAAGGTTGCGCTGCGGTCGGGGCCGGGTTCGTCGCCGAGGAAGGGCGGGAGGTTGCGGGCGGGGTCGCCGCCGGGGCGCTCGACTTTGATGACCCGTGCGCCGAGGTCGGCGAGGAGCTTCGTGCAGTAGGGGCCTGCGATGTGACTGGAGAAATCGAGGATGGTGACGCCCTGCAGTGCGTCCATGCTGCCTCCGCGAAGGGGTGTGTGCTGCCGCCGAGATTCTGCCGGATTCGTGCCCTGTCTGTCCCGCGATGGAGCCGTCAGCGCGGGATGGTGCGCTCGGCGACGAGGATGACCCGGCTATCGTACTCGCCGCCGCCGCCCGGTCGAGGGACGAAGGTGCCCCCGCAGGAGATGAGCGTGACGCGCTCGCGCTCAAGGGGGAGGAATGGGAAGACGACCGCATCCATATCGAGGTCGGACAGGCGGACGATATCGACGGAGACGACGGTGTAGGCGTAGACGAGGCCGTTATCCATGAGGACGGAGACGGCGTCGCCGGGCCGGACGGCGGTGAGGCGCGCGAAGGGGCCCGGACCGTAGCCGACGTAGTCGATGTGCGCGGCAAAGATGCTGTTTGCGGCAGGAAATCCAGGACGGCCGAAGCGTGGATACCAGGCGATGGCGTCCGGGCGGGACGGGTCTTCGAAGGCCTCGCGGCCGGCGACGATGGCGGTGTCGCGGACCTCGACGGGGAAGCGGCCATCGACACCGGCGGCGGGGATGACCAGGGCGGCAACCTGGCCGGCGTACGGGGGCACGGGCGTGGGGGTGGGCGTGGGGTCGCCGGCGGCGACATTGGGGATGACGGCCCGCGGGACGAGCCGGGGCTGGTCGCCGGCGGCGGATGCGGCGGCCGCCGCGCCCACCATCAGCAGGAACGTCGGCGCGAGGAGTGCGAGGCGGCGGAGGTTCATGCCTCGCCGAGGTAGGCCCGGCGAACCGAGTCGTCGCGGCTGAGCTCGGCGCCGGTGCCGCTGAGGGTGATTTCGCCCGATTCGATGACGTAGGCGCGGTCGGCGATTTCGAGCGCCATGAGGGCGTTCTGTTCGACGAGGAGGACGGTGGCGCCTTCGCGCCGGATGGACTGGATGGTTTCGAAGATCGTTTCGACGAGGACGGGGGAGAGGCCCATCGAGGGCTCGTCGAGGAGGAGGAGCCGTGGGCGGGCCATGAGGGCGCGGCCGATGGCGAGCATCTGCTGTTCGCCGCCGGAGAGGGTGCCGCCGGGCTGGCGGAGGCGCTCCTTGAGACGGGGGAAGAGGCGGTAGACGCGCTCAAGGTCCGCCTGGAGTTCGGCGGCATCGCTGCGGGTGTACGCGCCCATGAGGAGGTTTTCGTAGACGGTAAGGCTGTGGAAGATGCCGCGCCCTTCGGGGACGTGCGAGAGGCCGAGGCGGACGATGGCGTGGGGCTGGAGGCGGTCGATCCGCTGGCCGGCGAAGGTGACCTGGCCGCCGCGGGGGCGGATGACGCCGGAGATAGCGCGGAGGGTGGTGGATTTTCCGGCGCCGTTGGAGCCGATGAGGGTGACGATTTCGCCTTCGTCGACGTGGAGGGTGATGCCTTTGACGGCGGTGATGGCGCCGTAGCCGGCGCGGAGGTCGCGGACGTCAAGGAGCGGCATGGCCGCCTCCCTGGATGGCTCGGGTGCCGAGGTAGGCTTCGATGACGGTCGGGTTGCGCTGGATGGCCGCGGGCGGGCCCTCGGCGATCTTCCGGCCGTAATCGAGGACGGTGATGTTTTCGCAGACGCCCATGACGACGCGCATCTGGTGTTCGATGAGGATGACGGTGGTGGCGAACTCGTCGCGGATGCGGCGGATGAGGCTGACCATGGCGCCGGCCTCCTGCGGGTTCATGCCGGCGGTCGGCTCGTCGAGGAGGAGGAGGGAGGGGCGGGTGGCGAGGGCCCGGGCGATTTCGAGGCGGCGCTGGTCGCCGTACGGGAGGTTGCGGGCGAGGTCGTTCTCGCGGCCGCGGAGGCCGACGGCGGCGAGCAGGTCGCGGGCGCGGGCGACGGCCGCAGCCTCGGCGGCGCGAACGCGCGGAGGGCGGACGATCGCGCCGGCGATTTCGATGACGCCGTTCATTGCGGCGCGCGGAAATCCGCGGAGGATAAGGAGCCTTTCGATGGCGGTGGGGTAGACGGGGCGGCGGGTGCTCAGGATATCGGTGCCGCCGACGGCGATGTGCTGGTGCTCTCCGACGAGGACGTTCTCGAGGACCGTCATGTTGGCGAAGAGGCGGATGTTCTGGAACGTGCGCGCGACGCCGAGGCCGGTAATGACGTGGGGCGGGAGCCCGTCGATGCGCTGACCGGTGAGGTAGATGGCGCCGGAGGTGGGCCGGTAGAAGCCGGTGAGGCAGTTGAAGAAGGTGGTCTTTCCGGCGCCGTTGGGGCCGATGAGGCCATGAATCTCGCCGGGCGGCACGCGGACGGTGACATCGGCAAGGGCAGTGAGGCCTTCGAACTGCATGCCGAGGCCATCGACGACCAGTTCGGCGGCGGTCATGCGGCGCTCACCGGGGCGGATGGTTCAGCTTCGTCGTGCGCGAACTCGAGGCGGCGGCGGGAGGAGGGCCAGAGCCCCGAGGGACGGACGACCATGACGATGACGAGGAGGGCGCCGAAGATGATGAAGCGGGTGTCGTCGGCGAGCCGGGCGCCCCATGTTTCGGCAGGGGGCAGGCGCCCGATGGAGCCGGGCAGGGCGGCATCGAACGCGCCGATGAGCCCGTTCAGGCCATCGCGCAGCCACTCGAGGCGCGCGAGGAAGTCGCCGGTTTCGCGGAACTGGAGGATGCGGGGGATGCCGATGAGGATGAGCGACCCGAGGATGACGCCGGGAGTGCTGCCCATGCCGCCGATGATGACGATGGCGAGGACATCGATGGAGACCTGGAGGGAGAACGCGGCGGGGCTGATGAAACCGATGAAGGAGGCGTAGATGACGCCGCCGAGGCCGCCGATGGCGGCGCCGGTGGCGAAGGCGAGAAGCTTGTACTTGGTGGTGTTGACGCCCATGGCGGCGGCGACGTCCTCGTCCTCGCGGATGGCCTCCCAGGCGCGGCCAATGCGGGAGTCGCGGAGGCGGGCGGTGCAGAAGCCGACGAGGACGGCGGCAGCGATCACGAAATAGAACCACGCAGTGAAGGAGTCGATGCGGTAGCCGAAGAGCTCCGGTCGGGGGATGGCGGAAAGGCCCTGGGAACCGCGGGTGAGGTCGTCGCGGTTGATGAGGAAGAGGCGGATGATTTCGCCGAAGCCGAGGGTGACGATAGCGAGGTAGTCGCCGCGGAGCGGGAGGACGGGGAGGCCGAGGAGCAGCCCGACGCCGGAGGCGATCAGGACACCGAGGGGGAGGATGAGCCAGAAGTTGAGGCCGGAGTCGATCGGCGAGCCGGGCGAGGTAAGGAGACCCATGGTGTAGGCCCCGGCCGCGAAGAAGGCGACGTAGCCGAGGTCGAGCAGGCCGGCGAGGCCGACCACAACGTTCAGGCCGAGGCCGAGGACCACGAAGAGGCCGACGAAGACGAGCATCTGGACCCAGACATCGGAGAGGGCGAACGGCAGCAGGCAGACGAGCGCGACGAAGAGCGGCCAGCGGATGCGGAGGGCGGTGCGGGCCCAGGCGGGGGCAGGGGTATCAGGCACGGGTAGTGCTCCGCTGGGCGAAGATGCCGGTCGGGCGGAAGATGAGGATGGCGACGAGCAGGGTGAAGGCGATGACGTCGCGCCACTGGTTACCGAGGTTGATGCCCGGGAGTTCGTTCAGCAGTTCGCGGCCGACGGTTTCGGCGAGGCCGAGGGCGTAGCCGCCGGCCATGGCGCCGGGGATGCTGCCGATGCCGCCGAGGACAGCGGCAGTGAACGCCTTGATGCCCGGGATGAAGCCCATGGAGCCGCGGATGGTCTGGAAGAAGAGGCCGTAGAGGACGCCGGCTACGCCGGCCATTGCCGCGCCGAGGATGAAGACGAAGACGATGGTGCGGTTGACATCGACGCCCATGAGGGAGGCGTTGGTGGGGTTTTCGGCGACGGCGCGGATGGCGCGGCCGAGGCGGGTCCGCTGGATGATGGCGTAGAGGACGGCCATCATGGCGACGGAGCTGGCGATGAGGAAGAGCTGGATGTAGGTGATTTCGAATGGGCCGACGGCCACGGAGCCCCGGGGGAAGATATCGGGGTAGAACTTCGCGCGGGCGGAGGTCTGTTCGAGGACGAGGTACTGGAGGAAGATGGAGACGCCGATGGCGCTGATGAGCGGAGCGAGGCGGGGGGCGTTCCGGAGGGGGCGGTAGGCGAGCCGTTCGATGACGACGGAGGCGCTGACCGAGGCGGCCATGGCGACGATGATGGCCCCGAGGATGGCGAGGGCGATGACCGGCCCGGAGATGTCGTTGCCGCCCATGGCGACGAGGGCGCCATAGCCGGCGAAGGAGCCGAGCATGAAGACCTCGCCGTGGGCGAAGTTAATCATCTTGAGGACGCCGTAGACCATCGTGTAGCCGAGCGCGATGAGGGCGTAGAGGCTGCCGGTGGTGAGGCCATTGACGAACTGGTCGGACCAGAAGCTGACGGAGAGGGTGAGCGCGACGGACATGGTCGTTCCTCTGCCGGCGGGCTGACGTGCGGAGAGGCGCCAATCGTGGCGCCTCTCCGCTGCGAATCGGGAGTATGCAGGCTTGCGCCCGGGGAGCGCTACTGCTTGATCTCTTCGAAGGCGCCGTTCTTGACCTGGAAGAGGCTGACGGGCGTCGCGCCGCCGACGTTTTCGCCGCGGGCGTCGAACTTGATCTTGCCGGAGGCGCCATCGAGTTCGGTCTTACGGATCTCCTCGTTCAGCTTCTTGAGGTCGATGACGAGCTTGCCGTCCTTCTCCTCGGCGACCTTTTCGATCGCACGGATGATGACGGTGGCAGCGTCGTAGGCTTCGGCGACGAAGGGGCTGGCGTCGCGCTTGATGCCGGTTTCCTTTTCGAAGAGGTCGCCGAAGGTCTTGTAGGCCTCGCCGGTGTAGACGGGGCTGGGAAGCGAGAGGTAGGCGCCTTCGGCATCGGCGCCGGCGCCCTTGATGAACTCGTCGTTCTTCACGCCGTCGCCGCCGAGGAACTTGACGTCCTTCATCTCGGCGCGGAGCTGCTTGATGAAGGGGGTTGCCTCGGAGTAGAAGCCGGCGAAGTAGACGAGGTCGGGCTTGGCGTTCTTGATGTTGGTTACGACGGCCTTGAAGTCAGTCTGCTTCTTCTCGTACCCCTCGCTGCCGAGGATCTTGCCGCCTTCCTTTTCGTAGGCCGCCTTGAAGGCATCGCGGAGGCCGGTGCCGTAGGCGTCGGTGTCGTAGACGATGTAGGCGGTCTTGGCGCCGAGCGTCTTGTAGGCGAACTTGGCCTGGGCCGGACCCTGGATGTCGTCGGAGTAGGTGGTGCGGAGGAAGGTCTGGAAGACCTGGCCGCGGTCCGGGTAGGTGGGCTTGTGGGCCGTTGAGGACGGCGAGACGTGGGTGATGCCGGCACCTTCGTACTGCGGCTGGGCGGCAACGACGGCGCCGGAGCAGACGGGGCCGACGACGGCGACGACGCCTTCCTGCAGGAGCTGGGTGGCTGCGGAGGCGCCGCCATCGGCCGAGCAGAGGTCGTCCTTGCTGACAACCTGGATGCTGTGGCCCTTGATGGTCTTGCCCTTGGCGGCGAGCTCGACGGCCTTCTGGATGGGCTCGCCGATGCCCTTGAGGTCGCCCGAGAGCGGGCCGGAGTAGCCGATCTTGATGGGCTGGCCGGAGGCGATTTCGACGGTCTTGAAGCCGGCCTTGCCATAGGTGACGCTGCCGCCGCCGGTGTCGTCATCGTCGCCGCCGCAGGCGACGGCGAGGACCATGGCGAAGGCGGCGAGGAGCAGCAGCCAGGCGAACCTGGACCGTCCCTTCCGTTCGGACATGTTGCGTATCCCTCCTCTGTTTCGGCTGCGGTTTACCGGGTGGTAACCCCGGAATACGAGTTCCGCAGTCGCGGAATCCTAGCCATGCCCGGCGCTGATGGTCAAGGCGTGCGCTGACCGGCAGTCGGGGGCCGGGCGCGCTCAGTCGCCCGTGGGGTAGCCGGCTTCGACCCAGGCGAGGGTGCCGCCCTCTACGTTGTAGAGCGGCAGGTCGTCGAGGCCGGCGGCGGTTGCGAACTCGGCGGCGAGTGCGCTGCGCTGCCCGCTGCGGCAGATGAAGAGCACCTCCTTGCCGTTGGCGAACTCGCGGATCTGCCGGACTTCGTTGAGGACGGTGTTGACGGGGATCAGCCGGGCACCTTTGGCGTGGACTTCGACGTACTCGTGCGGCTCGCGGACGTCGATGAGGACGGCTTCGCCGCGGTCGAGTTTTTCCTTTGCCTCGTGGACGGTAATGCGGGTAAACGGCTCGCGGGGGTCCCTGGTGGCCACAGACTGCTCCGGTTTCGTGCGGTGGGATATGGGAAAAGGGTAGCACGGGGTCCAGTAAGTTGCCGGGGCAGCGGGAGGGGGGCACACTCCATGGACCGACAGGGGAGGTGCTCGCATGGACCGCGTCATCGGGCCGTACCGGGAGTGGCGGGCTTCGCTGCGCACCGGTTTGCAGTCGCTGGCGAAGGCGGGCGCAGCGGCCGGGCAGGGCCCGGATGACACGGCGCGCGCTGCCCTGGCGGAGGCGCTGCGCTACGTCGAGGGGACCCTGCTGCCGGCTTCGCTGGCGGAGGAGTTCACGCTCTTCCCGGCTGTGGACGGCGTGCTCGGCCTGACCGGCTCGTGCGGGGTGCTGGAGCAGCAGCACGAGGCGATGCGGCAGATGGCGGGGGACCTCCGGCAGGTGGCCGCGGCGGCGGAGAAGGACGGCGACACGCTCGCATATGGGCGATACCTGCAGCCGCTCCTGTTCGGCCTGTACGGGCTGGCGCGGGCGCACCTCGAGGCCGAGGATGCGGTCTTCCTGCCGCTCCTCGATGAGCACCTGAGCGAGAGCCAGGTGAATGTCCTGGTCGAGAACAGCGAGCGGATCGCCTCGGCGAAGGCGGCCGGCTGAGGGGGTTTTCGCCAACCTTCACGTGAGGGTAAGCTTTCGGGCCATCACGATTCGGCTGTTCGGAGGGCACGATGGCTGGAAGGCTTGCCGGGAAGACGGCGATTGTCACGGGCGCGGGGCGGGGCATCGGGCGGGAGGTGGCGCTGCTGTTCGCGCAGGAGGGGTGCAGGGTGCTGGTGAACGACCTTGGAACGTCGGTCGCGGGCGAAGGCGCGGATGCTTCGCCGGCGGCGCAGACCGTGGCGGAAATCCGGGCCTCCGGGGGCGAGGCGATTGCGCACTTCGGGGATGTGGCGGACCTCGACGCCGCCGAGGACATGGTCCGGACCGTGCTGAACGAGTGGGGCCAGCTCGACATCCTCGTGAACGTTGCCGGCATCCTGCGCGACCGGATGGTGTTCAACATGACGGAGGAGGAGTGGGACGCGGTCGTGCGGGTGCATATGAAGGGCACGTTCGCAACGACGAAGTTCGCCTCGCTGCACTGGCGGCAGGCGCGGAACGGCGGGCGGCTGATCAACTTCACCTCGGGGTCGGGGCTGTTCGGCGCGCCGGGCCAGCCGAATTACGCGGCGGCGAAGATGGGCATCTGGGGTTTCACGCTCAGCTGCGCGCGGGCGCTGGGGCGGTACGGCGTGACGGCGAACTCGATTGCTCCCGGCGCGGCGACACGGATGACCGACACGGTCCCGGCGGAGCGTTCGGCGCAGGGGCCGAACCGGGTGACTTCGGACGCGGCTAAGGGGACGGAGCGCGACCCGGCGAACATCGCGCCGCCGCTCGTCTACCTCGCAAGCGACGCCGGCGGCTGGATTTCGGGCCGGTGTTTCGGGATCGCGGGGTACCGGATCACGCTGTACAGCAACATCGCGCCGCAGGTCGTGCTGCAGGGCTCGAAGATGTGGACGGTCGATGAGCTGTTCGAGCGGATGGAGCCGACGTTCAAGCCGTTCATCCAGCCGGTCCAGTAGGCGCAGGGCTGCCGCCAGGGCGGCGGGGTGATCGGCGGCGCCGGCGGCGGTAGACTCCAGCGGACCACGCCGGAGGGGAGTACACGGTGTCGACGCAGCTGCCGGGTCCGCACGACGAGGTGCCGCCGCCGACCATCGAAGAGGTCAGCCCGGGGATCTACGCCTACATCCAGCTCGATGGGAGCTGGTTCCTGAACAATGCCGGCTGCATTGTGGGGAGCCGGTCGGCGACGGTCATCGACACGACCGGGACGGAGCGCCGGGCGCGGGCGTTCCATGCTGCGGTGCGGGAGGTGACGCAGCTCCCGGTCAGCGCGCTGATCAATACCCACAGCCACGGCGACCACACGCACGGGAACTTCATGTTTGCGCCGGCGAGCGCCATCATCGCGAGCGAACGGTGCAGGCAGGAGATTCTCGCAGCCGGACATGCGGCCTACGCCCTGTTCCCGATGGTGGACTTCGGGGAGTGCCCGCTGACGCCGCCGACGGTGACCTTCGACGACCGGCTGACGGTGTACGTCGACGACCTGCGCGTGGAGCTGCTGTACCTTGGGCCGGCGCACACGACGAGCGACATCGTGGCGTGGATCCCGGAGCGGAAGCTGCTGTTCAGCGGCGACCTGGTGTTCAACGGAGGGACGCCGTTCGCGCTCGGCGGGTCGGTCGGGGGCTGGCTCGATGCGATGGACCGGCTCGAGGCGCTGGGGGCAGAGACGATTGTCCCGGGGCACGGCCCGGTGGCGGGTCCGGAGGTGCTCGGCCAGGTGCGGCGGTACCTCGAATGGCTGCAGGCCGTGGGCCGGGAGGGCTTCGAGCGAGGGGTGCCGCCGCTGGAGCTGGCGCAGGGGCTGGATTTCGGCGAGTTCGCGGACTGGCACGACCGGGAGCGGATTGTGCCGAATCTGCACCGGGTGTACAGCGAGCTCCGGGGTGAGCCGCGCGGCACGCCGCTCGACTACCGGCAGATGTTTGCGGAGATGCTGGCGTTCAACGGAGGCAGGCCGCTCCGCTGCCTGGCCTAGGTCTGCGACTGGAGGGCGGCGCGAACCGTTTCGATCAGGTCCTGGGGGCGGTAGGGCTTCTGGATGAAGCCGGCGAGCCCTGTGCCGGCGAAGCGGTCGGCGGCGTCCTGCTCGCTATAGCCGGAGGTGAGGATGACGCGCACCCCCGGGTCGAGCCGTCGGAGCTCGCGGAAGGTCTCTTCGCCGTCCATGGCGGGCATGGTCAGGTCGAGGAGGACGAGGTCGATGCCCGGGCGCTCGCGGTAGAGGGCGACGGCCTCGGCGCCGTCGGCGGCGAGGAGCACAGTGAAGCCGGAAAGCTCCAGCATGCGGCGGGTGACGGCGCGCACGGTTTCGTCGTCGTCGACGACGAGGATGACTGCGCGGGGCAGGGGCGTCGACGCCGTTTCGGGAGCCGGGGCCGGGCCAGGCGGGGCAGGGGGGCCAGCAGCGGGGAAGAGGATCGTGAAGGTCGTGCCGCGGCCGGGTGCGGTGGAGAGTTTGATCGCCCCGCGGTGGCTGCGGACGATGCCGAGGACGGCGGCGAGGCCGAGCCCGCGTCCGGTGAACTTCGTCGTGAAGAAGGGATCGAAGATGCGTGCGGCGGTCTCGGCGTCCATGCCGATGCCGGTATCGGCGACCTCGAGGTAGACGTACTGGCCTTCGGGAAGGTCGTCGTCCATGTATGCGGTTTTCAGGTAGGCGGCATCGGCGTCGACGATGCCGGTCGAGACGGAGATGACGCCGGAGCGGTCGCCGATGGCGTCGGAAGCGTTGGTGATAAGGTTCATGATGACCTGGCGGAGCTGGGTCGCATCGCCTTCGATGGCGGGGAGGTCGGGCGCGAAGCGGTACCTCAGGACAGCGCGCTTCGAGACGGAGATTTCGAGAAGGTGCGCCATCTCTTCGACGACGCGGGAGAGGTTGAGCTGCTCGATGACGAACTTGCCCTTGCCGGAGTAGGCGAGCATCTGGCGGGTCAGCTCGGCGGCGCGCTGGGCAGCGGTTTCGATGGCGAGGACGGTCTGCCTTGCGGGCGATTCGGGCGGGAGCTCCATGAGCGCGAGGCCGGCATTGCCCAGGATGGCGACGAGCAGGTTGTTGAAGTCGTGGGCGATGCCGCCGGCGAGGACGCCGAGACTCTCGAGCTTCTGGGTCTGTTGCACCTGGAGGTCGAGGCGGCGGCGCTCCTCTTCGGCGTGGACGAGGTCGGTGGTGTCGAGGGCGGAGAGGATGGTCGCATCGCGGCCGTCGAACTGGAACGGTGAAGCCGCGACGCGGAGGTGGCGGAGCTCGCCGGAACGGGTGGAGATGCGGATGGTAAAGCGGGAGACCTGCTCGAGGCCCTGGAGGCGGCGTTCGAAGTGGCGGAGCATGACGGGGATATCTTCCTCCGCGATGAGGGAGGCAAGGAAGACGGGGGCGAGCAGTTCGTCGCGGGAGTAGCCGGTGAGGCGCTCCATCTCGGCGTTCACAAAGAGTGCATTCCGGCCATCGGAGACCCAGACGGCGGCGGAGACGGCATCGAGGAGATCGCGAAGGCGGGCTTCGCTCTGCTGGAGCGCCTGCTGAGCGCGGACGCGCTCGGTGACGTCGCGGGCGACGCTGCCGATGCCGATGATGTCGCCGGCCGGGCTCCGAAGGGGGAAGTACGAGGAGGAGAGGATGACCGTCGAGCCGTCCCTGCGGCGCCAGGGCCGCTCCATGTCTTCGATGTTTTCGCCGGCGAGCACACGGGAACGCACCCAGTCGCGAAGGGGGAGGGCTTCCGGGTCAAAGAGAAACTCGGTGGTCCGGCCGAGGACCTCCGGTGCCGCGTAGCCAAGGGCCAGTTCGGCGCCGCGGTTCCAGGAGGTGATGCGGCCCTCGAGGTCGGTGGTGACCATGGCGTCACGGGAGAAGGCAACGATGGCGGCGAGACGGGCGTTCTCGGCGGCGGCGCGGTAGATCTCGGTGAGGTCGCGGGTGATAGAGAGGACCGAGGCGATGGCGCCGTCTTCGTCGAATTCGGGGATGAGGTGGGTCTGGCTGTAGGCGCCGGGACCGCGGAAGTCAGACGGGCCTTCGAGCGTGAGGGGCTGGCGGGTTTCGAGGACGGCGGCGACAGCGCGCTCCCACCGTTCGAGCGCCGGGCTGCCGGGGAGGAACTGCGTGGGGCGGAGGCCGGCGACAGTGCGCAGCTCGGCGCCGACGCTGGCGAGGGCGGCCGGATTGGCGTAGATGATGCGGAGGTCGTCATCGAATCGGACGATGAGGTCGGGCGAGTTCTCGGCGAGGGAGCGGAACTCGCGCTCGCGGCGCTGCAGTTCGGCCTCGGCGGCGCGGCGCTGGCGGATGTCGAGGATGGCGCCGCGGATGAGCCGGCGGTCGAAGGGCGGCATGCGGACGAGGCGGACTTCGCAGAGGATGAGGCGGCCGGCGGCGTCCTGGTGGACCCATTCGAACTCCATCGGCTCGCCGGCCAGGGCGCGCTCGAGGCGGGCGCGGGCGAGGTCGTCGGACCGTTCGCCGGAGGGCTGGCGTTCCGGGCTGAGGGCGGCGGGGGATTGCTGGAGCAGCTGCTCGCGGGAGAGTCCGAAGAGGCGACAGGCGTCGTCGTTCGCTTCGACGAAGCGGCCGAGGTCCATGTCGAAGACGACGATGGCGTGGCCCGCGTAATCGAAGATGGAGCGGAAGCGCTGCTCCGCATCGCGGGCGGCGGCGAGGGCTTCCTCGACCGGCGTGTGTTCGAGGATGAAGGTGATGCGGGCCGCGCGGCCGCCGTACGTGATGTCCTGGCCGGCGATGCGGACCTGGAGGATGCGCCCGTCGCGGGTTCGGTGGCGCCAGAAGGCGGGCGGCGGGCCGGGGAGGATGCCATCGACGAACTGGCGGAGGAGGGGCACGTCCTCGGGCGGGAGGATATCTGCGAGGGTCAGCCGCCGGAACTCCTCGGCCGAATACCCGTAGAGGGTGCAGGCGGCGCGGTTGGCTTCGAGGATGCGAAGGGTGCCGCGTTCGAAAACGAGGGCCGGGAGCCGGTGGTCGGCGAAGAAGATGCCGGCGGGGAGTGCGCCGGCGGGGATGGCCAGCGGGGCGGCGTCGGCCTGACCGTTTCGCGGGGTTCGGTCCTCGCTGGATGTCACGTGCGCGTCCTTTTCGTCGCCGGCATCGTACGGGGAATGGTGCGGCAGGACGTCGGGATTTTCCCTATTTTGCTGGATTTTGCCAGAGCTAACCGCGGTTTTGATTACGGCAGTGCGACTTACGCCAGCGGCGGCCGGAGCACGACCGCGTAGTCCTGGGAGCCGTGGATGCCGCGGACGATCACCTTCTCGATGTCCGCGGTTCGGCTCGGGCCGGTGAGGACCAGGGCGTCGTCGCCGCCGAGGAACGGCTCGAGGCCGGCGGGGTGTTCGACGACGGCAGCGGGGTCGACCAGGAGCGTAACGGCCTGGGCGGCGAGGAGCGCCCGGCGGTCGACCGGGCTGCCGGCGAGCAGGACGGACCCGGTGCCGGCCACGGCGGCAGCGGCCTGGAGGACGAGCGACCCGGGGGCGGGCGCTTCGGCGAAGGCCACGCCCAGCGCCCCGGCGCGGAGGCGGAAGCGCTCCGCGGGCGTGGGGGGGAGGACCTCCCCGGGGGCGATGACCGTGCGTTCGGTGCGATCGGGACCGGCCGCCTGGAGGAGCGCCGGGTCGTGCGGTTCGGCGGGTTCCGGGAGGACGCGGGGGTCGGCGCGGTTCGGCGCCGGCGGGCGGAGGAGACGACCGGCGCCGCGCAGGGCGATGCGGGCGAAGGCCGAGGCCGCGCGGGCGCCGACGGGGAGGGAGAAGGCGGCAGCCCAGGCCTGCCAGGCGACGCGTTCGGCGCGGCCGGCGCCGAGCCCGCGGCGCACGGCATCGGCGCGGAGGTCGAGAAGCATGCGGTGGAGCGGGATGCCGACCGGGCAGGCTTCGGTGCAGGCTCCGCAGAGGGAGCTGGCGAAGGGGAGGTCGGCGTACTCGCGGCCGGGCCAGAGAAGCGGGGAGAGGACGGCGCCAATCGGCCCCATGTAGCGCGAGCCGTAGGCGATGCCGCTGACGCTCCGGTAGACGGGGCAGGCGTTCATGCAGGCGCCGCAGCGGATGCAGCGGAGGACGTCGCGGTAGCGGGGGTCGGCGAGGATGCGGGAGCGGCCGTTGTCGACGACGACGACGTGCCGCTCCTGCCCCGGCGGCGGCGAGCCGAGGATATGGGTGAAGGCGGTGAGCGGCTGGGCCGTGGCGCTCGGGGCGAGGACCTGCAGGACGGCGAGGGCAGCGGCCTCGTCGGCGACGATCTTTTCGAGGCCGGTGACGACGATGTGACGGCGCGGGTGGGAGACGCCGAGGGCGACGTTGCCTTCGTTTTCGACGATCGCGATGCGGCCGGAGCCGGCAATGAGCATGTTGGCGCCGGTGATGGCGGCATCGCAGTCTTCGAAGAAACGCCCCACAACATCGCGGATGTGCTGCGAAAGGACGACGGGGTCGTCGGTATCGAGGCTGGCGCCGGCGCGGCGGAGGATGTCGCGAATGCGGCTGCGATTGAGGTGGATGGCAGGGGCGGTGATGTGGCTGGGGCCGCGGCCTTCGAGGTCGACGATGTACTCGCCGATGTCGGTTTCGAGGACGTCGATGCCGTCGGCGCGGAGGGCGTGGGTGAGACCGATCTCCTCGGCGACCATCGATTTCGACTTGGCCACGCGGCGGGCGCCGGCGAGCAGCCGCCGGACGATTTCGACGGCTTCGGCGGCGGTGGCCGCGCGGTGGTAGCCGACGCCGCGGAGCGCGAGCTGCTCGCGGTGCTGGCGGTGGAGCGCTTCGAGGTTCTCGACGGCGGCGGCGCGGGCGGCGGTCGCGCGGGCGCGCGCATCGCCGGGGCCGCGGGCAAGCATGGCGCGGGAGTCCTCGACGAGCTTGCGCATGATGGGCTGGAGGGTAGCGGAGGGGTGCTCAGCGGCGATTTCGCGGCGGGCGCGGTCGCGGAAGGCGGTCATTCGAGCGCCCTCGCGAGGAGTTCGGGGAGGGTCCAGCCTTCGAGCTGGATGCCGAGCCCGGCGGCGCCGGCCTGCAGGTGGGCGAGACAGGAGTAATCGGGGGAGACCACGACCCGGGCGCCGGTCGCGGCGAGCGCCTCGAGCTTCGCCCGCATCATTTCGACGGAGACTTCGGGCTCTTTGACGGCGAAGGTTCCGCCGAAGCCGCAGCACTCCTCTGGGAAGGCGGGTTCGCGGACTTCGAGGCCTTCGATGCGGGCCAGCACGGCGGCGACGGCGGCGGATGCCCCGAGCTCGCGGCGGGAGTGGCAGGATTCATGGAGTGCAACGACGCCGGGAAGGCGGAGGCCAAGCCGTTCGAAACCCGGGTGGCGGGCGACGTAGGTCGGGAAGTCGACGAACCGGCTGGCGATGGCGGCAGCGGCAGCGGAGCGCGGGGGCTCCCAGAGCGCGGGGAGGTAGTGGCGCACCATCGCGGTGCAGGAGCCGGACGCTGTGACGATGGCGGCGTGCGCGCGGGCGGCGCGGAGCAGCTGGCGGCCGACGGCCCGGGCTTCGCTCCGAAAGCCGCTGTTGAAGGCCGGCTGGCCGCAGCAGCGGCCGTCGATGAGGGTGACCACATCGCCGAGGGCTTCGAGGACGCGGCGGGCACTGGCGGCGTCGCCGGGGCGGAGGGCCTGCAGGTAGCAGGGGTCGAACAGCGCGACGGCAGCCATGCCGGGCATTGTACGGCGGCGTGGTTTGCGCCGGCGGCGGGCAGGCGGGGAAAATTTTCGCAGAACGCAGCATCGAAAAGGAGTCGACAGGATGGCAGAGACGACGATCACTGTCCGGGATAACGGCCCGTATATTGTCCGCGGCGAGTTTACGGTGGTTGACGCGGAGGGAAAGGCCTTCGAGAAGAAGGACGTGGTGGCGCTTTGCCGGTGCGGGCACTCGGCGACGAAGCCGTTCTGCGACGGGGCGCACCAGCGGGAGGGGTTCAGCTCCGCGCCGCGGGCCGGTCAGTCGTAGAGCGCTGCCGCGGCCCGCTCCAGCTCCCGCATCTCGGCGGGGCTCATCGGGACGAAGGCTTCGACGGCGGCGACATTGGCGCGGATGCGGTCGGGGTACCGGGCGCCGGGGATGACGACCGAGACCGCCGGGCAGGTGAGCACGTAGCGGAGGAGGTTGGCGGGGGTGAGGGGCCCGGCTTCGCCGCGCGCCATCCGGCCGCGGATGGCGCTGGTCCGCCCCGAGCCGCCGAGGGGCCGCATGACGATGACCGCGACGCCGCGGTCCGCGGCGAGTTCGAGCACGGGAAGCGACTCCGGGTAGAAGGCCGAGTATTCGAGCATGATGGCGGCGAAGGCGCCGGATGCAATTGCAAGGCGGGCGACTTCGAGGCTGTGCGTTGAGATGCCGATGAAACGGATGGCTCCGCGGTCGACGGCGTCGCGGAGGCCTTCGAGCGCGCCGCCGGGGGCCATCACCTGCGCCCACGCCTCCGGGGTCGAGACATCGTGGAGCTGGTAGAGGTCGATCGTCTCGCGGCCGAGCACCTGCCGGGAGCGGTCGATTTCGTACTGGGCGCTTGCGGCGGTCCGGCGGAAGGTCTTGCTGGCAAGGAAGACTTCGGCGGCGGGCCGCTCTCGGAGGACGCTGCCGAGGAGGTATTCGGAGCCTTCGTAGTCACGGGCGGTATCGATGAAGCGGATGCCGGCATCGAGGGCAGCGCGGACGGTTGCCTCGGCCTCGGGGGAGTGGGGCGTGTCCATAGCGCCGAGGCCGAGCACCGGGAGTTCGAAGCCGGCGGCGCCGAAGGGGCGAAGGGGGATGGGCATGGGGCCAGTGTACGGCGCGAGGCGGGACAGGAGCGGCGGGTTCGGTGTACGCTGCCGGTTGGCCGAACCGGGTTCGGCCGCAACACCTGAGACAGCGAGGTCGTTGACGTGCCAATCGATCCTTCGAAGGCGCTTGGAGCGCCGATCCAGGGCGGTTCGTTCCGGTGGGACCGGGACCGGGTGATTCTTTACCACCTCGGGATTGGGGCTGGTGACCCGCCGACGGACCCGAACGAGCTGGCCTATACGTACGAGCGGAACCTGAAGGTGCTGCCGAGCTTCGGGGTGATCCCGGCGTTTGGGTCGCTGGGCGGCGTGGGCCAGGTGCCGGGCCTGCAGTTCAACCCGGCGCTGCTGCTGCACGGGGAGCAGGACCTGGAGATTCGGAAGCCGATCCCGGTCGAGGGCGAGGTAGAGACGAACGGGAAGGTCGCCGGGATTTATGACAAAGGGAAAGCTGCGCTCGTCGTGCTGGAGACGGAGACGAAGCTGAAAGGCGAGGCGGAGCCGCTGTTTGTGAACCGGTTCTCGCTCTTCCTGCGCGGGGAAGGCGGCTTCGGCGGCGAGAGCGGCCCGCCGGCAGGGAACGAGGCCCCGAACCGGGCGCCGGACGGCACGGTGGAATCGAAGACGCTGCCGCAGCAGGCGCTGCTCTACCGGCTTTCGGGCGACAAGAACCCGCTGCACGCGGACCCTGACTTCGCGAAGATGGGCGGGTTCGACCGGCCGATCCTGCACGGGCTGTGCTCGTTCGGGGTGGTGTGCAAGGCGGTGGTGGACCATGCACTCGGCGGCGACACGGGGAAGGTAGCGCGCTACCAGGCGCGGTTCGCGGGCGTGGTGTTCCCGGGCGAGACGATTGTGACGTCGTTCTGGCGGGAGGGGAACACGATTCTCGTGGCAGCCCAGACGAAGGAGCGCGGGACGCCGGTCATCACGAACGCGGCGATTACCATCCGGGACTAAAGGACCGGGGAGTTTCCCGGGCGGGAGCCCGGCCAGGCGGCCGGGCTCCCGTTGTTTGCAGGGCAATGGGGCGGGTTATTCGAAGAGGATGCGCCGGCGCTTCGGTGCAACGCTGCGGTAGCGCAGGCCGAACTTGCGGATGCCGACTTCACGGACGATGGCGGCGGCTTCTTCGGGGGAGTCGGTGAGGACGAGGCGGTCGAGGTCTTCGGGGTCGATGGTGCCCATGGCGACGAGGCGGTTGAGGAGGAAGTCCATGAGCGGCTCGTAGTAATCAACGCCCATGAGGATGCAGGGGTAGTCGCGGATTTTGCGGGTTTGGATGAGGGTGGCGATTTCGAACAGTTCGTCGAGGGTGCCGAATCCGCCGGGCATTGCGATGAAGGCGTAGGAGTACTTGGCCAGCATGACCTTGCGGACGAAGAAGTAGCGGAACTCGACGAAGGTATCGAGGTAGGGGTTGGGCTTCTGTTCGTGAGGGAGCTGGATGTTGCAGCCGACGGAGTGGCCGCCGACGTCTTTGGCGCCCCGGTTTGCGGCTTCCATGAGGCCGGGGCCACCGCCGGTCATGACGGTGAATCCTTCGCGGGCGATGGCCCGGCCGACGCGGCGGGTGAGGTCGTAGTAGGGATGGTCTTCGGTGAAGCGGGCGGAGCCGAAGATGGTGACGCAGGGGCCGACGAAGTGGAGTTTGCGGAAGCCGCGGATGAACTCGGCGGCGATGCGGAAGGTGCGGATGAGTTCGGAGCCGCGGTCGGCCGGGCCTTCGAGGAACTGGCGCTCTTCGGCGCCGTTGACGGCCTTGCCCCACTCGGGGGCGCGCGCCGGCGGGGCAGGAAGTGGCAGGGAATCGTCAGGCATGGCGACAAGTCTATCGGCCTGCTGCCGAAGAGGATGCAGGGGTCCGGGGCGGAGGTGCAGGGTGTTTCCCTACGTCGCCGGGGCGGGTGCGGCCGATGTAGGGAGTATGTGGATGCGCAGCGGGGCAGGGCCGAAGGAGCTGCACCTGGTGCCGGGGCCGATGGGGTGGGCGCTGGTGCGGGAGGGCAGCGAGGAGCCCCTGGGAGTGTTCGGGGACCTCGGGGCGGCGCTGGACGCGGCGACGGCGGGGCCCGGCCGGGTACGGGTGGTGGTGCACGGGCGTAAGGAATGGTAAGCAGCGGGCCGCAGGGGGTTCAGGCATCCCGGCCTCCGGCCGATTTTAGGCACACGAACATCCCGTATTTGAGGCCTGGATGATGCGGCCCCGGAACTGGCTGTTACTTTCGATGGGCGCGGTGCTCGTACCGCTGGGCGCGTTTGCGGCGATGAAGCTGGTCCCTGGCTGGGACCCCATGCTGGTGTACCCGACCGAGCACTTCTGGGTGGTTTCGGCGGCGGCGCTGCTTTCGGCGCTGGTTGGCGCCGGGCTCGCCATGTCCGTCGAGAGCGTGCGGACGACGCGGACGGTGTACCTGGCGCTGGGGTTCGTGGCTATTGCGATGGTGTTTGCAACGCACGGCCTCGGGACTCCGGGCCTGCTCATCCCGGAGACGGATTACCCGTACGCAGTCATCATTTCGGCGGGACTGAGCCAGTTCCTCGGTGCGATCTTCATTGCGCTCAGCGTCGTGCCGCGGCGGTGGCCTGGGGGCACATTTGTCCAGCGGCACAGCACCGACATCCTGGCAGCCGGGCTGGCAGCGCTGGCAGCCTACCTTGCGAGCATGGTGCTTCGGCCGGAGCTGTGGGACTTTGTACCGAGGTCACGGGCGTGGGATAGCATGCTGGCGGGGACAACGATTGTCCTCCTTGGGATTGCCGGCTGGCGCTATTTCCAGGCGTGGCGGCTCACGGAGTTGCCCGGGCAGCTGGCAATGGTGACCGCGCTGGGGCTGCTTGGGGTTGCGCAGCTTTCGATGTACTACAGCGACCTGTGGCACCTCAGCTGGTGGCTGTACCACGGCCTCCTGCTCATGGCCTTCCTCGTCGTGATTGGCGGGTGGGCGATCGAAGCGGCGCGGGCGAAGAGCCTTATCGTGTTCGCGCGGGCACTCGAGCTGCGGGACTCGCTGGATGAGGTCCGCTCAATCGCCGACGTCCGGGTGCTGGAGTCGCTGGAGGAAGCGGTGGAGCGGAAGGATGCCTACACGCGGCACCACATGGGACGGGTCGCCGAGTTTGCCGAGGGGCTGGCGCGGGAACTCGGGCTCCCAGAGCGGAAGGTGCTGGTATGCGCCGCGGCCGGGAGGATTCACGACGTCGGCAAGATCACTGTGCCGGATGCGGTGCTGCTCAAGCCCGGCAAGCTGACGCCTGAAGAGTTCGAGCTGATGAAGCACCACACGGTGCGGGGCGCGCACATTGCGAAGCTCCACCCCGAACTCGAGAGCCTGGCGGCGGTGATCCGCGCCCACCATGAACGGTTCGCGGGAGGCGGCTACCCCGACGGGCTCAAGGGGGAGCAGATTCCGATCGAGGCGAGGGTGGTGGCCGTCGGCGATACGTTCGATGCGCTGACATCGACGCGGGTGTACCGGCCGAAGCGGCCTGTTTCTGAGGCGCTCGAGGAGCTCCGGCGGGTAGCGGGCACGCAGCTTGACCCGGACTGCGTGGAGGCGTTCATCCGGTGGCTGGAGCGCACCGGCCGCCTGGACCACTACACGCTCGGCGCATCGCGGCCGGCGGCGTAGGGGCCGGCGGGAGGAGAGCTGATTGAAGCGGGGTGGAGGGGCGGGTATGCTGCCGACGGCCGGCTGGCGCCGGCGAGACTTCGGAGGAGGAGCCGGGAGGAGCAGCCGGGAAAGCGCCCGACCCTCGGGTCATGCCCGGCGACCGGTCAGTCGCGCTCAAAGCCGAAGCTCGAGAACTTCAGGGTCCGGCAGTTCTCCTCGACAGCGCGGCGCAGGTGCTCATCGGCGCCGTCGGGCAGGGTGGCTTCGATGTCGAGCGTGACCCGGACCTTCGCACCCAGCCTTGCGAGAAAGTGGGCGATGACCTCTGCGTTGACCTGGCCAGCATGCGCCGGGAGCTTCTCGGTATCCAGCTCGATTGTCCCGTGGAAGCGGCGGTAGGTCTCCGGGGCCGGCTGCGGGTACACGCCAGAGCCGGTCCCGCCGCTGCCGCCGGTGCTGCTCCCTCCGCCAACATCGATGCCGGTGTGACCGGTCGTTGCTGAACCCTGCTCGGCGTCGATTTGCCGGCGTGCGGCCTCCGGCCGGACGACCAGCCCGGCAGCATCGGGCGGCAGGGAGATGGCCTGCCCGAACTGGAGCCCTCGGTACCTCCCGGAGGCCTCGTCGAAGCTTTCGGCGTAGGCGAAGGTATCGTTCGCCCAGGTCAGGAGCGCGATGCCGCCCGCAACGGCGTTCGCGAGCACTGCGGGGCCTTTGAGACGCGGCAGGTACAGGTAGCTGGCGAAGTCGTCGGCGAGCTGGCGGAGCGAGACGTGGTCACCGCGCCAGAGCGGCACCCGGTCGAGCCAGGTGCGGAGCATCGTTCCTCCGAGGCTTCCGAGCAGAAGTTCTTCGGCGCGGGCCTTCTTGCCGGCGCGGGCTGCCAGGGCCTCACTGCCGGAGAGGCGCACGGCGCGCCATTCGACCGGGGCATCCGGACGCTTCTGTTCGGGGACGAGGAGCCAGCAGAAGGTTTCGGGAAGCCGCGCCCTAACCGTCTCGTCGGCAGCCTTGAGCTGGGCCTCGGCCTGGCGCACCTGGAGCGGTTCGAGGTTCAGGGTTTCCTTCTCGTCAAGGATCGACTTCCAGGCGAGGTAGCGCCGGACGGCTTCGTCGAGGTCCTGGAGGCGGACCTTATCGGCGGCAAGGAAGAGGAGCGTGTTGCGGAAGAGGCGCGGCGCGTTTCCGCGCGTCTCCAGGATGCCGCGCGCCGCCAGGATCGCCTGGCTCTCCCCATCTTTGGTGTGGGAGTAGTCGGCAGGGAGGACAACCAGCCCGGCCTCTCGTTCGTCGGGGACGTCGGCGGACGAACGCGGGAAGGGATGGACGCGGGGGAACTCCCCGCGGTCGCGGAGGTCGTCGCGCACGCGGCGCTCCAGCTCCTCAGCGACGCGGTCGGGTTCGCGCGTGAGCTGCTCGGCGCGGTCTTCGGCGAGCCGGGTCACGGTGGGCTGAGTGGAGTACCAGAAGCGAGCACCGTCCTGGTAGAGGTGGGTCGCGGCGGCGGCGAGCCGGCGGAGGGCATCGCCGAAGACGGCCGGGGGCTCGCCGGGCATGACACAGCCGAGCTTGACGCGGCGGTCCTCGATGCCGCGATGGGCGGTCGCGGCGGTCGGCGCCGACCCAAGGTAGATGGTGCGCGCCACCCGGCGGGTCGCTGCATACTTGCCGAGGTTCGTCACCTCAGCGTCGATCCTGGCAGGGGTGGAGTTCGGGCCGTCGACGTCCTTTTCGATGATTGGGACCCAGTTATCGGAGAGGTAGCGCGTGAGTTCGAACTGGACCCGGGGGTCGTCGATGGGGATGGTCGAGGGCAGGATGAGCGGCGACCTGTCGCCCTTTTCCCAGAGGCTGTGGATCACGGCCGCCATCAGGCGGAGGACGCCGCGGGTGCGCTGGAACTTCAGCAGCGTCGACCAGTCGGTGTAGAGCCGGTCGAAGACCTCCGGGTGGATGGGGAAGGCCGCGCGGATGCGCTTCTCGTAGTCGGCCTCGCGGCATTCGGGCGGGAACTCGGCGGTGCTGGCGCGGTAGAGGTCGGCGAAGGCCCGGGCGGTCAGGTCGCGCTGGGTGAACTTCTCGGGGTCGTCGATCGGCTGGAAGAGCCGGCGCCGCACGATTTCGAAGCCCTCTTCGGCGGAGGCGGGACGCCAGGAGGATTCGAGCCGGCCGATGACGTTCCGGAGCCGTTCGAGCGCCTCGCGGCCCCGCGTGCCGCCGACCTCGACGTCGTCAGCCTGGGTGTGCGGCGACCCCTGCGTGTCGGAGGCGGGGAGAGAGACAACGAGCAGGCAGTTGCCGGCGAGTTTCGCGGCCTCCGTGAGGGCCTGCGCGAAGGTGAACTGCGTTTCGAAGCTGCCCGCGGGGAGGTCGCCCTCGTCGTGGAGCTGGCGCGCGTAGGCGACCCATTCGTCGATGAGGACGAGGCAGGGCCCGTACTCCCTGAACAGCTCGCGCAGCACGTCGCCGGGGTTCGTGGCCCGCTCGTCGTCAGCGCGGATGCGCTCGTAGGCCTCGCGGCCGCCGAGCTGCCAGGCGAGTTCGCCCCAGAGCGTGTGCACCCTGGTTCCATCCGGTTTGGTCGCGGGATTGCCGGGCGAGATTTTGTTGCCGACGAGAACGACGCGGCGGACAGCGGGGAGCTTCGTGACGCCCGCCTCGGCCATGACGCCGTCGACGCCGGACAGGGAGGCCGGGTTGGCGCCGGAGAAGAGGTGGTAGAGCGCGAGCATGGAGTGGGTTTTGCCGCCGCCGAAGTTGGTCTGGAGCTGGACGACGGGGTCGCCGCCGGTGCCCGAAAGGCGCTGGACCGCGCCAACCAGGAGCCGGCGGAGGCTTTCGGTCAGGTAGGTCCGGCGGAAGAACTCCTCCGGGTCGCGGTACTCGTCGGCGCCCTCCCCGAGGTGGACCTGCCAGAGGTCGGCGGCGAACTCGGCCTGCTGGTAGCGGCCGCTCGCGACATCGGGATGGGGCACGACGATCTCGCGCCAGGGGCGGAGGGAGCTCGCGGCCGCGGGCTCGATGAGCGAGCCGCCGGCGCGGCGCTTCTCGGCGCGGAGCTGCTGGTCGAACATGGTGCGGCGCAGCTCGAGCTTCATCCGTTCGACTTCGTCGGCCTCGGGCGCGGAGACGGCGGTGAGGAGGCGCTGGATCGAGTCGAGGGCGCGGTCGGCGTCGTCGCTCGAGATCGGCTCCTGGTGGGCCCACTTGTTCCGCCACGTCCGGATTTCGGAGACGAGGCTGCGCTCGGCGTGGCCGAGGGTATCGCGGAAGACGTCGTTCCACTGCTCCCACATGACGCGGAGGAGGACGGCGGCGTCGAGGGCCGGCGTGTTTTCGTCGGTCCAGACCAGGTCGTTCTTCCAGGTCTCGGAGACCTTCGTGACCCAGTACTTCCCGTACTTCCGCTGGCATTCGCGCTCGATCCAGGGGGCGAGCCCCTGCCGGAGCAGTTCAAGCGCTTTGCCGACGCGTTCCTGGTTGGTCATCGCCATGGTGGACCTCCTGGACTAGGGGAAGAGGGCTGCCTGCGCGGGCTGCGAACCGCCGTGCCCGCGCGCGAGGCGGGTGATTTCGGGCCAGCTCTGGACGAGGGAGTTGTAGCGCAGGGCATCCTGCGCCCACTTCTTGCGCTCGCAGAGGGTGTAGAGGCGGTAGGCGAGTTCGCGGGCGGTCTCGGCACGGCTGCCAAGGCGGGCGACCAGGTCGGCGGCGGCAGCCTCGCCGCCGGATTCGAGCGCGCGGATGAGGTGGTGCACCGACTCCCAGGCGGTGAGGCGGGAGTCGGAGGCGGGGTCCCAGTCGGCGGGCAGTTCGCCGGGGCGGAGGAGCCGGACCCTGCCGCGGGCCGACTGCACGATGCCGGCCTCGACCATGCCGGCCACGCTGGTGTTCTTGGCCTTGGAGAGCGTTTCGGCGACGCCGAACTCGCCCTCGTCGAAGCCGTGCTGTTCGAACCAGGCCAGCGCCCAGCGGCTGTCGGCGTCGAAGTCGCCCTCCTGCTCGGCCAGCGCCTCATCGAGCGTGGCGTTGATGAGCGCCAGCGCCTCGCGTACTGAGACGGGCTGCCCCTCGGCGTCGAGCACCTTCGCGTAGCGGGTGTAGACGGCCATGCCGGGGCCGATGGCGGCCTGGGCGAGGTCCACCGGGGCGATGTTGGCCTTCTGCAGCTCGGCGAGCGCGGGCGCCAGCTCGGCCCTGAGCGCGTCGACGAACTCGCGGCGCGTGGCGGTGGGGGCGTTCGCGGGGCGCGGGCGGCAGACCAGGACGATGCTGGAGGCCAGCGCGTTGGTGTCGATGCCGTTCGAACGCGCGCCGCGTTCCGTGCGCATCGGCCAGGTGCCGCTGACGGCGAAGCCGGCGCGGATGACGGCGTCGAGGAAGGTCTCCCAGCCGGTGCTGGCGGTGCCCTCGGCGGTCTCGGTCTCGGACTGCTTGAAGGCGTAGTAGATGGTGACCGGAAAGGCCGGGTGGGCCTGCTCCGCGAGGCGGTGCATGGCCTGCGTCATGCCGCCGAGGAAGAACTGCTCGGCCTTCTCACTGCTGCCGTGGCGGTAGGGCGTGGCAACCAGTTCCTCGGCCTTGGGCACGGCGAGGGTGGCGAAGAGGTCAGGGAAGACCGGCCGCAGCGCGCGGCGCAGCCAGACGTAGAAGAAGTCCGACAGGTCGGCGTAGCCGATGTTGTCGTAGTAGGGCGGGTCCGTGGAGACGAGCTTAGTGGCGGTCAGGTCCTGATTCTGAGCGTCTCTTTGCCGAACAACACCTTTGCACGATGCAGGAAGATTTGCCTCCACAACGCGCGTCAAGTACTCAACCTGTCCAATGAAGCTGCCTGTAGAGTTGCTCAGTGGATTCCCTTCCACGAAGTCCCATGTCATTGCCAATGCTTGCCGGGCGAATACTTGCTGAACGTTCTCTCCTTTCTGATCCCAGAAGTTGAGGGTGGCTGTTCGATTTGCCTGCCTGCTTATGCCGATTCCCAAATACACACCCACCGCCTCGGCATACGCCGTGGCGCCGGTCCCGCCGTCGCGCAGCGGCTGGCCGTCGTCGGGCAGGCCGGCGGCGAGGGCGTCGCGCCTGACCTGCTCCATCGCCTCGCCCACCAGGTCCGAGAACGTCGTCAGCACCACGAGCTGGCGGGGGGTGAAGAGGTCGCCGTAGGTCTTCAGGCCGTAGTCCACCGTCCAGAAGTTGCGAGGGTCGTTGGGCAACGCTACCTCCGGCTTCCACGTCGGCTTCGCCTCCCGCGCAATCGCTTCGTGTCCTGGCGTCGGCGGGAGATAGACCCGCCCGCGCTCGCCCTCGGCGACGATGGCCATCAGCCGCGCGCCCATGCGCCCGGCCTGGCCCTCGGCCTTGATGTAGTCGCCCGCGATCGGCGTGCCTGACATCAGGCAGCGGAAGTTCGCTCCGCGTGACAGCTTCGTCCCGTTCTTCGCCGCCTCCGCATCCCTGGGCTCGCCCACCTTGACCGTGAAGCGATACCCGCCGCCCCCGATCACCGGCTCGACGTAGGCCTCCTTGCCGCTCTTCGTCGAGAGCATGAAGGTCGAGGCGAGCGGCACTTCCACGTCGGCGAAGGCGGGGTTGGGGCTTCGCACCGTGCGCGCCCAGAGCCAGGCGATGACGGTGAGCTCCTTGCCGACGTACGGCTTGAGGTCGGGGCGCTCAGCGGCCATCTCCTCGGTCACGGTGACCTTCGGGTAGAGGCGGCCGATGCGGCGCTCGGCTTCGTCGCGCATCCACTGGCCGTAGTAGCGCACGTCTTCGGCCAGGCCCCGGGCGCCCTTCTACTCGCCCTCGAAGAGGCGGCCGCCGGTGCGGGCTGCGGGGTTGACGGGGGGCCTGCCGGCGAAGCGGGGCGGAATCTCGATCATGGCCTTGTTGATCAGCACCGCCACCGGGTTGAGGTCGCTGGCCCAGGCTTCGAGGCCGAGGCGCTGTGCTTCGAGGGGGAGGCTGCCGCCGCCGGCGAAGGGGTCGTGGAAGGCGGGCAGCCTGTCCGGGTTGAAGAGCTCGGCGGCGCGGGGGTGGCTGGCGTTGTCGCGGCAGGTGCGGCGCCAGCTCCTCCAGATCTCCTCGCGGGCAGCCTGCAGCACCTGCTCGTTGGTGGTGTTCTCCCACTGCACGAGCTGCTCGAGCAGGCGGAAGAGGCGCTGGCGCTCGGCCTCCTGAGCTTCGGGCGTGGGGAACTCCTCGGGGACGGCGGAGGGGTCGTCGACCATTTGGGCGAAGATGACGGCGCGTGCAGCGGCGAGGGGGCGGCGTGCCCACCAGAGGTGGAGGGTGCTGGGGTGGCCGTGGCGGATGGATTTTTCGCGGGCCGAGGCCTGGTTGATGGCGACGAGGGGGAGTGCGACTTCGATGAGCTTTTTGCGGTACTTCACGGTTTGCTCCTCACGTTTCCAGGCCGGCAATGCGCACCGCCATTGCGATGACTTCGTCGGAAAGCCAGATGCTGGCAGCCCGCAGTGTGAGCAGCACGGGGCGTGCGTCCGGGATCACCCCCGGGCCGCCGGGCCAGGGCCACGATTCCAACCGTTTCCATGACCGGGATACCGGAGCGCCAGCGCGCACGAACGGGCGAGGCGTCGATGACGAGCACCTCAGGCACCCTGGAGCTCCCGGGCGAGGTCGCGCTCGTCGAGCGAGAAGACGTCGACGCGACGACGTGCGAGTTCGGCCAGGAACTCTGCCCGGCCCCTTCCGGCGGCCTCGGCAGCCCGCTCCATCGACAGGAGGCCCTGCTGGTACCAGTGGATGGCTGCCGCGTGCTGCATCCGAGCGGCGAGCTCGTGCGGCGCCTTTCGGAGCGGTGCGAAGGGGGCATCGGGCACGGTGATGTCGATTTGCGACATGGCTGCGTTTCTCCTGCCTACCGCGGTTCCTCGGCGCGGGCGAGGAGTTCGGCGAAGTCGTAGTTCACGCTGGTGACGCCGAAGTCGGGCTCGCGCCGGAAGGGGCGGCGCAGGTAGCGTACGCGATGGCCGCCATCGGCGTGGAGTTCGACGAGGGCGAGGATGTAGTCGTCGGGCTTGTTGAGGCTGGTGAGGATTTCGTTGCGGGTGACGGTAACCGTATCGGCGCCGGCGACGCGGGCCTTGACCTCGATGAGGCGGAGGCGGCCGCGCTCCGGGCCGGAGACGACCCGGCTTTCGATGTCGTACCTGAGTTTGTCGGACTCGCGGTCGACGGGGTCGTACCCGAGCTTCCGTTCGACGTCCATGACGAGCCGGCGTCCGAGGGCGGCAGCGGCCCCGGTATCGACAGCGGGAGCGGGCAGGGGGTAGGGGCGGCCGGTCATGGCGGCGAGGAGGCCGATGGGCACGACGACGAGGCCGCCGAGAACGACCGGGGGCAGGGCTGAGACCCTGGCCTCGCGGTCGAGCTCCTCGATGCGGCGCCGGAGCCGGAGGCGCAGATCTTCGGCCCGCCGGCGGGCCTCCACGGAGTTCATCCGCGCCGCCGGTTTGCCGGCCTGCTCGTCGAGGGCAAGCTGCTCGGCGCGGTAGTCCCAGTAGGCGATCTCCTTCGTCAGCCGGTCGTGGACCGCGGCGCGGGTCTTTTCGACGAGTTCGATGCGGCGGTCGCGAACCTCCCGAACGTGCTCGGGCACGACGGTCGCGATGGCGTGGTTCCGGGCGACGGCCTCGATGTGGGCGCCGATCCAGGCGCACTCGGGGCGGGCGAGGAGGTCGTCGGGGGAAGGCTCGTCGTCAGCGAGCGGGCGGTAGTCGAGGTACGGGGCGTACTGGAGGTGGCGGGCCTGGCCTTCGGCGTCCATTTCGACGTAGAGGAGGCGCCGGGAGATGGTGCGGTGCTCGCCGGAGGGCAGGAGGCTGGCGTCCTGGACGGCATGTTCGAGGACCATGAGGACGCGCGGACTGGTGCCGTGGTCGCGCTCGTCGACCAGGACGGTGCCGCGCTTCAGCAGGTCGCGGTGGCGTTCGAGCACGAGGTCGATGGTGGCATCGAGAAGGGGATGGCCGGGGCAGATGAAGGCCGCGAGCGGTTTGCCGGGGTCGGTGATGAGCTCCTTATCGAAGGTGATCCGTTCGTAGCGCGGGAGCACCGGTTCGCCGCGGCCGATCTGGCGGTCGCGGCTGCGGACCTGGGCCGGCACGTAGGTGACCTCGTAGCGGCGCGGCTCCCGCTCGCGAACGACGCCGCCGAGGCGGCGGAAGGCTTCGAGGAAGAACGATTCGACGTAGTGCGGCTGGAGCCGGCGGGCCTCGGCGCGCTCCATCTCCTCGCGGATGCGGGCCACCCGGCTCGAATCCATCGCGTCGTGGGCGAGGGCGCGCTCTTCGAGGAGTTCACGGAGGTGGGCGGGGTCGACCGCGTGCTCGATGACGGTGTCGAGCCGGGCGCGGACTTCGGGGCGGTCGCCGTAGCGGATGGCCTCGATCAGGAGTTCGCGCAAGGGCCGGCCTTCGAACTGCAGCTTGCCGAGGACATCGAACACCTTGCCGCCGAGGGCGTTGCGGGCCTCGTCGAGTTTTTCGAGGAGCCGCCGGTAGACGTCGCCTTCGCGGGTTTCGGAGGCGACGAGGTTCCACAGGTGGCAGACCTCGGTTTGGCCGATGCGGTGGATGCGCCCGAAGCGCTGCTCGATGCGGTTCGGGTTCCACGGCAGGTCGTAGTTGACCATGAGGTGAGCGCGCTGGAGGTTGATGCCTTCGCCGGCGGCGTCGGTGGCGAGCAGGACGCGGACTGCGGGGTCGTGGAGGAAGCGCTCCTGGGCGTTGCGCCGCTCGTCACGGCCCATGCTGCCGTGGATGACGGCGATCGCGTCGGGGCGTCCGAAGAGCGTCGCGATGCGCTCCTCGAGGTACCGGACGGTGTCACGGTGTTCGGTAAAGATGACGAGCTTCTGGTTCGGCGAGGCGACGGGCGCCGGGAGGGGCCGCCCGTCGTAGGGGGCGGTCTCCTCGCGTGCCGTGCCGCTCAAGGCACGGTCCGTGAAGATCTCCTGGAGGAGTTCGGAGAGCTGGCGCCACTTGGTGTCTCTCCCGCTCCGGCGGACCCGGGCC
Source organism: Tepidiforma bonchosmolovskayae (assembly GCF_008838325.1). Taxonomy (GTDB): domain Bacteria; phylum Chloroflexota; class Dehalococcoidia; order Tepidiformales; family Tepidiformaceae; genus Tepidiforma; species Tepidiforma bonchosmolovskayae. The sequence goes on along the minus strand of NZ_CP042829.1, from coordinate 2,081,174 downwards.
GCCAGGTCTTCGAGGCGCTGGAGCGTCTCGATCTCGCGCCGCAGCTCCTCGACGGTCTGGGCCGCGGTTGCCTGGTCGAGGACCCGCTCCTCGACCTCCGCGACCTCGTTGTCGGGGGCGTCCTCGAGGTCTGAGATAGCGTCCTCATCGAGCAGTGTATCGGCCACGCTGAGGGCGACCGCGCGCCCGCGGCCGAGGAGCTCCTGCTCCCTGAGTTCCTTCTCGAGGCGCTCCCGCCGGCGCTTGAGTGACTGGTAGATGGCCTCGGGCGAGGATGCGAGGCGCCGCTGGAGGATGGTGAGGGCGAAGCCGACGGTGCCGGCGCGCTTGTTGTTCTTCAGCGCCTCCGCACGGTTGAACTCCCCGCGGACGTATTCGGTCACCTGCTGGTAGAGGAAGGCCTCGTCGTCGGATAGCTGGTAGGGGACGGTGTAGGCGATGCGCTCGGGGAAGAGCGGTTTGCCTTCGAAGGTGAGGAGGTCCTCCTTGACCATGCGGCGCATGAGGTCGGAGACATCGACCTGGTGGACGCCCTGGCGGAACCGGCCTTCGAAGCGGTCGCCATCGAGGAGGGCCATGAAGAGCTGGAAGTCCTCTTCCCGGCCGTTGTGGGGCGTTGCCGTCATCAGGAGGAAGTGACGGGTGATTTCGGAGAGGCGCTGGCCGAGCCGGTAGCGCTTGGTGTACTGGACCTCGCCCCCGAAGTAGGTTGCCGAGAGCTTGTGGGCTTCATCGCAGACCACGAGGTCGTAGCGGTTGTCCTGGGCGAAGAGCTTCTGCTGGACCTCTTCGTTGCGGGAGAGCTTGTCGAGGCGGGCGATGGCGAGGTCGTTTTCGAGGAACCAGTTGCCGGTGCGGGCTGCTTCGAGCTTGTCGTTGGTGAGGATTTCGAAGGGAAGGTTGAAGCGGCGCGAGAGTTCGTCCTGCCACTGCTCGACGAGGCTGCCGGGGCAGACGATGAGGCAGCGCTGGAGGTCGCCGCGGGCGATCAACTCCTTGATGAGGAGGCCGGCCATGATGGTCTTGCCGGCGCCGGGGTCGTCCGCGAGAACGAACCTGAGCGGCTGACGGGGCAGCATCGTTTCATAGACAGCGGTGATCTGGTGGGGCAAGGGATCGACCAGCGAGGTGTGAACGGCGAGTACGGGGTCGAAAAGGTGGGCGAGACGGATGCGATGGGCCTCGGCTGCAAGCCGGTAGGTTGCGCCGTCGCCATCGAAGCTCCATGGCCGGCCGGCTTCAACGAGTTCGAGGTCCGGTTCGTCCTCGCGGTAGAGGAGGCGGTCGGCGACTTTGCCGTCCGCGGTGCGGTACACGAGGGTGAGGGCATCGGAGCCGTGCCACTGGACGTTGATGACCGTGACGAGACCACCGGGCGAAATGCCTCGGATGACGGCGTTGGGTGTGAGGTCCTCGAGTTTCACGCGTATCTCCTTTCCTCCGGGGCGGCCGGCCCGGGGCTGGCGGGAGAGCCTGCCGCCGAACGGAGATCCCCACCGACCGCGGCGCCGCCGCGGACACAGCGTCGGCCGGCGCCGCGGTCAGCAATCATAGTTGCTCCGGCGCGCCAGCCGCTGTCGCTTCTGTGCCCGGCATGCGGGCCAGGCAGGGGGTGGGATGGCCGGGCCGGGCTCCGCGGCCATCGTTGCACCGTCCCCCAACGCGGTCACCGAGCGGAGCGGCGGCGGGGCCTCCTCCCAGGCAGGGAATCGCCCGACCCGGCGCCGCTCCGCCACCTTACTCTGGCAGGTCGGGTAGGGAGATTGGCGGGAGAGACGTGAGGGTGGTCGGCAACCCGTCTTTGATGGCGATGTACTCCTGGCCATCGGTGGCCTTGGCAAGCCCGAATGGCCAGTCGGGGAGGAACATCGTCAAATCCCCGCCGTCAACGGCGGCCTCTCGGAAGCGCTCAGAGTACAGCCCTATAACGCGGGCGGGTCCGGGCAGGTTACCGATGAAGAGAAGAACACTGGTGCAGTCCAGGCGTACCGGCGCAGCGAGCGGCGTCAGGCCGCCAGATCATCCGGTTCGACACGATGCCCCCGGGGCCGGATCGAAGGTACTCCTCAAGCAGCGCACGGATGTGGATGTGGTTATCCGCAGGTCCGTACCGGCCATTGCCAGTAGCAGCCCGGTCTCGTTTCAGTCCCCTGGCGGGGATTCGAGGGTTGCAACTACTCCCGCATCGGGAGTGTGGCAGTTGTCACCAATCTACGGGTTTCAGTCCCCTCGCGGGGATTCGATGGTTGCAACATCGAGGGCAGCCCCTCTGCCATCGGCCCGCTCCTGCGGGAGTTTCAGTCCCCTAGCGGGGATTCGAGGGTTGCAACTGCTGGAGGAGGTCTCCACCGCCGACGTCATCGTGGCGTTTCAGTCCCCTAGCGGGGATTCGAGGGTTGCAACTTCCCTCGATCGCCGAGCTTGTCGGGAAGGGCGGCCTTGAAGTTGTTTCAGTCCCCTAGTTGGGATTCGAGGGTTGCAACAGAAGGTCGACTTCGACGCCTCGAGCTGGCAGATGCTCCTCGGTTTCAGTCCCCTAGCGGGGATTCGAGGGTTGCAACAGAAGGTCGACTTCGACGCCTCGAGCTGGCAGATGCTCCTCGGTTTCAGTCCCCTAGCGGGGATTCGAGGGTTGCAACTCAGGAAGGTTCAGAGGATCCCGATCGCGAACAAAACGGCGGTTGAGTTTCAGTCCCCTAGCGGGGATTCGAGGGTTGCAACTCTTGGGCATCTGTCGTCGACGCCATCACCGATGTTGACAGGTTTCAGTCCCCTAGCGGGGATTCGAGGGTTGCAACCTCATCTCGCCCGGCGAGCAGCCGTCGTGGGTCACGATGTTTGAGTCCCCTAGCGGGGATTCGAGGGTTGCAACCCCTTGACTACGAACTGGGCACAGGGCTGGCCCGCGAATACCAGTTTCAGTCCCCTAGCGGGGATTCGAGGGTTGCAACCTTAAGACCAACATCACCATTGCCCTTAAGGAGGATCTAAACGTGTTTCAGTCCCCTAGCGGGGATTCGAGGGTTGCAACTTCGGCTGGGTGACTGCGCCAGTAAAGGATCTTGTCGCAGTTTCAGTCCCCTAGCAGGGATTCGAGGGTTGCAACTAGTAATAGTCCTCGATAGCCTCGCGGACCTGTTCGTACAGTTTCAGTCCCCTAGCGGGGATTCGAGGGTTGCAACTTAGGGAGGATCTCAATGTTCTCCTTAGGGGTGCCCCTGGCATGTTTCAGTCCCCTAGCGGGGATTCGAGGGTTGCAACGACGCCGCTGGCCCGCGGTGGCTGAACGTCCTGCAGCTGTTTCAGTCCCCTAGCGGGGATTCGAGGGTTGCAACTCAGGAAGGTTCAGAGGATCCCGATCGCGAACAAAACGGCGGTTGAGTTTCAGTCCCCTAGCGGGGATTCGAGGGTTGCAACACATCGGCGCTGGTGACCGTGCGTGGCCACGCGACATTCCACGGTTTCAGTCCCCTAGCGGGGATTCGAGGGTTGCAACTACCAACAAAAACTGGCTGAAATCCAGCTGGAAGAATCGCGGTTTCAGTCCCCTAGCGGGGATTCGAGGGTTGCAACGTGGTGCTGCCGGACTGGATGGAGCCGGCGGAATGGTGCCGGTTTCAGTCCCCTAGCGGGGATTCGAGGGTTGCAACTCCGGCCGGCCCGAATTGGCTGACCATTACGCCCAAGTTTCAGTCCCCTAGCGGGGATTCGAGGGTTGCAACCCCAGGCCCCCTGATGGAGGAGGTCCACAGGTCCAAGTTTCAGTCCCCTAGCGGGGATTCGAGGGTTGCAACTCTATTGACGTCCTTCCCTCCCTGTGGTATTAAGGGCGGCGCCGTGCCGGCCGGCCGCGCCCGTACTATGCCACGCCAGCCCCGGCATGACAAGGGGGTTCCCCCTCACACGATGAACCACCTGGGCCGCGGCCGCGCCGGCGGGCCGGCCGGGACTTCGATCGACCGATAGCCTCGGGCGCCGAGGTGGTAGACCCGAACCTGGTCGGCTGCAGGGTCGATGCGGGTGCGGATGCCGGCGAGCATCCGGGCGAATTCAGCAGGGCGGAGCTCAAATTCGAAGACGCTCCGCTGGACCCGCTCTCCCCATCCCTCGAGCCAGGCGGCGAGGGCTTCGCGCCGGCGGGTATCGGGGATATCGTAGGCGACGACGTACCAGCGCTCGTCCATCTGGCGTCACCATGCGGGTCGGACCGGTCCGCCGGTGCGGATGGCGCGGGCGGCTCATTCACCGGCATCACTGCGGCGTACCCCCGCAGACCACTCGTGCAGCACGTTGCCTTCGTCATCAATGGCCCGGACGCCGAGGAGGTCGACCGAACGGAGCTGGCTCAGCACTCGATCCCACGAGAAGTCGACGAGCGGAACGTCCTTCCGCCACACGCCGTCGCCCCGCCCTGCACGCACAGGTCGAAAGCCGTACCGCGACAGTTTGCGACCTGGCCCCGCTTCTGCCTCAATGGCGACGCAAGGCGGCCCCGCCAGCTTCCGCCAGTCTCCGCTTGCGACGTTGGCATGCGACCGGACACCGGCGAGAAACGTGCTGCCCCGCCGGGAGTCGGTGACGAAGTACAGGGCGTGCTTCGCCCGGGTCGCAGCCACGTAAAACAACCGCCGCTCGTCGCTGCCGATCGAGAGCAGGGAATCACCGAACACGCGTCCGGTCACCCAGAGGGGATGAATGAGCGGGAACCTGCCGTCCCGCGCATCCAGAATGATCACCGCGTCCTCTTCCTTACCCTTCGCGGAATGAGCAGTATTCACCGTAACCATTCCTCGCAGACGCTCTGGAATGGCTGAGCGGAAATGTTCCTGCAGTGCCTCTACGCCATCTTTTTCCCCGGGCCCAATCAACCACCGGATATACCAAGGAATCGTCCGGGCCCTGAACAGCACCAGCACCCTTTGACCGCCAGAGAGACAGTGCCATATCAGACGCAGTGCCGCCGGCGTGATTTCGTCGTCACCGTGGCGCTGCTTTTCGGCGTCTCGAGAACGCCACTTTGCCATATCAAATATCATGACTTCTCCATCTCGGCGAGACACAGCGACACCACCTCGCTCATCTGATGGGGCCATGATCGCGTTTCCCGTTTCTACAATCCTGGCATCTGACCGATAGTTGTTTAACAGCAAGAATTTATAAGGAGAAGTAAATATGTCCTCAAAGTTTCCAAAGTATCTGATATCAGCTCCGGCAAACCTGTTAATAGCCTGCCAGTTGTCACCTACGCCGAAGAATCCTGACGAATCAGAGACGCCTTTGATCGCCAACAACAGTTCGATAAACGCCGTGCTCATATCCTGGAACTCGTCGACAAGGACGTATTTAATCGTCTTCAAATTGCCTGACTCTCTACCTCTATCTCTGACAAAGCTCGTCTCGCCATTTTTGATGCGCTCCACGGCAGACCAAAGTAACCCGGGAAAATCCAGGAGATTCTGGGACGCCAGACGATCAACATATGAATCATAGATCTCGCAGGCGACCTCCAGGAAGTCTGCTTCAAACTGGCTTATCGAGCTGTGGTGCAGCACTTTTTCTCTCAGGTCGTCAGCACTAACGCCAAGCGCTCTTGCCCTGTTCACAAAGGAGACTACCGCCTCTGTAAATCTATCGATGGCCCGGTGCTTAACTTTGGCCCATATCTCATGATCTGAAAGCTTTCGGTATCTGATTCCGAATCTGTCCAATGCACCGAGCAGTATAGAAGCAAACCGATCTGGCCCGTGCCGGGATATGTCTTCAGAAGAAAAATAGATCAAATTCCACTGAGGTCTGCTACCCCAGTAGCGGATCTTGTCTTCAGCGAGCGCATCGTAGTCCGGTTCGCCTTTTAAGCCGAAATATTCGATAATCAGTCCTCCTCTTCGATTGTCGAAATAGATGGTAAAATCAGGCCGGTAAACACTTTCGCCCCATCGGAATGGCTTCTCATATTTGTATTCTATTCCGTGCTCGAAGAGGATATTAGCTATCAACTTCTCGCCATATGACTTGACGAATTCTCCAGCGAGTGTCTCCCGTTCTAGTGATCGTCTGTACGCCAAAAAATGGGCAATAGGAAGATTAAATTTGTTTCTGATAATCTGATCCCAGTCTTCTTTATAATATGCCAGCATGAATTGCTTAATTCTGTCAGCGTACCGTTCGGAGCGTATGAGGTCATCGATGACATCCTGAACGAATTTGCTCAGGTCGAGCTGATCTTCATCCTTTTGGTCAGAGAGGATACGAGATAGTGGTTTGACGATCGCGTGTGCGAGAGCGTGAAACGTCATGACATGCGGCACATTCTCGCCGAGGAACGTGCGCAGACGTTTCTTCATTTCGTTCGCCGCATCCCGGTTGAACGCAAGCAGGAGCAGCTCGCGTGGCTCGATGCGACAATGCTTCTGGAGGAATGCGGCGCGCGCCGTGAGGGCAGTGGTCTTGCCGCTGCCGGCGCGGGCAACGACCAGGGTATTGCCGGCGGCCAGGGCGACCGCGGCCGCCTGCTCGTCGTCGAGTTCCAAGCCCAGCTCCCGGCGGCTCCACTCCCGGACGAAGTCCACCTTGAGCCTGCGGTATTCTTCAGCCGAGAGCAGGCTGGCGTCGGGGTCGCTGGCGAAAACGCGGTCAGCATTGAGGTAATCTGTTTCAAGTGCATGCCGAATTCGCTGAACGAGAGCGACGCGGCGGCGCCGCTCCTCTTCCTCACGACGCCGCCGCTCCTCCTCCTTCTCGCGACGGCGTCGCTCCTCCTCCTCGCGGCGGCGCCGCTCCTCTTCATCCCGGCGGCGCCGCTCCTCTGCTTCCTCCCGGCGCCGACGCTCCCATTCACCCCGCAGGCGGCGCTCCTCTGCAGCCCAACGGCGAAGCTCCTCCTCGTCCCGGGGACGGAGCTGCCATATAGCCTCCAGGCGAAGCTCCTCCTCGTCCCGGGGACGGAGCTCCCTTTTGGCCCCCAAGTGGCGCTCCTTGTCTGACCGCAAGACATGCAATCTCCCCGTCCGCCGCTCCTCAATCAGATTTGCGAGATTGTTCCACTCTTCTTCAGACATAAGAGACTTTAACTGTTGAATTAATTTCTTTTCTATGAACGAAAATCTACTCAGATCTCTATAAGCTATTATCGAAGGAATTAAATCACGCAGATAGTAATCTGGCTTCTGGTCAAAGTCATCCCATAATGAAATGAGCTTATCGAGCAAGTATAACGCGCTGTGCATTTCATTCGCCTAAGTTCGCAAGAGCGCAACCGAGCGCTCAAGGTTCACGGGATTACCCCTTGGGTATGACCTAGTAATCGCCCCACGAGAGACTTGCTACATCTATCGAACGCCAAGTGCTCCAGTAAGTGGAGACTCGGCAGCGCAGCACACCTCCGTACGGGGCAGGTCAGGAACGCCATGGCTGGACAAGAGCACCGAGACTCGAGGGGGCTGTGGGGAGACTGGAAGGCGCAGGGGCGCCGACGGCCGCGGCGAGGATTTCGAGGTAGGCTTTGGCGGCTTCGAGGCTTTCGCTGGGGACCTGCCGGCCCTTGTGGACGGCGTCGTTCCGGGCGCCGGCGAGGCGGGCGCGGAGGGTTTCGCCAGCGTGCGTTTCGACGGCGCGGCGGTAGTCGGGGGAGAGTGCTTCGAGCAGCTTCGCGCGGCGCTGGGCGCCTTCGATGCGCCAGCGGCCGCCGTCGATGGGCATGAGGTCGACTTCGCTGAAGCCGGACGGCAACCGGGCCGGGTCGCGGATGTCGTCGGGGTCGATGCCGCATTGCCTGAGGCCGGCGGTGAGGAGAACTTCGGCTGCGGTGGCAGCGACGAGGACGGCCTGGGTGGGACGGTTGAGGGAGTCGAGGCGGAGGAAGCAGGCGCCGAGCTCGGCGCCCCAGGCGAGGTCATCGTTTGCCGCCTGCTGGAGCCAGGCTTTGAGCCCGGCGAGGTCGACGCCGCCGGCCCTGGCGGGGATGTTGGCGGCGAGCTGGGCGAGCCACTGGCGCTGGTAGTTTTCGACGGCGGCGAGCGCCTCGGCGATGGTGACGGCGGCTTTGAGGGCCTTCTGGTCCCATGGCGGCGGAACCTGTGATGGAAGGTGGAGGAGGGGTACACCGGAGGCAGCCGCTGCGGCGGCATCGCCCCGGGCGAGCGACTCGAGGGTGCGGTCGCGGGCATCGAGGTGGCCCAGGATATCGGGGTCGAACTCGCGCAGGGGCTCGCGGATGGTTTGCGAGGGGTCCAGGGCCTGGAAGTGGCGGGCGTCCGGGAGCAGGGAGCGGACGACGAGGGTGAAGGCGGTGCTCATCTGGGGGGTGCCGGAGGTGAAGCAGGCGATGACCTCGGCCTCTTTGAGCTCCGGGTGGCGGCGGACGAGGTCGCGCCCGGCGAGGAGGAGGTCGGAAACGCTGACTGCGAGGTCGGGGACGCCGCGGCGAAGGTCGTCGAGGATGTCGATGGCGACCTCGATGCCGAGGGCCTGGAGTTCGGCGGCGGTTGCCTCGGCCTGGGGGCGGACGGCCTCGGTGGCGACCAGGAGCGCCCTGTCGGGTGTCGTCTCACGCGCAAGGCGGAGGGGCCCTGTTGGTTCGCCCTCGTGGAAGGGGTCGCGCTTGCCGATGGTAGCGAGGAGGATGGTCGACACGGCCACGATTATTGGGGAGCCGAAGGTCAGCGCGCAATTGTCGTCTATTTGTCGCGAAGAAGGGGTTCACCTCGTGCACAGCCGTGTGCTAGGATGCGGTCTCCTGCACTTGCTGGAGCGACATGATGTCCTGGGAGATTTCGGAGGAGACCCTGCGGGCATATTGCGCCGGGTTGTTCCACGACCTGGGCAAGGTATGGGCGCAGGTGCCGGGGCGCGGGACGGAGCCTTCGCGTTTCGACTGCGAGACGCCGGAACGGCACCAGGTGCGGTGGGACGATTGCGACAGCTGCAAACGGCGGTACCGGTACGCCCATGCGGCGATGAGCGGGACGCTGGCGAAGGAGACGCTGCCGGAGTTCCGCGGCCTGGCGGATGCGGCGGCGCTGCACCATGCGCCGAATGCTGGCGAACTCGGCGACCTGGTCCGATGGGTGGTGCTGGGCGACCACCTCTCTGCGGGCGAGCGGGACGACCGGTATGACCGAGTGGGACATGACGGAGGTCGGTCGGCCCCTGCGCTGTTGCACCCGCTGGCAAAGAAACGGGACGAGGTGTTCATTCGGCCGGGACTGCTGGACTCTCGGCTGCTCTTTGGGCAGTTGCGGGCCGGCGATGCCGATTCTGCGCGCGCTGCCTTCGGGGAGGTGTTCGACGGGCTGCGGTCGGGGCTGGAGGCGGCGGCGGCACTGTCGGGCGGGGACTGGCTCGCGCTGAGCGAACACCTCACGGGTGCGGTGTACCGGGGCGCGATGGGCGTGCCGTCGGCGTTTATGACGGCGGTGGCGGATATCCCGCTGGCGACCCACCTGCACCTGGCGGGAGCGTTCGCCGCGGCCCTGGCGGCAGACGGCAGCCGGGCGGAGGATTCGGCCGGGGCACGGATTGGCCTGGTCGCCGGGGACGCATCAGGGATCCAGGAGTTCATCCATGACACGGGGAGCCGGAGGGCGGCCAGGGCCCTGCGGGCCCGTTCCTTTTATATACAGTTGCTGAGCCTGGTCGCGGCCCGCTGGGTAGCCATTCGCTGCGGGGTGCCGCCGTGGTGTGCGTTCTCGGTGGTCGGCGGCCAGTTTGTGGTCGCCGTGCCGGCTGGACGGGTTGGGATGGTCCGCGACCTCCAGGAGGAGCTGGACCGGGTGCTGGTTGCGGCGCACGGACCGGGGCTTTCGCTGAACCTGGCGGGGCTGGTGTGTTCAGGTGAGGAGCTCCGGGCGTTTCACGAGGTTTACCGCCAGCTGCGCGAGGCGCTTTCGGTGCGGAAGTCCCGCAAGTTCGAAGCGCTGGCGCGGAGCGGGGAGCTGTTCCGGCCGCAGGCGGTGGCCTCGATGGGCCGGGCGTGCAGGACGTGCGGCCGGGAGGCGATTGGCGGGCGCGTCGAGGATGACGACGGGGTGGAGCGGAGGGTGTGCGAGTTTTGCGCGTCGCTCGAGGACCTGGGCCGGGCTTTGCTGGATTCGAAGTTTGTCCTGCTGGAGCCCGCGGGGCCGGGTGAACGTTTGAGCGGGTGGCGAAAGGTGATGGCCGAGCTCGGCCACCGGGTGGAGCTCACGGACAGGCCGCCGGAGCGGGTGGTGCGAGGGGCGGTCATCGCCCTGGATTCCGAGGGGCTGAAGAAGCTCCCGTGTGCGCGGCTCGTGGCGACGGGCCGGTATGCGCCGCGATCCAGAGATGGGCTGCTCGACTTCGAGGAGATTGCCGAGCAGGGCGAGGGGCGGAAGCTAATCGCAACGATGAAGGCCGACGTCGACGACCTCGGTCTGTTCCTGCAGCAGTACTTCACGGAACGGCCGCCGTCGCCGTCACGGTTCCTGGCGGTGAGTACGGCGCTTTCGCTGTTTTTCGAAGCGTACCTTCCGGAGCTCGCAGCGGAGCGGTTCCGGAACATCTACCTGGTGTTTAGCGGCGGCGACGATGTCGCACTGGCAGGGCCGCTCTTCGATGTGCTCGATTTCGCAAGCGAGCTGCGGCAGGAGTTCACGCGGTGGACCGCCGGAAACGATGACCTCCACTTCTCGGCGGGCGTGGTGGCCGCACATGCGCATCGGCCGGTGCAGGCCGGAATCGAGGCTGCCGAGGAGGCGCTGCGGGCGGCGAAGGGTCAGCGGCCGAACGGCGCCGAGGCGAAGAACGCGCTTGTCGCACTGGATGTGTGGCTGAAGTGGCCGGGATTCGAGACGGTGCGAGCGTATGAGCAGAAGCTTGTCGAGCTTGTCCGAGGGCAGGACGACAAGAAGCAGCTCGCCCGGCGGGCGCTTCAGCACCTGCAGCTGCTGGAAAAGGCTGCGCCGGGCCGCTACGAGCCGCTGATCTGGCGCTCGTACTACCAGCTGAACCGGGTGGCGAGGGACCACCGGGACGCGGAGGAGGTGCTGATGGACCTGCGCAAGGCGGCGTTTGAACCGGCGGCTGACGGCGAGCCGGGGGGCCGGCGTGTTGCGCTCGCGGCCCGGCTTGCCGAGCTGCGGACGGCCAGCGATGGCGACACGGAACAGAGACGACGGACAGGAGGTGCGTGAGTATGACGCAGTATCAACGGCCGGGCCAGGGAGGCTACCAGGGCAACCGCGGGGCGCAGCAGCAGGGCCGGGCAGCTGCGGTCGACGCGTCGAGATTCGCGTCAGCGGCTGAAAAAATCATTGTTCGCGGCGAGGTGGAGGCCCTGATCAGCCTGGCGGAGGAGCTTGCGAAGAACTCCGGCGCGACGCGCACCTCGGTACGGCGCCTCTACGGCGAGGCGCGACGGATCGATTTCCTGCTCGACCAGGACCGGGCACGGGCACTGCGCAGGGCGAGGCTTCTCGAGCCGAGGCTGGTTTATCAGACTAAGAGAGCACAAAGGGAGAAGCAAAACCTTGGCGAAATCGCGTCAGCTCTTATCGCTATGATTCGCCAGTTAAAACATGATGACCCTCATGAGGAAGAACAGCGATTCAGGAGGTTCGTCGAGTTCTTCGAAGCTGTTGTTGCATATCTTCCGGAAGAAAAAAAGGATGAGTGAAAACGCTGCAGTTATCACTGGAATTCTGACCATACGCTCGACCCTCATTGCCCGGACGGGACTGCGCATCGGCGCCCAGGAGGCATCGCTGACGATCGGGGGCGTCGACAACCCGGTGGTGCGCGACCCGCTGACGCGGCAGCCCTACATCCCCGGCTCATCAATAAAAGGGAAGATGCGGTCGCTCCTGGAGCGGGTTCACGGGCTCGACCAGAACTGGCCGATTCATGGGGACCGCGTCCGCGTCCACGCCTGCAAAGGAGAAAAGGATTACGCAAACTGCACGCTCTGCCAGCTGTTCGGCGCGCCGGCGCCGCAGGAGCGGTGGCTCTGCCAGACGCGGCTCCGATTCTCGGACACCTTCCTTACCCCGGCTTCGGTGGAGCGGCTGATGGAGGCGGCGACGGACCTCCCGTTCACGGAGCTGAAATCGGAGGCAGCGATCGACCGGGTTACCTCCGCGGCGGTCCCGCGCACGATGGAGCGTGTCCCCGCAGGGTCGGAGTTCGGGCCGTGCGAGATCGGCCTGTTCGTCTACCAGGGCGACAATGTCGCCACAGCGCTGCAATGGCTGGCCGATGGGCTCGAGCTGCTGGAGGCTGATGCGCTCGGCTCATCGGGCGCACGCGGCTCGGGGAGGGTCGCGTTCAAGAACATCTCGGTGCGCCGGCTGAAGGTCGACGGCCAGCAGCTGATCCCGGGGGAGGGACCCGCGGTCTACGAGAGCGTTGCCGACCTGCGGAAGGGCCTCGCTGACCTGGTCGCCTGGGCGACTGCGTAGCCATGCCCGCGACTGCCTGGGTCTTCGGGCTTCAGCCGCGAGCGCCACTGCGGCTCGGCTCGCACGCGGAGGACATCGACCGCGCGCGGGCTTTGGCTGCCTCGGACACGCTCTTTGGAGCGCTCTGCTGGGCGACGAAGGCGGTGTTCGGCAACGAAGCCCTGCAGCGGCTGCTGGACGGGCTGAAGTCGCCGGAGCCGCAGCTGCGGATTTCGAGCATGTTGCCGGTCCGGTGGGACGACTCGGGGCCGGGGGAGATTTTCTTCCCGCTCCCGGTCCGCAAGCCGGTCCGCCAGCTCGACGACCGAAAATTGCTTCGGCAGGTGTCCTTCATTGATAGGGCCGCGTACCGGTGGCTGTTCGGGGCGGAGGGAAGCTCCCGGGAGCCGAGGCGGTTCGGTGAGTTGCTGGGCGCCGGTTTAGATGGCCATGAGCTGGCCCGGCCCTGGGAGGTGCAGTCGAGGTCGCGAGTGACGGTCGACCGCCGGTCGGGCGCGTCGGCGTTGTACGAGTCGGCGGCGACCCACTTCGCACCGCCCGGGAGCTCAAACGGAACGGCATCGAGGGTCATTCCGGGGGTAGTCGCGCTGGTGGCAGACGAGGCGGTGCGCGAGCACCTCACCATCTGCCTCCGGGTGCTTGGGGAGGCCGGGATCGGCGGGGAGCGCTCGAGCGGCATGGGCCGGTTCGAACTCCTTGGCCCCCATGCGTGCGAGCTACCGGTCACCGCGAACCCGGCGGCGGGCCCGACCCTTTCGCTCTGCTGGCCGTCACCGGCGGACCTGGCGGCAGGCGCATTCGAGCTGGACGAGACCCGGGGATACCGCGTCGTCGAGCGCGGCGGCTGGATCGCCTCCGAGGCATGGAACGGATGGCGCTCCCGGCGGGTGGCGATGCTGGCCGAAGGTTCGTACCTCGGCGGCAGCGGGCCGGGTGGCGGGCTGGCGGACGTGACGCCGGAAGCTGGGGGCGGGCACCCGGTCTACCGGTACGGGTTCGGACTCTTTCTCGACGAGGTGCGCCTGTGAGCCAGCCGCGCTTGGTCCAGTTCCGTCTCACGTTCCAGGTCCTCACCCCGCTGCACATCGGGTCCGGAATCCGCTACCACCGCGACTACGATTTCCGCGACGAAGGCGGGAAGGCCGTCCGCCTGGTCGACGTGGACCGGGCGCTGGAACTGCTGCCGGACCAGCTGATTCCGCGCATTGCCGACGGCCGGATTGCGGCCGCGCTTGACCCACGCACGCTTGAGCAGGCAACGCGCGCCATCCTGCCGGTGTACGGCACACGCGCCGTCGGGCAGGACCTGCTCGCCTTCATCCGGGACGGGATGGGACGGGCCTACCTGCCGGGGTCGACCCTGAAGGGCGCATTCCGTTCGGCGCTGCTCGATGCCTTCGTTCAGCGGAACCGGGACACGGTCCGGGGGCTGGTCCGAGCCGGGGAAGGATCCCGGGAGCAGGCAGCCCGGGGCGTGGAACGGCGGGCGTTCGATGTCAACATCGAGCACACCGTTGAGGGGCGCGACTTCCCGAACCGCGACGTCAACCGGTGGCTGCGGCTGGCCGATGCCTTCCCGGTCGGGGAGCTAAAGATGGTTGCGTCGGAGGTGCAGGTACGGTCGGTGTCGTCGCGCGGCCGGCAGGCGATCCCGGTGTGGGTCGAGGCGGTCAGCCCGGGGGCGCAGTTCGTTACCACACTGGCGATGGCCCCGGCGGCATGGTCGCCGTGGAAGGAGCTGGATGATGACCGGAAAGTGCTGTTCGGGAGCAACCTCCTGGGCGTGCTCCAGACGTGGGGCGCCGCATTGCGGGAGATCGAGCTGGCGCACTGGCGACGACTCGACCCGGGTGTGGCCTCGAACTTCGAAGGAAAGGTGCCGGCTGGCCAGACTGTTTTCCCGGTCGGTTTCGGCACGGGGTGGGTCGCCAAGACGATCGGCCGGCACCTGCGGGACGACCGTGACCTGATGCGGCAGCTGCTCTACCGCTACCGCCTGTCGCGTTCGAAGTCGCCGGACCCGGCAAACTTCCCGGTCGGGCACCGGGTGGTCGACGGTCCCGGCGGCTGGCTGCCGATGGGATGGGTGATGGTCTCGGGGGCAGAGCCGGTCCGGTGAACGAGCTGGTGCGGATCGAGATCCCCGGCAGGTGGGAGGATCAGGCCGAGGAGACGGTGTTCATCGGCCGGGCGCTGCAGGCATGGTTCTACCGCGAACTCGCCACCCGCGATGACGGGCTCGCCACCGCGCTGCACGATATGTCCGGGGAGAAGCCGTTTTCGATTGCGCTGCGGCGGCAGCCGGATGTGCGGCTGGTGATCACGGCGTATGGACTCCTGGCGCCGTTCGTGCAGGAGCTGAGCCGGGCGATGCCGGATCGGCTCCTCCTCAACGCACGGTGGTGGCGCCGGGAGGGGGAGGCGCTGGTGGAGCGGTGCACGTGGCCGGACCTGGCGGCGGGACTGCTCGCGCCGGCTCCGGAATCGCGGGCGACGATGACCTTCGTGACGCCGACGACGTTCCGGTCACGGGGCAACTACCTGCCCCTGCCCGTGCCGCAGCTGGTGTTCGGGGGCCTGCTGGAGCGATGGCAGACCTGGGCGCCGGTCGACCTCGGCGTCGAGGCGGGGACGGCCCTGGACGGGATCGTGGTCCGGCGGCACCGGCTGGCGAGCGTCGCAGTCCAGCTGAAAGGGCTCGTGCCGGGGTTCGTCGGCGCGGCGGAATTCGAGGCGCGGCAGAGCGAGGGACCGTACGCCGGGCTGGTTGGGGTGCTGGCGCGGTTCGCGCGGTTTGCGGGGGTGGGTGCGAAGGTGAGCACGGGGTTCGGGTGCGTCGACGTTGCGACTGCGGCCGGGCGGCGCCGGGCGGCGAGCGAGCGGGCTTCGGGTACGGGCACCGAGTAAGGCTCGCCGCCGGCTGTGAGAGCGTTCACGGGCGACAGGGCCGGGGGCCAGGCGCGGGTCAATCGGCGGTAGGGTCGACAAGCTCGGGGTGGGTTTCGGTGAGGTAGAGGGCACCGTCCTTACGGCCGAAGTATCGAAAGCCCCCGAGCGCCTTGGCCAGCCCGAATGGCCAATCGGGGATGGGCAGCACGAAGTCGTGGTCGCCCAGGAGCACATCCCGCTGGTTTACGAGGGTCATCCAGTCGAACATGAAGTCGGCCAGCTTCTCGTTGCTCCAGCTGGCGAGGAGCAGGACGAACGTATCGAGTTCCCGCCGGCTGAAATACCAGCAGTCTTTGCAGGTGGTATAGTCGCGCCCGCGCTGCGAGCGCCTTCCGGCCACCCGGGCCCATGCCCGCTGAAGCCGAAAACGGAGCCGGTCGATGGGGGAGTGCGGACGGGTTTGGGTGACATCGACCATGTAGCGAGCGCGGCAGTGCCAGTAGAGGACCCATTCGCCGGCGGACGAACCGGGCACGACGTACCAGGGCGGGTGGGCGCGGCTGAGGCGGGTTTTCTGGAACACGTCGTCGGCGGAAATTGCCCTGTACGTATAGTCGCCTACTTTGAATTCTCGCATGGGCTGAGCTCCGGCCGAGACTGGACGTGTCGTGAGAGCGAACACTGGTGCCGTCGAGTGGCGAGGATTCGACCGTTACAACCGGGCGAACGAGCGCCACGCCCGGATTGACGAGGTGTTGCTGCTGTCCCCTGGCGGGGATTCGATGGTTGCAACGGCAGCCCGCCATGCCGTGCGCCGGGCCGGGGTCGACGTTTCAGTCCCCTCGCGGGGATTCGATGGTTGCAACTTAAGGATCTGGCCTCGAACAGAAGCCTGGTTAGCTTCCTGTTTCAGTCCCCTCGCGGGGATTCGATGGTTGCAACCCCGGCTGCAGACCGTGGAGCGCTGGGCGGCGAGCCTGTCGACCGCGTTTCAGTCCCCTCGCGGGGATTCGATGGTTGCAACTCCGGCACTGTGTACCTCGTCGGGCCCATGTCGGGTTAGTTTCAGCCCCCTCGCGGGGATTCGATGGTTGCAACCCGATTTTCGGCCTGTCCATTTCGGAGGAGGCCGCCGTGCCGTTTCAGTCCCCTCGCGGGGATTCGATGGTTGCAACTCAATGCCGTTCGCAACTATTCGGCGGATCACTCCCTCTCGTGAGTTTCAGTCCCCTCGCGGGGATTCGATGGTTGCAACCGGTACAGCTACCCTCTCGACTTCATCCCCTCGGTCACCCGGTTTCAGTCCCCTCGCGGGGATTCGATGGTTGCAACTGGTCGACGACCAGCTGGCCCACCTTCCAGAGGAACTCGTACAGTTTCAGTCCCCTCGCGGGGATTCGATGGTTGCAACAGCCCCGGCGTCCAGGACGGGGAGTGGGTCACGATCGCTCCGAAGGAGTTTCAGTCCCCTCGCGGGGATTCGATGGTTGCAACGGCGCGTTACTCCTACTCGGGAACGCGAGAAATCGATGAAGAAGTTTCAGTCCCCTCGCGGGGATTCGATGGTTGCAACCATGCGAGAGCCCCTCTCGGAGAGAGGACCCTCAGGCTTCAGTCCCCTCGCGGGGATTCGATGGTTGCAACATCGGGAAGCATGTCTCCCTATGAAGAGAACGTTAAGAAGTTTCAGTCCCCTCGCGGGGATTCGATGGTTGCAACATCGAGACCGTCGAGACGGTCGAGATTCGCGGGATGACTGTGTTTCAGTCCCCTCGCGGGGATTCGATGGTTGCAACTCATGAACGATGCCGCCCGCTTTCTGGCAGCGCTGGACGAGTTTCAGTCCCCTCGCGGGGATTCGATGGTTGCAACTTCACCGTTGAGGTGAATGGCTTCCAGGCCCGCCGCGTTCGGTTTCAGTCCCCTCGCGGGGATTCGATGGTTGCAACTCTGGGGACGGCTCGACACCATCGACGTCCAGGTGCAGCTGAGTTTCAGTCCCCTCGCGGGGATTCGATGGTTGCAACTCCGGCACCCGGTGGATCGACGAAAAATACCTCACGTTTCAGTCCCCTCGCGGGGATTCGATGGTTGCAACAGAGGTGATTGTTCCCGAAGAGTACCGTGACAAGTTCGAGTTTCAGTCCCCTCGCGGGGATTCGATGGTTGCAACTCTATTGACTTCGCCCACCGGATGTGCTAGGGGACGGCGGCAAGCGCAAGCAGTTCGCATCACGCCGCAGTATGCCCCATCGCAGGGGCCGCACGCAAGACCCCTGGCCACGCTCCGCCGCACGGCGGGGACCGGTCAACGCGGAGGGATGCGCGGGAAATGGCCGGGACGCCCGGGCTGCTCACCGGCGAGCCATCAGACAAGTGACGCGTGGCCGTCCCGGGGAGACGGAGGTTGGGTGGCGCGCCCGTACGTCTAGCCGCATTTCGAGGCCGGGCAGAATGGGAAGCCGGCAGCGCGACCTCCGCCCGGCGCGCGCCGGTAATTCCCGGACCACAGGAAGGGGCTGTCGCCGGGGCGACCGCCAGGTGTTGCAAACGGCCGCGTCCCCCCGCCCAGGCCGCCGGGGTCCGGCCCGCGGCTGGTGCTCAAGCGAGCCTGGCGGCCCGGGCGAAGGGCAGAAGCGGAGCCCCCGGTCCTGCGCGGGGGAGTTGGCGGGGTGTGCAGCCGCGGTTCGGACCTGGCGGCGGGAGTCGAGCCAGCTGCAGAGTTTCGTTGCGAGGCGCACCGGGCGGACAGGGATTGCCCGAAGGCCCATTCGCCACGACCGAGCAGGTCCTTTCGGCCGCCTGCGCCTTTGCCGCCAGGCGCAGGCGTGGCAGCCCTGAAGCCTTCCCGAGACGCAGGGACACCCAAGGACCACTGGGGGAGGGGGCTTTCCCTTCACCCCCTATCATCGGTCGCGTGGTACCCCGTCGGCCGTGCTCGAAGCGCTCTCAGGCCTCCGAATCGTCGGACTCTTCTTCGTCGTCCCACTCGGCGGCAGACTTCTCATCCCACACCTTCGACCCCCGCGACCTGAGCCGCTCTATGACCTCGTTAACAATCGGAGCACTCCCCACGACCGTGTATTCTCCGACCGGAAGATCGTCTACAGCCTCACGCCAGTCAAGGGAGTCACACGCCCATTCGAGGTCCATATAACTTCCGTCGTCCAAAACTACCCCAATTTCAGTTGCATCACACCAGGAGGAATTGTAGAACCTTCCACTGTATACTGTCGCTTCTACATAAGCGGAGTAGTCGTCTCCATTGCTTTTGAGCCACCGAGCGACGTCGAGAGAAGAATCCGACATCTCCCTCATCCGACCGCCGATGACCTCGTCTCTAATATAAGGATCGGGATCGAAGAAAGTATCAAGGACAGTCTCGAATCCGAATTCCTTGATGAGACGCATGGCGACCTCCTCAGGATTGTCTGAATTGACTGAAGTGCCATATGCTTCCGCGATTAGCTTTGCCAATCTTTCGGGCGTCATGCTTTTTTTAAGATCTTCCATTGCCTGTCGATCGGGCATTGATTTATTCCTCCAAGTTCTGCGCAAAGATTGGAACGGCAGGGTCGCCTATGCACTGGCGGTTCAGCTTTCCGGGCCACTATTCTGCCGCAGCCCGAACTGCGGATGCAACCCCTTCGCCCGGTTCCTGAGTGGCTGGACGGCGAAGCGACACTAACCTGGCACGTTTACCTTCCGACAGGCCCACCGACATCAACGCCAAAGCAGCCATGGACATCCGGCATTCAACTAAGTGAGCTGTGGATGCCTGGAGCGGCCACACCGGATGATGCTCGTGGCTGGATTCTTACGAAGGAACGCGAGCCTGTATGCGACAAATTCGCGTCATGCTTCTGCGTTCGCAGCAGCGGCACGCCTTCCTCACGCCGAGCTCCGGCTTGCGCGAACGACCGAGGTCAAACAGAGCTCACTGGCAACCCACCGGCTCCGGGGGACCTCATCGAAAGATGACAAGCCCCCGCCCCCCAGCACGACGTTCGCAGCGTCGATGCCCGGCCGTTCGACGGGCGCCGTGGACAGCGCAGGATCCCCTGGCGGCTGGCGACGCGGCACTCGCGGGTGCCGCCTGCCGCACCGGGCCGCGTACCGGCTTCCTTCGCGGCTGAGGCGCCATGGGGCCCCGCGTCGGCGCCGCGTCGGCGCCGACGGCAGCGTGGCCCCCTCCGGTACGCAGCTGGTGCCTCTGGGAACAGGGAGATTCGTACCAACTGCGCACCGCAGGTTGGGCACTGCACGCGCCGGGTTAACCGCCTTCCCCTTGGCCCGAGACGCAATCGGCAGGAGTCAGCTCCGCATCGCCAGGCTGGGCCATTCCGGCAACCAGCGACATCCGGGGCCAAACGGGCGCCGAACCGGCTGCGCACGTTCAGCCTCTGCTACTCGCCAGCTTGTCCTCACCACCGGAACGGGCGAACTCGGCCGTCCTCGCGGACATCAGACCAAAGGGCATCGCCTGGCTACGGCTGCTGCCGCTTGCCCCGCGACAGACTCCTGATTTGGCCGCCCGCCAGGAGGACAAGGAAAACCCACCGCAGGCGAAGGGCGGGCCTAGCCGCGGAACAGGTTGAGATGGGCAAAGTCGGCCAGCCAGCAGGCAAATGAGGTCCGGCGCCCCTGACCAGCTCCGGGACGGCCGGAGCCAGGCCCCGGGCCGCATTTCAGGCTGCACGGGAGCCCGTCGAACGCGTAAGCCCGCAAGGCAGCCCCCGGGGGGGCATACGGGCCTTGCACAGTCTGTGACCGTATGGTCTCCGTGAAGCCTAGGCCGACTGTCCGCTCTTCTTGTCCTTGTCTTCCTCCTCCTGCTCCTCGCTTGCAGCCTCCTCAGGCTCCTCCGAGCGTGAGGTAAGCGGGATGAAGATTCCGCGCTGGTACAACCTCCGGAGCTCCTCCTCCCTCTGCGCCTCCCATTCCTTTCCCTTCTCGTCCATCGTCACTACCTCCCGTCGAGTCGGAACGTGGCACGGAGAACCGGGGTATCGTCGACTGCGACATTTAGGCGACATTTCTCGCGAACGCCGGTCCGCCGTGGGCCAGTATTCTCGCTTCCCTCCGGCTCGCGGTCAACGCGCTGAGGTTAACTTCCAGCCTGTGATAAGAGCAATTATATTTAGATCTAAATCTCACGAAGTTATATACAATACTGGACCTTCCGAAAGATTTTCACGCGCGAAGTTAGTTAGGAATCATTCGAGAGCAAATACTGCTTTAACCTTCAGCAATCAATTGCCTTTTTCCTTATGCATGGAAGGTGTGAAGATCAGAAATTTCTCCTAGAAGTCGGTCGAGATACTACCAGAGGCCAATCAAACCATGATGTCGGACGGCACTCCCGCGAGAGCCAGCCTTGAGCGCATAGCAGAGGCAGCGACCGAAATCACCGGGCAATCGGGCGCCTCGGCTGTTGCCTTCGGCCACCCCACGATGCCAGGACCGGGGCTATGAACATGCTCGTGGGAGACCCCGAGAGCACGTTGAAGCGCGGACCCGACGATGCGGTTGCTCGAGTTCTGCTGGAACGCACGCCGAAGCGGGGCATGCGGGAGGACGCCATGGACGACATGGGCTGGACGCGAGCGCCAAGTCCGCATGAGCAGTCCAGGGGTATCGCCCAGGACGAACCGTGTCGGGACCCGCCTTTACAGGCCCTTGTGCGGTTCTGGTTCCCACCCGCCGGCGCACACAACACCGCACTTCTGCATCTTTGCGAGCCCATTGTTGAACCCGAAGGATGGCGTCGACCTTGCCCGGGAGACTACCGCGATCGTCCTTGCACATACCGCCGGAGGCGGTCGGGGGCCGTCGAAGGCGCAGTCGGGAGTGACTGTCGCCGGGAGATGCCGACATGCGCCGGGCCATGCCAGGAGATAGCAGCGTCGGCCGCCATCGGGGAGGGGCGACGATGACGGCCGTCGGACCGTAACCGACACGGGAAGCTACCGAGGCGTCAATCAGATAGCGTCGTCCAGGCCGCGGCAGGTTCGCCAGGACTCGTTCGACGGCTGCAAAGGGGTCAAACGTCCTCGGACCTACGCGAACAATCGCGGCATCGCGACGGACCGTCCACCATCCGGCGCCCGGCGCCGGACACGCCAGGGCTGATGCACCCCAGTGGAGGAGGCTGCCGTGGACCGGCGATGCGCCCTCGGGCGACGGACCTCGCTGTGTGAGCCGGCCTATGGATTAGCAACCGAGTAGCGGCATCGCCTCTCCTGGGGTGTGCGGATGCCGCGGCCAACGCGCTATGCCTTATCGGCGGGGCGCCTGCCGGCGCCCCGGCGCATCCTGCACGCGGGCAAGGCGGAGCAGCGACCGTGCCGTTGCTGAGCCGGACCCGAAAACCCTGCATGCAGGAATGCTCCAACCCTGTCGGCGGCCGGTGACAACGCCGGTAAGGACAATTTCTTCCTGTCGTCACCCATCGCCTGGACGCCGGGGCGCGGCGTCGACGACCCCGAGTAAGCGACACGGGCCGCGACGTTCATGACCGCTGAGACTGCCAGGGGTGCAGAGGCAAGAGGAGGCACAAGTCGTCCACCTCGGCCGGTATCGGACCCTGGCCGCAATGCTGCCAGATGTGCCCCGGCCTGAGGCCGCCCCGGGACGAGCAGGCTACCGGCACTCCGGGGGCCCGAAGATCACGAGCCAGGTCATTGTGGCCTCGCTAAGCGTCGCGTTGAAATTCCCGCGGTAGAAATTAACATTTACCATGGGCCCAATAACACTCCAGACACCGTCACCGACGTAGGTGGCGCCAAAAAACAACGCCGAGGGTACAGCAACCTTACTCCCCTGCTGGACACAGTGCCCGAAACGCGAATACGCCGCTTGCCGGACCTGCTCCGCCGTCAGGCGCGGGCTTGGGGTTGCGACCGGCGTAGGCGTTGGTGGGGGCGGCGGAGGTGGAGGTGATGTCGGCGTGGCGGTCGGCGGCTCCGGAATCGCTGTTGCCGTCGGTGTGAAGGTCGCCGTGGGCGTGGGGGATGGCGTTGAAAGTGTTCCGGGACCGGGCGATGCGGCCGACGCTTCCGAGACCTGGGTGCGAAGTGCGGCGACCTCCTCCCGAAGGGCCTGCAGCTCCTCGCTGTCATCGCCGCAGGCAGCCAGCACGGCCGCAGCGAAAAGCAGCGTGATGACAGCACCGAAGCGCATAGCCGGGATTGTGCGATCGGCACCCAAGGGTCACAAGGGGGACCGCTCCGTTGACGCGGTGAGATGCCACGACGACGCCGCTGCCTCTACCTTCGAACCCCTGGTAGCAGCTTTGGGAGTCCAGGGCGTCACATGGGCCGGAACGGCGGCACAGCGGCCCAACGTCTCGCAATGCCAGGCGCCGACGACGGAGGTGGAAAAGGTCATCACCGCGAGGTCGGTACCGCCCGGCTGCCCGTGGATTGATGGGCTCGTCAACAACCGTGGCCCGAGGCCGGGACCAACGCCTGGCATGTCATCCACCGGGGCAGGATTCCATGGCCCGGTGGGGCACAGGCGGGCGGGGCCGTCATGCGGCCGGGGCTCGACAGCCGTTCGGCGCCTGAGCAGCCGCGCCGTCGGGACTGCCCGTCCGCCACGCCGCCGATGGGCCGAATGCAGGCGGGGCCGCACCCGGAAGTGGGCCGATTGGGCCGGTCGTGGGCCGGTTGACGGGGGCCAACCGGCCCAGCGGTGGAGCACCCCGGTGAACGCAGCGGTACCGCCGTGGTCGCCAGGAAGCCAGCCTCCTGGTCGTTGGGCCTGATGGGCCGGTTGTTTGAGATACCACCCATTCCTGGTTGCAACTGCGAGGGGGCTGCGTCGCGAGATCGAAGCCGCCGGAGAAGGAGCCCGATGAGGGGGCGCCGGTGACAGCAGTTTGACAGCGACACGGGCGAATTTTAGGGTACCGACGCGACCATAACGAGACAGACGGGGCACCCGTTTGAATCTGTGGCGCACTATAGCGGACTCAGAAAGAGGTATATCACAAAATGGCCGATTTGCGGGCGACGCAGGAACGACATGCGCAAGATGTAGTCACGGGGAACGTGGCCGGGCTGATGGGTGACTTTACGCCCAATGCGATGGCGAAGGTGATGGCGCTCGCCGCCAACCCAATCCGGGCGACGCGGTTCGAGATCAAGGACCTCGGCAACAACGAGGTGGAGATTTCGTACATCGGCGATACGACCCGCGTCGTCTGGAGCAAGTGGGTGGAGAACGGCGGGAAGTGGCAGATTGACGACGTGAAGGAAGTGACGGCGTCGTGAGTGCCGAGCCGGGCGACGTCCGCGCGGCGGTCGAACGAACAGCGCGGGCGGTGATGACCGGGAATCTCGCGCAGGTAATGGCCGACCTTGCGCCTGAGGCGATGGCGCAGCTGATGCAGCTTGCCTCGGGTGCGCAGGGGCTCTCGCCGTCGCAGCTGCCGTCGATCGACGGGTTCGAGGTCGAAGAGGAGGCCGCTTCGCCGGAGGAGGCGCGCTACCGAGTGCGGTTCCGCTCGTCGATGGGCAGCGTGACGGTCGCGACGACGTGGCGGCCGGTCGTGGGGCAGTGGAAGGTGGTCGAGATTGGGCTGGCAGGGTTCGAGCCTGCTGAGGGCGGAGGAACCCCGCCGGGAAGGTAGGCTGGACCGATGGACCTCCTGCTCGTCAGGCACGCGATTGCGGTGGAGCGGGGCACTATGGCGAGCGATGCGGAGCGTCCTTTGACTCCAGAGGGCCGGGCGCGGATGGAGGAGGCCGCCCGGGGGCTGGCGCGACTGATTGCGCCGCAGGCGATCCTGAGTTCGCCGTGGCTTCGGGCTATGCAGACGGCAGAGATCCTGCGGGAGACGTACGGACTGGGACGGGTGCGCGTCTGCGAGGCGCTGGCGAGCGCGGACTACGACGCCGTCATCGAGGCGGCGGCGGAGACTGACGCATCGCCGGTCGCGCTGGTGGGGCACGAGCCGTGGATGGGGGAGCTGCTGGCCTACCTGGTGACCGGGGACCCGGCGGGCATGGCGGTAACGTTCAAGAAGGGCGGGGCTGCGCTGGCCCGGTCGGCAGGGGAGCCGCGGCCGGGCGGGTGCTGGCTCGAGTGGCTGATCCCGCCGGGCGTGCTGCGGCGGGTTGCGGGGGAGCGGAAGGGTTAGCTGCCCGTCGCGTGCTCGACGACGAGGCGGCAGCGCAGCGTGGCCTCGAACCGGCGCCGCCGGTTCTCCAGCTCGTACAGCTCGACGTCGATTGGCGCGGATGCGGTGAGCTGCAGGCGCAGCGTGTCACCTTCGAGCACGGCGCGCACGTCGTGGATGGGTGAAGGGGTGCGCCGGCGGATGGCCCGGGCGAGGCCGAGGAGTGAGGCGAGGACGGCGGCCCGGCGGGTGTCGTCGGGCTGGATGATGGCGCGGTAGGGCGAAAGGTCGGGGGTGCCGGAATCGGCCCAGCGGACG
This sequence comes from Tepidiforma bonchosmolovskayae, assembly GCF_008838325.1. Taxonomy (GTDB): domain Bacteria; phylum Chloroflexota; class Dehalococcoidia; order Tepidiformales; family Tepidiformaceae; genus Tepidiforma; species Tepidiforma bonchosmolovskayae. The sequence goes on along the minus strand of NZ_CP042829.1, from coordinate 2,056,430 downwards.
AGTGCGGCGAGGAGGACGACTTCGCGGTGAGCGTAGCCGTGGAGGTCGCCGCTGTGGACGAGGTACTCGGCGTGGCGGTCGCGGTTGTAGTAGTCGATGTGCATGCCGATGCCGGCGAGGCGGGCGGCATCGAGGAGGAGGCTGCGGTCGGCATCGGGCAGGCCGTGGAGGGTGCGGGTTGCGTCAAAGAGCGCGGCGGCTGCAAGAACCGTCGGCTCGGCGGAGATGACGTCGACGCCGTTGGCGAGGGCAAGGCCGGCGATGCTGGCCGCGCGCACGTCGGGCAGGACCGGCGATTCGCCGCGAATCGCCTGCCAGGCGAGGCCTTCGCGGAGACCCTGTCCGGACACGGTGAGGCACGGCGCGCCAAGGATGTCCATAACTTCGTCGATCACGATCGCGGCTGCGTGGAGGAGGTCGGCACGGTTGGCGCTGACGCCGGGGATGCGGCGGCGGGCCTCGGTCGGGACGGCGCTCAGCTCGCGGGCGAGGCGGGTGACCTCCTTGCGGGTCAGTTCGAGGCCGTGGAGCCGACCCAGCGGATACCGCCGCCGGATGCGGACGATCCGGGCGAGGTTGCGCACGGCTCCGCCGGTGCCGAACAGGACCGGCGGAGCGCCGGCGACCGGGATGAAGGAGCGGCGGACGGCCTTGCGGAGGGCGCGGATCTCGCGCGGAGCGGGCGGGTCGGAGTGGAGGTAGGTTTCGCGGCTGTAGATGGCGCCGAGGGGGACGGACTGGACTTCGCGGAGCTGGCGGCCGGCGATGGCCATGAGTTCGAGGGACCCACCCCCGAGGTCGAGGAGGTAGCCGTCGGTGAGTGCAGTGCTGTTGATGACGCCGATGTAGCCGGCGTGGGCTTCTTCGAAGCCGGAGAGGACGCGGATGCGCACGCCGGTGCGCTCGCGGACCCGTTCGAGGAATTCGTCGGCGTTGGGGGCCCGGCGAAGGGCCTCGGTGCCGACGGCGAGGAGGCGCGCGGGGCTGTAGGACTCTGCAAGCTGAGTCATGATGGCGAGCGCGCGGAGGCCGCGTTCCATGCCTTCGGGGGTGAGGTTGCCGCCGGCCTGGCCAGCCCCCAGGCGGGCGTCGTAGCGGGCCTCGTCGATGACTTCGAAGGCGGTGAGGCTGAGGGCGCGGGCGACGAGGAGGCGGACGGAGTTGGAGCCGACGTCGATGACGGCGATGGTCTCGCGGGGGTGAACGGGCATGATCCATTCCCAGCATGCGCCGGGGTCTGGACGGGAGCAAGCCGGGGGCTGGACGGGCGTGGTAGACTGCATGCCAGCTGGTTAAGGAGGTCGCCTGTGCGCCGGAGCTTCGCCATTCTTGTGGCGCTTCCGTTAACGTTTGCGCTCCTGCCGCTTGCTGCCGTCCTGATGACGCGGGGGGCGCCGGCCGGGGATACGACCCTGGTGCTGGAGGAGAGCGGGAGCCTGGCTTCGGACGCAGCGTCTGCGGGCGCCGCGGCGTGGGACGGGGCGGAATTCGGAGGGCGCGACGGCGCGCTGACCTTCCGCGGGGCCGACCCGCACGGTGGTCCGGCGGGCGGCTGCGAGGAGATTCCGCAGGGCTGAGGGCTCGAACGGCCCCGGACGGACATGAAGAACGGCCCGCCGGCAACCGGCGGGCCGTTTGCGTGGGCGGCGATGCGGCACGTCTCAGCCGCGCGGGGGCAGGGCTTCGAGGGCGCGGCCGATGACGAGCCGCTGGATCTGATTGGTGCCTTCGAAAATCTGGAAGATCTTGGCGTCGCGGACCCACTTTTCGACGGGGTGGTCGCGCATGTAGCCCTGCCCGCCGAGGACCTGAACGGCATCGACGGTGACCTTCATGGCGACATCGGAGGCGTAGCACTTCGCCATGGAGCCTTCGGCCTGGAGGTAGGGGACGTTGGCGCCGGCCATCCAGGCGGCGCGCCAGACCATGAGGCGGGCGGAATCGACGGCCATGGCCATGTCGGCCAGCATGAAGGAGATGCCCTGGTTCTTAATGATCGGGCGGCCGAACTGGACGCGGGTTTTGGCGTAGTCGAGGGCGTATTCGTAGGCGGCGCGGGCGATTCCGACGGCGTAGGCGCCGACGACGGGCCGGGTCCGCTCGAGGGTCATGAGGGCGCCGATGGCGCCGGGGCCGGCCGAGCCGCCGGGCTTTGCGGGTGCGCCGAGCTTGTATTCGGCCGGGATGCGGCAGTCGTTGAAGATGACGTTCGCGGTATGGGAGGCGCGGATGCCCATCTTCTTCCAGACGGTACCCTGCTGGAGGCCGGGTGTGCCCTTCGGCACGACGAAGGCGCTGATGCCCCCCCAGCCTTTCGAGCGGTCCTCGGTGGCGAAGACGACGTGGACATCGGCGATTCCGCCGTTGGTGATGAACTGCTTTTCGCCGTTGAGGACGTAGAAGTCGCCGTCGCGGGTGGCGGTCGTCTGGATGTTGGCGACGTCGGAGCCGGCATCAGGCTCGGTGAGACACATGGCGCCCAGGTGGACTTCGTGCTCATCGGAGGCGATGGCGGCAAGCCACTGCTCCCGCTGCTCGGGGGTGCCGGTGGCGGCGATGGCAGCGGCGGCAAGGCCGGAGCTGTTGATGGCGAGGGCGATCCCGGCGCACCCCCAGGAGAGCTCCTCGGCGATGATGGAGGGGATGAGGGAGGAGCCGGCGCCATCGAGGAGGGAGCCCTGCTTCGAGATGCCGAAACCGATGGCGGCGGCCTTCTTGATGAGGTCGTAGGGGACCTCTTCGCGCTCGTCGTAGTAGGCGGCGACGGGGCGGATCTCTTTGCGGGCGAAGTCGCGGGCGACCTGCTGGACGAGCTTTTCTTCGTCGTTGAGTTCGAGCGAGACCATGAGCATCACTCTCCGGGGAAGGACGTGAGGCACAGCTTACCAGCCGGTCGGGGAACGGGGGCCGGGGGTGCGCAGTTCATCGCGGCGGGCTAGCCTCAGGGTATGGAGCGCAGCGCATGGCCCGGGACTGGCGGATTTCCTTTCGTGATACGGGTGCATGCACACGGGATCACGGAAATTCACGGAACGGGGCTCGAAATGCGTGGACACCCGGGATGGGGGCTGCCTATCATTGCGCCGCCCCTGGAACCCACGACCGCAACGGCACCGAGGTAACGCGACGTGACCAACGAGCGCATCGACCAGTTTTTGAATTTTCTCGCTGTGGAGAAGAACGCCTCGACGAACACGCTGAGCGCATACCGGAACGATCTGCTGCAGTTCACGGGATTTATGGAAAGCGCGTTCCCGGGGACTGCGCTGGAGGCGATGACGAAGGACCAGCTCGTCGCGTTCGTGGAGCACCTCCGGGGGCGGAAGTACAAGGACACGACGGTGGCGCGGAAGGTCGCGACGATTAAGTCGTTCTTCAGCTTCCTCGCGGGCGAGGGCATCATCGAGGCGGACCCCACCGAGCAGGTGAAGTCGCCGCAGGTTGGCAAGCAGCTTCCGCGGGCACTGACGGTGGAGGAAGTGGACGAGCTGCTGGAGCAGCCGGCCCGCCGGAACACGCCGGAGGCCCGCCGGGACAAGGCGATGCTCGAACTGGCGTATGCGACCGGCCTGCGGGTGACGGAGCTGGTATCGCTCGACGTGAACGACGTGGCCCTGGAGAGCGACCCGGTGACGGTGCGCTGCGTCGGCAAGGGCGACAAGGAGCGGGTGCTGACGCTGCCGCCGACGGCGGTGGACGAGCTGCGGCAGTACATCTTCCACGTGCGGCCGCGGCTGGTTCGGAACCGGCGCGAGACGGCGCTCTTCGTGAACCGGCGGGGCGAGCGGCTAACGCGGCAGGGCTTCTGGCTGATCCTGAAGAACTACGCGAAGGAGGCGGGGCTCGATACAGCGATTACGCCGCACACGCTCCGCCACACGTATGCGACGCACATGCTCGCCGGGGGGATGCCGCTCCGGTACGTGCAGGATGCGCTGGGCCACGCGAGCATCTCGACGACGCAGATCTACACGCACCTGACCGACCAGCAGAAGCGGAAGGCGTACGACCAGGCCCATCCGCGGGCCTCGGCCTGAGCGGCGGAGCCGGGGGCCGGCTCAGGCAGCCCGGAGCAGGTCGGCGAGCTCGCGGCGGCTGATGCCGAGCGAGGCGAAGAACATCGGGCTGCATTCGCCGGACTCGGCGAGGGCGATGGCGAGGCCGCGGGCCGTGATGGTCCGTTCTCCGGCGGCGCGGGCAGCGGCCGCGGCGGCGGAGATGGCATCGCGCGCGGCGGAGCCGAAGATGACGTCGCGGTCGAGCGGGTCTTCGCCGATTCCCTGGGTGGCCACGAGGGCCTGCTGAATGGCCTCAGGCGACGGGAGACCTGCGGCGCCGGCAGCGCGGAGGCGGAGGAGGCAGGCGGCGAGCAGGTGTTCGGGTGCGACAATCGCGCAGTTCAACCGGTAGCAGAGGGCCTGGGACTCGCGGAGCGCCTGGGCGGCATCGGGGGCGAGAGTGAGCTCTTCGGAGGTCATCGGCCGCGTTCGAGGGGCCGGGCGGCGGCCGTGGGCGCGAGGTCGAGCACCTCAAGTTCGACGCCGGTCCCGGAGAGGTCGTGCTGGAGTGAGTAGACGATATCGACTTCGTCGTCGAGTTCGGCGCCGGCCTGGCGGAAGGCGATACCGCGCCAGGTCACCTGGCCGTCGCGGACGGCGAGCCGGAGGTGGTCACCCGACTGCCCGACAGGTTTGGCATCGAGGAGGCGGACGCCGCGGCTGAGGAGGACCGGCTTCCGGTTGCCGTGACCGGTTGGTTCGAACTTCATGAGGCCCTTGACCTCCAGTCCGTCGAGGGCCGCGAGGGGCGCTTCAGCATCGATGTCGATGACCCGGCGGGCGGGCTCGCGACCGAGCTGGGCCGCGGCAGTGGCAGTGAGGCGTTCGCGGAGTTCGTCGAGGTGTTCGTTGCGGACGGTGAAGCCGGCAGCGGAGCGGTGGCCGCCGTGGCGGACGAGCAGCTCTTTTTCTTTTCGGATGGCGGCAACGATATCGAAGCCGGGGATGCTGCGCGCGCTGGCGCGGGACTCTTCGGGGCCGCGCGAGAGGACGACTGCAGGGCGGTTGCGGCGCTCGGCGAGGCGGGAGGCGACGAGCCCGACGATGCCGGGGGCGATCTGGTCGGTGACGACGAAGAGCAAGGGGGCATCAGCGGGACCGAGCAGCTCTTCGGCGAGCTGCGTGGCCTCTTCGGTCTGGCGCTGGCGCTCGCGATTGAGGGCGTTCAGCTCACTGGCGAGGTCGAAGGCGCGGCGGTAGTCGCGTTCGAGGAGGAGGCGGAGGGCGATGTTCGCGTGGGCGAGGCGGCCGGCGGCGTTCATGCGGGGGCCGAGGGCGAAGCCGAGCGTTTCGGAGGTGAAGCGTTCGGGGGCCACGCCGCTGACGCGGGCGAGGGCAGCGAGGCCGGGCCGGAGGCCGCCGGTCCGCATGACCTCCAGTCCCCGGGCGACGATGCGGCGGTTTTCGTCGATGAGCGGGGCGACATCGACGACGGTGCCGAGGGCGGCGAGGTCGATGAAGTCGGCGTCGTTGAAGGCGACGCCGAGGTGGTCGTAGAGGACTTCGAGGAAGCGGTAGGCGACGCCGCAGGCGGCGAGTTCATCGAAGGGGTAGGGCGAATCGATGCGCTTCGGGTTGACGGCGGCGAGGGCGTCAGGGAGGACGTCCGGGACGGTGTGGTGGTCGAGGATAACGACGTCGAGGCCGAGTTCGTTGGCGTAGGCGACTTCGGCGACCGAGGAGATGCCGCAGTCAGCGGTGACGAGGAGGGTGGCGCCGGCTGCGGCGAGGGAGCGGATGGCGCCGAAGTTGAGGCCGTAGCCTTCGGTGAACCGGTCGGGGATGTAGGGCAGGGTGCGGGCGCCGAGCGGGGCGAGGCCCTCGTGGAGGATGGCGATGGAGGTGACCCCGTCGACGTCGAAGTCGCCGTAGAGGGCGATGAGTTCGCCCTCGCGGATGGCGCGGTCGACCCGGAGGATGGCGTCGGCCATGCCGGGCAGGAGGAGCGGGTCGTGGTCAGGGAGGAGATGGGGCCGGTAGAAGGCCTCGGCCTGCTGGCGAGTGGTGATGCCGCGGGCGGCGAGCACGGTGGCGAGGACGGGCGGGTACCGGGGGATGCCGTTCTGGTGGGCGTAGGGGTCGCGGAGCCGCCAGCGGGGGGGCTGGGCGCCGACGAGCTGGGTCATGGCGCGGCCCGATAGGTGCGGAAGATGAGGCTGGAGTTGTGGCCGCCGAAGCCGAGGGAGTTCGTCATGACGGCCTCGAGGCGGGCCGGGCGGGCGACGTTCGGGACATAGTCGAGGTCGCAGTCGGGGTCGGGGACCTCGTAGTTGGCGGTCGGCGGGATGATCTGCTTCTGGAGGGCGAGGACGCAGATGGCCGCCTCGACGGCGCCGGCAGCGCCGAGGAGGTGGCCGGTCATGGACTTCGACGAGCTGATTGGGAGGTCGTAGGCGTACTCGCCGAAGACGCGCTTAATGGCGAGGGTTTCGAGGCGGTCGTTCATCGGCGTCGAGGTGCCGTGGGCGTTGAGGTAATCGATTTCGTCGGGCTGGAGGCCGGCCTGCCGGAGCGCCATCTGCATTGCGCGGGCTGCGCCTTCGCCGCGCTCGTCGGGCTGGGTGATGTGGTAGGCATCAGAGGTCGCACCGTAGCCGGCGAGTTCGGCGAGGATAGTCGCGCCGCGGGCGCGGGCGTGCTCCTCGCTTTCGAGGACGAGGACGGCGGCGCCTTCGGCGAGGACGAAGCCGTCGCGGCGGGCGTCGAAGGGGCGGGAGGCGCGGGCCGGGTCGTCGTTGGCGGTCGTGAGCGCTTTCGATGAGGCGAAGCCGGCGACGACGATGGGGGTGATGGGGGCTTCGGTGCCGCCGGCGAGGGCGACCTCGGCGTCGCCGCGACGAATGATGTTGGCGGCCTCGCCGATGCTGTCGGCGCCGCTGGCGCAGGCGCTGACGAGGCAGTAGTTCACGCCACGGGCCCCGATGCGGATGCTGAGCTGGCCGCTGGTCATATCGGCGAGCATCATCGGCATGAGGAAGGGGGAGACGCGGCCCGGCCCTTTGGTGTAGAGCGTTTCGAACTCGGCGGAGAGGGTGGTGATGCCGCCGATGGCAGTGCCGACGATGACGGCAACTTCGGAGCCGTCGTCGGGGGCCGGGCGGAAGCCGGACTGGGCGAGCGCCTCATCGGCGGCGACGAAGGCGAACTGGGTGGCGCGGTCGGCCCGGCGGGCGACCTTGCGGTCCATGTAGGCAGCGGGGTCGAAATCAGGGACTTCGCCAGCGACCTGCGAGTCGAAGCCGGCAGGGTCGAAGAGGGTGATGCGGCGGGTGCCGGAGCGGGCCTCGACGAGGGCGTTCCAGGTGTCGCATGCGTTCTGTCCAAGCGGACTGACGATGCCGAGGCCGGTAACGACGACGCGACGGGCGGGGTTCGATGCGTGGTTCGTCACGTGTTGCCCTGAGTGTACATCAGGATTGGGTTAGGTCCCGGACGATGCGGGGGAGGCGTGCGGCGATTTCGCCGGCGAGGAGGCCGGCGCGGCCGTATTCGGCCTCGAGGGCTTCGGCGACGGCGGCGTGAAGGTAGACGCCGAGGCGGGCGGCCGTAAAGGGGTCGGCGCCCTGGGCGAGGTAGCCGGCGATGATGCCGGCGAGGACGTCGCCGCTGCCGGCGGTCGCGAGCAGGGGGTTGGCGAACGGGCAGAGAGCGGCGCGGCCGCCCGGTGCGGCGACCACGGTATGGGCGCCCTTGAGGACCACGGTGCAGCCGAAGCGGTCGGCGGCGGCGCGGGCTGCGCCGAGGCGGTCGCGCTGAACCTCGGGAACGGTCGTGCGGAGGAGGCGGGCCATTTCGCCCGGATGCGGGGTCAGGATGGCGCGGGGGTGGAGGCGGGCGGGTGCGTCGTCCATGGCGGCGAGGGCGTTGAGCGCGTCGGCATCGACGACAACACCGCCGGCGCAGTCGGCGGTGTCGGGGAGTGCGGCCCAGGTGAAGGCGCGGGTATCGTCGGTGAGCGAGAGGCCAGGGCCGATGACGGCGGCGCGGGCGGCGGCCCACTCCGCCCGGAGGGCGATCGCGGCCTCGCCGGAGAGGGAACCGTCGGGGCCGGCCGGCTGGGGGAGCCAGGTGGCCTCGGGGATCGCTGCCGCGAGGTCGCGGGCGAGGTCTTCGAGCGTGGCGATGGTCACGAGGCCCGCGCCGGCGCGGTAGGCGCCGGCCGCAGCGAGGGCCACGGCGCCCCGGTAACGGTTGCAGCCTCCCACCACGAGGACGCGGCCGAACGTGCCCTTGTTGGCGTCGGCAGGCCGGGCCGGCAGGTGCTGGCGAACCCAGCGGGAGGTGATGAGTTCGAGCGGTACGGCGTCGACGGCGTCTTTCGGGATGCCGATATCGATGACCTGGACGCGGCCGACGGCATCGCTCCCGGGGAGCTGGTACATGCCGACCTTCGGCAGGCCGAAGGTGACGGTGATGTCAGGGCGGACGAGCAGCGGGTCGACGGCGCCGGTATCGCAATCGAGGCCGGTGGGGACATCGACGGCGACGATTTTCGGCGGCTGGTAGGAGGAGCGGGTGGAGGCGAGGGCGGCGAGGGCCCGGGCGATGGGGTCGGCGGGGTCGAGGGGGAGGCGCTGGCCGATGCCGAGCAGGGCGTCGATGACGAGGTCGGCGGCGGCGAGCTGGGCGGCGAGCTGCCGGCCCTCGGGGTCGTCGTCGCCCATGAGGAGGGGGATCTCGCGAGCGCGAAGCTCCTCGAGGCGGGATGCGTCGCGGTGGCCTTTCGGGAAGTAGACGGCGACCTCGGCGCCCCAGTCGTAGAGGTGGCGGGCAGCGACGAGGCCGTCGCCGCCATTGTTGCCGGGGCCGGCGAGGACGAGGATGCGGCGGCCCTCGAGGGTGCCGAGGAGCATCCAGGATTCCTGGGCGACGGCGAGGCCGGCTTCCTCCATAAGCTGGGCCTCGGAGGAGCCGGCAGCGATGGCGGCGGATTCGAGCTGGCGCATTTCGGCGGCGGTGACGAGTTTCATCGGAGGCCTTTCTCGCGGATGAGGCGGAGGGCGCTGTCGCCGCGCCGGGGGGTGTCTTCGGCCTCGGTGAGGGCGCGTTCGCCGACGACGGAGGCGATGGCGAGGTCGGCGAGGTGAGTCATGGAGACTTCGAGGCCGCGGAGTTCGATCTCCTCGGCGCGCCTGGCCCCGCGGCCGTAGAGGAAGACGAGGGGCTTGCCGCGGCGGTTGGGAAGGATTTCGATGTCCTTCCAGCCGACACCGCGGATGCCGGTGCCGAGCGCCTTCATGACGGCCTCCTTGGCGGCGAAGCGGACGGCGAGTTCGGGGATGCGGCCGCGGCAGTGGGCGAGCTCATCGGGCGTGTAGACGCGGTTGAGGAAGCGGTCGCCATGGCGGGCGATGACGTCGGCGATGCGGTGGGTTTCGATGACGTCGATGCCGTGGGCGAACTTGCGCGGGCGCTGCGCGGGCGTGTCGTCGGGCATGGGCGACCCCGGGAGCAGGATGATGCTGGCTGCAAGGCTGGAGCGGATCGTACGCGAGCGCGGCCGATTGCGCGCCGGGCATCGGATGCAGGCCCGGGATTTTGGCCCGGAGCGGGGTTCCCCGATACGCTACGCGCATGCCAGCGAAGCTGATTGACGGGGCTGCAATTGCGGCCGAGATCCGGGCGGAGGTCGCTCGGGAGGCTGCGGCGCTGCGGGAGGCGGGGGTGACGCCGGGGCTCGCCGCGATCATCGTGGGAGACAACGCCGCCTCGATTAGTTATGTCTCCATGAAGACGAAGGCGTGCGCCGAGGCGGGCATCTTCTCGGAGACCTTCCGGCTGCCGGCGACAGCGACGCAGGACGAGGTGATTGCGCTGGTCCGGCAGCTGAACGCCGACCCGCGATTTCACGCGATCCTGCCGCAGCTCCCGCTGCCGCCGCAGGTGAACGAGCTGGCGGTGATCGACGCGCTCGACCCGGCGAAGGACGCCGACGGGCTTCACCCGGTGAACCTCGGCAAGCTGCTCCGGGGGGAGCTCGACGGGGCGATCCCGTGCACGCCGCACGGCGTGGTGGAGCTCTTGCTCCGGACCGGGAACGACCCGGCGGGGAAGCACGTGGTGGTGGTCGGGCGGAGCACGCTGGTGGGGCGGCCGCTGGCGGTGCTGCTATCGAACAAGGCGCGGGGCGGCAACGCGACGGTCACGATCTGCCACACGGCGACGCCGGACCTCGCCGAGCACACGCGCCGGGCCGACATCGTGGTGGTGGCGGCGGGGCGGGCCGGCACGCTGACGAAGGAGATGGTGAAGCCCGGCGCTGTGGTGATCGACGTGGGGGTGAACCGGGTGGACGCACCGGACCGCCCGAGCGGCTACCGGCTGGTCGGCGATGCGACGCTCGACGTGCGGGAGGTGGCGTCGTGGGTGACGCCCTACACCGGCGGTGTGGGGCCGATGACCGTGGCGATGCTGCTGGTGAATACGGTGAAGGCGGCGCGGCGAGCGCTGGAGGGCCGGGGATGACGCCGCCGGAGCGGGTGGCGGCGGCGCTCGCGGCGCTGGGCCTCCCGGCGGAGGTGCGGACCTTTCCGCAGAGCACGGCGACTGCCGAGGAGGCTGCCGCGGCGGTGGGCTGCGCCCCGGGGCAGATCATCAAGACGCTGTTCTTCCTTGCCGATGGGCGGCCGACGATGGTGCTCATGGCCGGAGACCGGCAGGTCGATACGGCCGCGCTGGCAGAGATCCTCGGGGTGAGCCGGAAGCGGCTGAAGATGGGCACGCCGGAGGAGGTGCGGCAGCACACCGGCTACGAGGTGGGCGGTGTGGCCCCGGTCGGGTGGCCGACGAAGCCGGACGTGGTCATCGACGATTCGCTGCGGCGGTTTGCGACTGCATGGGCGGCAGCGGGAGCGCCGAACGCGGTGTTCGCGGCAGGCGTCGAGGCGCTGGCTGCGGCGATCGGCGGGCAGTGGGCGGCCATCGCGAAGGAGCGGGCGTGAGCGCGGAGCCCCGGCGGCAGGGCGAGGGGCTGCCTGCGCTGGTCGCGGCGATGCGGCCGTACCAGTGGCCGAAGAATGCGGTGGTGTTTGCGGCGTTCGTGTTCAGCGCGGGGGAGGCGTGGACACCGGGCGACCCGGGAACGTGGTGGCCGCTACTGTGGCGCTCGCTGGTGGTGTTCGGGCTGTGGTGCCTGGCGGCATCGGCGACCTACCTGGTGAACGACGTGCGCGACCGGGAGGCCGACCGGCTCCACCCGCGGAAGCGGTTCCGGCCGATTGCCCGCGGGGCCGTCTCACCGCGGACGGCGGTGGCCGCGGCCGTGGTGCTGGGCGCGGCAGGGGTCGCCGGTGCTGCCGCGCTCGACGCCGCCGCGGGGCTGGTGCTGGCCGGGTACCTCGGAGCGATGACGCTCTACTCGCTGGGGCTGAAGCGGGTGGCGATCCTCGACATCCTGCTGCTCAGCGCGGGGGTCGTGGGGCGGGCGGTGAGCGGCGCGGCGGCGATCGAGGTCGACATCAGCCCGTGGCTGTACGTGTGTTCGAGCTTCGCGGCGTTCTTCTTCGCGACAACAAAGCGGTGGGCGGAGTTTCGGCAGCTGGGGGCCGAGGCCGCGCGCCACCGGCCATCGCTGGCCGCCTACAACGCGGAGGTGCTGGAGCTGATGCTGGGGGTGAGCGCTGCCGGGGCGCTGCTCAGCTATTCGCTGTACACGATTGAATCGGCGCGGGTGCCGGACGACGGGTCGATGGCGCTGACCATCCCGTTCGTGGCGTTCGGCCTGTTCCGGTTTCTGTTGCTGATGAGCGGGCCGCGGCAGGCGGATGCCCCGGACCGGGTGCTGTTCACGGACCCGCAGCTTTTGCTGGCGGTGGCAGGTTTCACGGCGGCCGCATTCGCGGTGCTGGTGGCGCACCGGTAGGATCGAGGCCGGAGGGGCAGGGATGCCAGGCTATTCCGAGCTGGTGCGGGACCATTTCGAGCACCCGCGCAACGCCGGGGTCCTCGAGGACCCGGATGGAATCGGCGAGCGGGCGAACCCGGTGTGCGGCGACCGGATGACCGTGATGATCCGGGTGGCCGACGGGCGGGTGGCGGAGGTGCGCTGGCAGACGCGCGGCTGCCCGGCGGCGATTGCGACGAGTTCGTTCGCCAGCGAGCTGGTGCGGGGGTGGACTCTCGGTCAGGTGCGGGAGCTGACGCGGGAGGCGATCGCGGAGGCGATGGGCGGGCTCCCGCGCGACAAGGTGCACTGCAGCGTGCTGGCGGCGGATGCCCTGAAGGCAGCAATCGCGGACTTCGAGCGGCGGCAGGCGGCGGGCGGCTGATCGGCAGGTAGAGGCGGGGCGGCGCCCCCATCGTTCCCGGCGGTTCCACGCGGCGTTCACCGGCTGGCCCCCTTTGACCGCCGAATTCCCCAGTGGGCCCGTCTCGCAGGTGCGGGCCGGGGGGATGACATGGCTGCTGGGGTTCGACGTTCGACACTTCCGCTGGCGGCGACGTTGCTGGGCGCGCTGCTGGCCGGGCTTTCGCTCACGATGGGGGCCGGGCAGCGCGCGGACGCCCTGACCAACTGCTCGGTGACGCATGATGCGCTGGACAGCGAGGAGCAGGCGTTCCTCACGCTCATCAACCAGTACCGGGCGCAGAACGGGCTGGGGCCGCTGACGATTTCGACGAACCTGAACCGGGCCGCAGCGTGGATGGTCGAGGATATGGCGACGAAGGGGTACTTCTCGCACACGGACAGCCTCGGGCGGTCGCCGTACCAGCGGGCGATTGACTGCGGGTACCCGTCCGGGGCGGGGGAGAACCTTGCGGCGGGTTCGGGCTGGTCGACGGCGCAGGCCGCATTCGACGCGTGGCGGAACTCGCCGGGGCACAACCAGAACATGCTGACCGGGTACTACCAGCAGATCGGCATTGCGCGGTACTACCAGGCGGGTTCGCCGTACGGGTGGTACTGGGCGACGAACTTCGGGGCGACGAACGACGGCACCGGCGGCGGCGGCGCAAGCCAGGCGACAGCAACGCCGACGAACACGCCGACTGCGACGCCCACGAGCACGAACACCCCGACGCCGACGAACACGCCGGTGACACCATCGCCCTCGCCTTCTCCGTCGCCGTCGCCTTCTCCTTCGGCGACGCCGACGCAGCCGCCGCTGCCGCCCACCGCCACGCCGACGCCGGCGGGCGGGAACGGCGGGCAGGGGCAGCCGACCGCGACGCCGACGCAGCCACCGCTGCCGCCGACGGCGAGCCCGACACCAACGGCAACCCCCTCGCCGACGGCCACGCCGACGCCGCGCCAGGGGAACGGCGGCGCCCCGTCGCTGCCGCTCTCGCCGGGGGCGAACCTGGTGGCGTGGCCGGGGAGCCCGGTTTCACCGGCCGAGGTGTTCGGGCCGGGCAGCCAGGTGGCGGTGGTCTACGAGTGGGACCCGGCCACCGGGACCTGGAAACGGTACCTGCCGGGCATGCCGGGCTACCTGAACACGCTGGGGCAGCTCCGGCCGGGCGTTGCGTACTGGGTCATCGCCAGGGGGCAGGCGCAGGTGGCCGTGCGGTAGGGCGCCTCAGCGGCCGGAGACGGTCATCTCGCGGATACGGACGGTGGGCGCGGCGGCCGAGCCGAACCAGGTAAGGTCGCTCCCGACCCCGTCGATATCGGCCAGCATGGCGGCCAGGTTGCCGGAGACATTGACTTCGGTGACGGGGTAGCTGAGCTGGCCGTTTTCGATCCAGAAGCCGGCAGCCCCGCGGGAGTAGTCGCCCGTGGCGGGGTTGAACCCGGCACCCATCAGTGCGGTGACATAGAGCCCCTCCGGGATGCCGGCGAGGATCTCTCCCGGGGCGAGGCTTCCCGGTTCGAGGACGAGGTTCGAGGACGAGGGCGACGGCGCGGATTCGAGGCTGCGGGAGGCGCTGCCGGTGGTGGTCCGCCCGAGGCGTCGGGCGGTGTAGCAGTCGAAGAGGAAGCCGCGGAAGGTCCCGGTTTCGACGAGGACGTTGCGGCGGGTTGCGACGCCTTCGCCATCGAAGGGCCGGGTGCCGAACCGGCCGGGGAGACGCGGGTCATCAACGATGGTGACGAGCGGGGAGGCGAGCGGCTGGCCTTCGCGGCCGGCGAGGAAGGTGGCGCCGCGGTAGAGGGCGTCGCCGGTGGCGCACCCGGCGAGGTGGCGGAGGAGGGAGATGGCCATCATCGGTTCGAAGACGACGGGCACGCGGGTGGTTGCCGGCTTGCGCGCTCCGAGCTGGTCGACGGCGCGGCGGGCGGCGGTCCGGCCGACCTCTTCAGGGTCGCCGAGGCGGGAGAGCGAGCGCTCGGCCGAGAACCAGTAGCCGTTGCGCTTCTTCCCCTCGGCATCGTCGGCGATGGCTTCGACCGCGAGGGAAATGGAGGTGGCCGGGTAGCTCCCTTCGAAGCCGAGCGAGTTGACGAGGGCGACCTCGCCGACGTGGGTGGAGAGCGAGGCGCCGTCGGTGTTGGTGATACGGGGGTCGGCTGCGAAGGCGGCGGCTTCGGCGGCGAGGGCGAGACGGATTTTCTCGTCGGTGGAGAGCGCTTCGATGCGCTCGTCGTAGAGGCCGAGGGCGGCGGCATCGGCCGGGCGGCCGAAGAGGGAGGGGTCGGGGAGGCCGGCGAACTCGTCGGGGGCGCTGATGGCGGCGAGTTCGACGGTCTCGGCGGCGAACTGTTCGAGGGCCGCCGGGGTGAGGTCGGACGTGGAGCACACGGCGGTGCGGCCGCCGATGATGACGCGGAGGCCGAGCCCGAGGGAGCCGGCCTCGATGAGCTTCTCGACCTCGCCGAGGCGGACCGCGACGGTGCTTTCGCTGCCGGTCACGACGATGGCGTCGCACTGCTCTGCGCCGGCCCGGCGGGCGAGCTGGACGGCGCGGCGGGCAAGGTCGAGGGCGGAGATGCCTTCGGCAGCGCGGGCGGTCACAGCTTCGTGCCCCCAACGGTGATGCCGGAGACGAGGACCGTCGGCATGCCGACGCCGACGGGGACGGACTGGCCATCCTTGCCGCAGGTCCAGCGGCCGTCGGAGAGACGGTAGTCATTGGCGACGCGGGTGACTTTCGAGAGGACGTCGGGGCCGTTGCCGATCAGCATGACGTTCTTGAGCGGAGTGGTGATGCGGCCGTTCTCGATGAGGTAGGCCTCGGTGACAGAGAAGACGAAGTCGCCGTTGGAGATATTGACCTGTCCGCCGGAGTAGGAGACGGCGTAGATGCCGCGGTCGACGCTGCGGATGATGTCCTCCGGGGTGTCGTCGCCGGGGAGCATGAAGGTGTTGGTCATGCGGGGCATGATGTAGTCCTTGAAGGTCTGCCGGCGCCCGGAGCCGGAGGGCGCGACGCCGAAGTGGCGTGCGGAGATTTCATCGTGGAGGTAGCCGCGGAGGATGCCGTTCTCGATGAGGACGTTGCGGGTGGTGGGGTTGCCTTCGTCGTCGACGTTGATGGAGCCGCGGGATGCGGCGATGGTGCCGTCATCGACGACGGTAACGAGGGGGCTGGCGACGGGCTGGCCGATGCGGCCGGTGTAGTTGCTGGTGCCTTTGCGGTTGAAGTCGGCTTCGAGGCCGTGTCCGACTGCTTCGTGGAGGAGGACGCCGCTGTCGCCGGCGGCGAGGACGACGGGGAGGGTGCCTGCGGGAGCTTCGGCGGCGTCCTGCTGGAGGACGGCCTGGCGGGCGGCTTCGCGGGCGAGCTGTTCGGGCGTGGTGACCTGTTCGAAGTATTCGATGCCCATGCGGCCGCCGCCGCCCTGGCGGGCGACCTGGCGGCTTTCGCCGCGCTGGGAGAGGGCGGAGACGTTGAAGCGGATGAGGGGCTGGACATCGCCGATGAGTTTGCCGTCGCTGCGGGCGATGAGGATGTATTTGAGCTCATCGCCGATGGAGGCGTCGAGGCGGGCGATGCTGGGGTCGTAGCTGCGTGCTGCGCGGTCGGCGCGTTCGAGGAGCGCGACCTTGGCGGCGGCAGGTTCGGCGACGAGCGGGTGGTCGAAGTCGTAGTGGCTGGTGCCGACCAGGAAGGGGGTAGCGTCGATGGGGGGCGGGGTGCGTTCGCCGGCGGAGATGCGGGCGGCGGTTTCGGCGGCGCGGCGCATCGCTTCCATGTCGAAAGATTCGGTGCAGGCGTAGCCGATGGCTTCGCCGCGGACGACGCGGACCCCGAGCCCCTGGGAGACGGTGCGGGTGGCGGATCTGACGTGCTGGTCTTCCCAGGTGATGGCGCTGTTGGTGCGGTGTTCGAAGTAGAGTTCGGCGAAGTCGCCGCCGCGGGAGAGGGCGACGGAGAGGAGGGTGGAGGTGACGGCGGGGTCGATCGCGAAGCGGTCGCGGAAGAACTGGAGGGCTGCAGCAGCCGGGTCTGGCATGTGGGGACTCCTGATTCGTTGGTTCGATCGTAGCAGGGCGGCGGGGGGAGATCGGGGAAGGGCCCGGTGGAGCGTTGGGCGGTGATTGTGCAGGATTGTGGGGGAGGGCGCTCCTGCGCCCGGAGCTCGCGCTTGTCTTCCCAGGCTGTAGCCGGAACCGAACGGAGCCCCCGTGCGGGGGGCCTGACGGCGCCCGGCCGGCCGCTGGCCTCGCTTCGGCATCGGGATTTCCGGGTTCTACTGTTTTCGACGATGGCGCTGCAGGTGGGGTCGTGGGTGCAGACCATCGGGCAGGGGTGGCTGGTGGTGAACGACCTCGGGGGTTCGGCGACGAACCTTGCGGTGGTGGCGCTGCTGCGGGGAGCGTTTCTCGTGCTGGTGTCGCCGTTCGGAGGCGTGATCGCGGGGCGGTATGAGCGGCGGGGGCTGCTGATGGTGTACACGGCGGTGAGCGCGGCGATTGCGGTGCTGCTGGCGGTGCTGGTTTCGACGGGGAGCATCGAGCTGTGGATGGTGTACGTGCTGGCGGCGCTCGCGGGCATCGTGGAGGCGCTGGCCGGCCCGATCCGGAGCCTGCTGGTGTTCGACACCGTGGGACCGGAGGAGATGACCAACGCGGTGGCGCTGAATGCGCTGGGCGGGAATGCGATGCGCGTCATCGGGCCGGCGATCGGGGGTGCGCTCATCGGACTGATCGGCACGGAGGGGACGTTCGAGGTGCAGGCGGGCTGCTTGGTGGTCTCGCTGGTGCTGACGGCGCGGCTGCGGCGGTTCGAGCCGGAGCTCAGGGAGGGGAACGAAAACGCATTCGTGAGCGTTGGACGGGGGCTGGCGTACGTGGTGCGTGACCGGCCGATGGCGCTGATCGTGGGCATGGCGGTGTTGCCGAGTGTGCTGGTCTACCCGTACGTCAGCTTTCTGCCGGTCTTCGCGAAGGATGTGCTGCACGAGGGTGCGGAGGCGTACGGCTTCCTCGCGGGGGCGGTGGGGCTGGGCTCGCTGGCGGGGGGTGCGATTGTGGCGGCGACATCGAACCGCCAGCGGCTGGGGCCTGCGATGACGTGGGCATGCCTGTTCTACTGCCTGTCGGTGGCTGGCTTCACGTTCATGCGGGAGCTGTGGTTCGCGGTGGGGGCGCTGGTGGTGGCGGGGGTGTTCCACAGCATCTATGCGGCGTTCAACGCGTCGCTGATGCAAATGAAGGCGGCACCGGAATTCCGGTCTCGTGTGGTGGCGCTGCAGACGGTGACGTGGGGGCTCACGCCGTTCGCAGGACTGCTGATGGGGGCAATGATTGACCGGTGGGGTGCGCCGCATACGGTGCTGGCGTGGATGCTGGCTGCGGCGGGGCTGACGCTGGCGCTGGCCTTGGGGAGCCGGGAGCTGCGGAGGGTATAGGGGATGGTGGCGCTGCAGTCGGTCCTGTCGATGGGGCTCCGGCGGCTGGATGCGGAGGGACGGCCGACGGGCGAACCGGCGGAACTCACTGACCTCGCCGCCGCAGCAGCGCTGTACGTGGTGGACCTGGAGATGTCGGGGCCGAACCCGCAGGTGCACGAGATTCTCGACATCGCCGGGGTGCGGGCGGCGCTGGCGCCGGGATTGCCGGAGGAGGAGTCGTGGAGCGCGCGGGTGCGGCCGAAGCGGATCGGAAACGCCGTGCCGGCGGCGCTGAAAGTGGTCGGCTATTCGCCGAAGGCGTGGAAGACCGCGCTCGACCTCGAGGCGGCGATGGAGCGCTTCGCGACGGTAGGACGGGATGCGGTGGTCGCCGGCTGGGGGATGGCGCAGGACCTCGCCTTCCTCGCGGAGGCGTTCCGTGCGCTGGGGTCTCCGTGGCCGTTCGCGCTGGCGGCACTGGATGTGCAGGTGATTGCGCGGGCGCTGCTCCGCGGCAACGGCGAGGTGGACCGGTTCAACCTGGGGCACGTGGCGGACCGGCTCGGGATCGGGCGGATGGGGGAGCACGGGGCGCTGGCGGATGCGTACGCGACGTACGACGTGCTGGTGAAGCTGGTGGAACGGGTCGCCCGGCTGACGGCCGAGAGGGAACGCTAAGGCCTGCTGGCGTCCGCGAGCCCTGCCGCGAAGTCCGCCTCCTGCTGCCGGAGCTCGGGCGAGGCGTAGCGGATGGTGTATCTGCCGATGCCGTTGTGCTCGTCGTAGCGGATCACCTCGAGCGGGGGCGTCGAGAACGTGGCCTGAGCGATCCCGAGGATGGTCCCGTCCGGAGCGATGTGAACCTGGAGGCGTGCAACCCGGTTCTCGGGGCGGGAGGCCTGCACAGGCCCGCCGGGGACGTCGAACGGGTCGCGCGGTTCGATCCCGAGGATCGCCAGCGTGGTGCCATCCGCCATAGTGGCGAGGAGGTCGAGCCGCGGCACCGGGCCTGCCAGGAGGTACTCGACCGCCCTGCGAGCATCGGCTTCATCAGCCCAGAAGCCGTTCGGCCGCCGGTCGAGCGTCACCTTTCGGATGACGGTGCCGGGGGCCACGCCGAGGCGCGTGCAGTCTGTTTCGCCGCGCACCATGATCGTTTCGCAGGCGACCGACAGGGTGCGAAGGCGGGAGAGCGTCGCTGCCGGGTCGCCGCGGAGGAGCCCATCGAGGGCAGAAGCCGCCGCAGGAGCTTCCTGCTGCAGCCGGGAAAGCGCCCCAACGGGGTCAGCGGGGACTCCGGAGAGAAGGCCGGGCGTAGGCGTCGGGGCTGCAGACACCGGCGGCTGCTCGCTGCTGCCGCTCCTCGCGTTCCAGAGGAGCGCGCCGGCGGCGATGATGACCGCGGCGAGTGCGGCTGCCGTCAGCGCAAGCTGCCGGGGGTGCCTCCACGAGATGTTCGATGAAGCCATGGCGCGGTTCCTTTCGCCGGGCGCCACTGCCCGGCCGCTCAATGTGCTTCGAACGCTGGCGTGTCGGGCGAGCGCCAGCGTAAGGACCAGTTCTGACAGGAGTAGGGAATCCATGACGGGGAATAGCCAACCCCGCCCGACCGGTTGATGGTCGAGCCGACACGATATCCGGGGCACGACGTAGCCGAAGGTCCATGCAGCCCCACTGATTTGCCGCCCATTACCGAACATTCTGAACCGTTCGCCCAGCACGTGTCGTCCGTCTTATCCACGACGGCCACGTACGCTGAGGGCCGCATGGCCATATGAAGGTGGAGCGCGCTCGTCCCACAATACCCCGGATTGGCAACGACGGAAGCAAGCCACTGCCCTGCGGAGCTGACGGCTGATGTGTACCCGGAGCTCACAGAGGCCGTGGAAACGTGAAGGATGTCAATGTCGTGGTCGTAATCGGTGACCCAGGTCCCTGCGACCAGGCGCTGCATGCGGGCCCGCACGCGGCAGTCCTCGGCAAGGAAGTACCAGTACCGGACGGGATACGCCTGCGTGACGGGTGCCATCGCCCGGACGTAGACCGGTGTTGAAAGCGAGAGCGACCCAGAGTAGTCATAGGCTCCGAGGCCCGCGTAGTCGTCGAAATGCAGTCCATAATCAGCAACGGAAGCACCGCCGTTCTGATGGGCTGGCATTACCCAGACCTGCGTCGCAAGTGCCCCAGCGCTCCGTTCTGCCGTGAACGACGCGAGCGTGACTGTCGCACAAGCAACGATGACAGCCACTCGCTTCATGGGCGACCTCCGGTGCATAATTTTCGTCATGCTAGCCACAAATTGGGGGGGGGTCAAGGGCTCGGCAACGGTGAGCGAGGGGCGCCGGCAGCGGGCGCTGGCCCCTTGACAACCCTTAGCCCAAGGCGAACGATACAGGTGATGTTCTCGGGGCGGGGTGCAATTCCCCACCGGCGGTGAGAGCCCGCGACCCCCGAGCCGCTGGCGCGGCGAGGGGCTGACCCGGTGGAATCCCGGGGCCGACGGTAACAGTCCGGATGGGAGAGAACAGGGCTGGCGCTGCGCTATGCGCGGCGCCGGTCGGCGGTCGCCGTCGTATGCCCGTCTGCCCCGGGGAGATCGCGACTACGGACCCGGGGGCCAGGCATCGATGGCAGCAGCGCAAGGTGACATCAGCCATCCGGCGGGCGAGGGGCACGGCTGATGTTCACGGGAATCATCGAAGAGGTTGGCGAGGTGGTGGAGGCGGGCGAGGGGACGCTGCGCATCCGCGCACCGCTCATCCTGCAGGACACGAAGCTCGGCGACTCGATTGCCATCAACGGGGTGGACCTGACGGTGGCGGAGATCGCCGGGGACACGTTCTTCGCGAACCTGATGCCGGAGACGTACCGTCGGAGCAACCTCGGTGAGCTGCGGCCCGGGGACCGGGTGAACCTGGAGCGGTCGTGCCGCCCGACCGACCGTCTGAGCGGGCACATTGTCCGCGGGGTGGTGGAGGGAACCGGGACGATCGAATCGTTCATGCCGGAGGGGGATGCCGTGATCGTACGGATCCGGGCGCCCAGGGAGCTGCTGAAGTACATGGTGGTGAAGGGGCCGGTGTGCATCGACGGCATCAGCCTGACCATCATCGCGAAGGACGCGGAAAGCTTTTCGGTCTCGCTGGTGCAGTACACGCAGGAGCACACGAACCTGGTCGGCCGGAAGCCTGGCGACCGGGTGAACCTGGAGACGGACATCCTGGCGCGGTACGTTGACGCGCTGCTCGAGGCGCGAGCACAGGAGGCGGGGCAATGACGGAGCGCGACCCGGTGATGGCGACGGTGCCGGAGGCGATCGAGGAGTACCGGCGCGGGAAGTTCGTCATCATCACCGACGACGAAGACCGGGAGAACGAAGGGGACCTGTGCATTGCGGCGCAGTTCGTGACGCCGGAGCACATCAACTTCATGGCGAAGTACGGGCGGGGGCTCATCTGCTGCTCACTGACGGAGGAGCGGTGCGACCAGCTTCAGCTCCCGCTGATGGTGGACCCGCGCTCGAATACCTCCGGCTTTGGGACGCCGTTCACGGTTTCGGTCGAGGCGCGGACCGGGGTGACGACGGGGATCAGCGCGGCGGACCGGGCGCGGACGGTGCAGGTGCTGATCGACCCGGCGACACGCCCTGAGGACCTTGCGCGGCCGGGGCATATGTTCCCGCTGCGGGCGCGGAAGGGCGGGGTGCTGGTCCGGGCGGGGCAGACGGAGGCGAGCGTCGACCTTGCGAAGCTGGCGGGGCTGTACCCGGCGGCCGTCATCTGCGAAATCATGAAGATGGACGGGCAGATGGCCCGGATGCCGGACCTGAAGCGGTTCGCCCGGCGGCACGGGCTGCGCATCGTGACCGTGAACGACATCATCCGGTACCGCCTGCGGACGGAGCGGCTGGTGACGCGGGTGGCGGAGACGCGGCTGCCGACGCCGTACGGGGAGATGATGATCCTCGGGTATAAGGCAGAGGGGCAGCCGGATGAGCATGTCGCGCTGGTGAAGGGGGAGATTGACCCGGACCGGCCGACGCTCGTGCGCGTGCACGACCAGTGCGTGACGGGGGATGTGTTCGGGTCGCTGCGGTGCGACTGCGGGGAGCAGAAGGAGAAGGCGCTGAAGATGATCGCCGAGGAGGGCGGCGTCTTCCTGTACATGCGGCAGGAGGGCCGCGGGATCGGGCTGCACAACAAGCTGCGGACCTATGAGCTGCAGGAGCGGGGGCTGGATACGGTTGACGCCAACCTTGCGCTGGGCTTCCCGGCCGACCGCCGCGACTACGGCATCGGCATGCAGATCCTGCGCGACATCGGCGTGAGCAAGATGCGGCTGATTACCAACAACCCGGCGAAACGGGCAGGGCTGGAGGCGTACGGGCTCGAGGTGGTCGAGCGGGTGCCGATTGTAACGACGCCCAACCCGCACAACATCCGCTACCTGGAGACGAAGCGGCAGCGGATGGGGCACCTGCTGGACGGGCTGGAGTCGCTGGTTGTCGAGGGCGGCTCGTGAGCCGGGTGCTGGAGGGGGCGCTCGACGGGGCCGGGCTGCGCGTCTGCGTGGTGGTCTCGCGGTGGAACGAGTTCGTGACCCGGCGGCTGCTCGAGGGCGCGGAGAAGGTGCTGCGCGAGCGGGGCCTCGCCGATGGGGATGTCACGGTGGCGTGGGTGCCGGGGGCATTCGAACTGCCGACCGCGGCGAAGTGGGCGGCGGCTTCAGGACGGTATGACGCGGTGGTCTGCCTCGGGGCGGTGATCCGCGGCGAGACGGCGCATTTCGAATACGTGGCCGGCGGAGCGGCCGAGGGCATCCGGCAGGCGGCCCAAGAGACGGGCGTGCCGGTGATTTTCGGGGTGCTGACGGTCGACACGGTGGAGCAGGCGCTGTCGCGGGCCGGCGGGAAGGACGGGCACAAGGGCGAAGAGGCAGCGCTGGCAGCGATCGAGATGGCGAACCTGCGGCGGCTGCTGCTGTAGGGCCTCCGGTCGCCCGAAAGGCTCAGAGCGGGCAGATGTCCCGGTAGGTGTACTGGGGGTTGGCGTAGCCGTGGTCGAGCAGGCGCTGGACGTAGCCGGGGGTGTCGATGCCGGGTCCGGTGGTGGCGAGGTAGCGGGTCGCTTCGAGGCAGCCGCCGACGACGGACCCGCGCTCCTGGTAACCCTTGCGGAAGGCCTCGGCGGCGTTCAGGAAGACCTGCTCGCGCCCCTCGCGGATGACCCGGTCGATGGCGGGATTGGGGTCGGCGCCTGAGGCGGCAGTGGCTACGGCGATACGGAAGAGGGCGTAGGTGACGAGCGCGTCGCGGGAGTCGCCGCGGCCATTTTCGGCCTTCCAGTCGCGGAGGTTGCGGTCGGCGATGGCAGCTTCGTAGATGGCAACAGCAGCCTCCCATTCGCCGCGGACGAAGCGGTCATCGGCATCGAGGATGGCGTGGAATAGGAACACGGGCCGGTCGAGGTCGACCCTGAGCGCGCTGAACCTCCCGCCAGAGAGGGTGTAGCGATAGGTCCCGCCGCGGGTGGGGCCTGCGGCGAGGCTGCTCGAAGGGGCGGCGTGGATGACGATGGCGGTGGACGCGCCGGCGCCCTCGAAGGCGACGCGGTCGACGCCGGTGATGCCCTGGTCGGCGGGGCCGATGTCGCGCCAGGTGGTACCGTCCCACGTGTAGACGCGAACGAGGGTGGCGCAGCGGGTGGCCGTGCAGAAGTTCTCGAGGAAGGCGACCTCAGGGCGCGGGCGGCCGTCGCGGTCGGCCACCGAGAAGATGGCGCGGCCGAGGATGGAGGTGTCGGCGGCGCCGGGCGGCGACAGGGCGACGAACCCGGGGGCCGTGGTGAGATTGACGAAGACGACGCCGGGGTAGGGGCCGACCGGTGCGGGCTGGGGCAGCGGAAGGAGGATGGCGGAGTCGGGGGCGAGGTCGCCGTCGATGTCGGCCTCGATGCAGGAGAGGCCCCAGCGCTCAGCGACCGTGGGGCTGCACGGTCCGGTGGTGCGCTGCAGCCGCTCCAAGGCCTGGCGGGCTTCAGCGATATCGCGCGGAGGCGGGCCGATGGGGTCAGGCGTGGGGGAGGGGGTCGGCGCCGGCGTGGGGGTGGCCGCGGGCGCCGGCGTTTCGGACGGGGGTACGATGTCGACGGCGGTGCCGCAGCCGCAGCCGCCGGTGACCAGGGCGAGGGCTGCGAGGAGGGGCGCGATCAGGGCGCCGGTGTGAGGTAGTTTTCGACCGCCCATCCTTCACCCAGCGTGGTTTGAACTTTCCACCACGTGAAGTTCCCGGCCTGCTGGGGTCCGCCGGTAACGCGGACCTCGGCGCCATCCTGCAGGCATACGATGGCGTCGTTTTCTGTGCCGGGATTTGTGCGGACGTTCAGGCAATCGCCGGTGCCGGTGACGACGAGGCGCTGGCCGGCGGTGAACCGGCCGGGCCCGACGGAGGCGGTGGCCGGGGGCGTGGGCAGGGCCGGGGAGCCGGTGGGCGCCGGGGTGCTGAAGGCCGGCGCGGTGGGCGTGGGCGACGCGGCCGGGACCGCGGTCGGGGAGGGGCCGGGGCTTGCGGGCTCGCTGCCGGTGAGGCGCCCGGCGGCCCAGATGATGCCGAAGGCGACCCCGGCGGCGAGGAGCACGGCGAGAGGGATGTACCAGTAGGCGAGCCAGCGGTGGCGTTCGTAGATGCGCGGCAGGGGTTTGCGCGGAAGGGGCTCGTCGCGCGGGGGCTGGTACCGGCGCGGACCGCTGCCGACCGGAGGCGCGACGTCTTCGGGGAGCTGCCGACGAACGAAGGTGGTGCCGATGACGGGTTCGGGTTCGGAACCTTGCGGCCCGGACTGGAGCGGCCCCGCGGGCGGCGGCGGGGGCGGGGGCGGCGCGACGCGGGTGCCCTCGCCGGGATGGGGGGCCGGTTCGCCGGGCGGCCGGCCAGCGCCGCCGTAGGCCATCGCCTGCGGCGAGGACTGGTGCGGTTCGCGGGTCGCGCAGCCGTTGTTGGCGACCCAGCAGCCGGGATGGTGGAGAACGCCGCAGCCGGTGCAGCGGAGCACCGCTTCGCCATCTTCGAAGGCGCGATCGCAGAGGGGGCAGAAACGCTGTTGAACGCTCAAGCTGGGACCCCGGGGCGTCTCCCAGTATCCGTGCCGCGATCACCATCTTCAAGGCGAAACGCCGGCGCGACGGCAAAGGTTCCCATCAGGCGGGCAACCGGGAGGTAAAATCTTCGACCTCAGCGAGGGTGGGCAGCGAGGCAGCGGCGCCGGGGCGGGTGCAGGCGAGCGCTGCGGCCCGGCAGGCGAATACGGCGGCGTCCGGGAGGGGGTCGCCGGAGGCGAGGCGGACGGCCAGCGCGCCGCAGAAGGCATCGCCGGCGCCGACGGTGTCGACCGCGTTGACCGCGGGCGCGGGGACGGAGGCGTGCCCTTCGGGGGCCAGCACGAAGGCGCCGCGCTCGCCGAGGGTGATGATGACGGCGGCCGGCCCAAGGTCGCGGAGCGCCGCGGCCTGTGCGGCCGGGCCGGCAGCGGGCAGGCCGGAGAGCGCGGCGGCTTCGACCTCGTTCGGGACCAGGAGGTCGGCAAGGCGGAAGACTTCCGGCGGGTGCGGCGCGACCGGCGCAGGGTTGACCAGCGCATGGACGCCGGCGGCGCGGGCGATGCGGAGGGCGGCCAGGGTGGCCTCGGGCGCGACTTCGAACTGGACAAGGAGGAGGTCGGCCGCGGCGATGGCGTCGCGGGCGGCTTCGACGTCGGCAGGGGCGAGGGCGAGATTCGCGCGCGGGAGGGCGTAGATGAGGTTGCTGCCGTCATCGAAGACGACGGGCACGGCGACTCCGGTCCCTTCGTGGTCGAGCTGGCGGACGAAGCGGGTATCGATGCCCGCGGCGGCGAGGCTGGCGCGGATGGTATCGCCGAAGGAGTCGCGGCCGACGGCGCCGACCATGGTGACCTGCGCGCCGAGGCGGGCGGCGGCGGTGGCCTGGTTGCCGCCTTTGCCGCCGACGAAGGTGCTGAAGGAGCGGCCGATGAGGGATTCGCCGGGGAGCGCAGGGCGCGGCGCGCGAACGACGAGGTCCATCATGAGCGAGCCGACGACGGCGATGCGCACCATGGGGGCAGTGTAGCGCGGCTCGCCCGGGCGACGCCGGCGGCGTAGGCTTCGCGGCATGGTACGGATACTTGGCATCAACGGGGCGATTCGGCCCGGCAGCACGGCTGACCGGGCGCTGCAGTTCACGCTGGGACGGCTGGCATCGCTGGGGGCCGACTGTGTGACGTTCGATATCGGGCAGCTGCCGCTGCTGGACGGGCGCCCGGAGGGGCAGTACCCGGAGGCCGTGGGAGCGTGGCGCGCAGCGTGCCGGGAGGCCGACGGGTTTGTGGTGGCGGTGCCGTCGTATCACGGGGCGCTGCCGGGCGGGCTGAAGAATGCGCTCGACTTCATCGACGCGCCGGAGGCGGGCGGGAAGCCGTTCCTGGTCGTGGCGATTGCCGGGGGTGACGCCGAGCCGGGCGGGACGGATGTGACGCGAGTGCTGCGGCACATCGGTGCGGTGGCGGGCGTTCCGGATGTGGTGGTCTCGCGGGCGGCGGATCAGTGGGGAAAGGGCGCGGAACCGGCGAATGCTGAACTTGGGGCGGCCATCGAGCGGGCGACAGCGGCGCTGATGGCGCTCGCAGGGCTGCGGGCGGAGGGGCGGCTGCCGGCGCCATGAGCGGCTGGAGGTTCTGCCCGGAATGCGGGTGCGAACGGGGCGCCGGTCCGGTCGACCCGACGACGCCGTGCCCCTCGTGCGGCTACCGGGAGGTGCGCTACCCCGGCGTCGGTGTGGCGGTCATCGTGCGGGACGCGAAGGGGCGGGTGCTGCTGGGGCGGCGGGCCGGCGGGCGCCGGGCCGGGTTGTGGTGCATCCCCTGCGGGCGGCTCGAGTGGGGGGAGGAGGTGCGGGCCGCGGCAACCCGCGAGTTCCGGGAGGAGACAGGGCTCGAGGTGGAGCTGGCAGGCGTGTACGACGTGCACTCGAACTTCCATGACCCGGACCGGCTGACCGTGGGCATCTGGTTCGTGGGACGCGTGACCGGCGGCCGGCTGCGGCCGGCGGACGGGGAGCTGAGCGAGCTGGGGTGGTTCGACCCGGCTCAGCCGCCGGAGCTGGCATTTCCGACGGACGCGCTGGTGCTGCGGCGCCTTGCGACGGAGGGCCACGGCCAGTAGCGGCCGAGGACTCGGCCTTCGATGAGGTAGGGCGGGACGGCGCCAAACTCGCGGCTGTCGGTACTGGCGGCGGGGTTGTCGCCGCGGAGGTCGACGGCTCCGTCGGCGTGGACGCGCGCCACGCGCTTGACGAGCAGGCGGTCGAAGTTCCGCGGGTCGTGGGCGAGGACGACGTCACCGGGGCGGGGCGGGTGGGTGCGGTAGGCGCGGCGGTCGGCGACGACGCAGTCGCCGGGGCGGAGCGCGGGGCGCATGCTCTCGCCCTGGACCTCGGCGCGGATGAGGCGGCCGGCGAGCAGTTTCGCGCTGACAGCCAACAGGCCGAGGACGAGCAGGAGTCGGCGGAGGCTCACGGGCAGGCTCGCGGGGTCAATGGATCAGCGGGGTGCCTTCGGGAGCGCCGCTGAGGTCGGGGCGGCCGCTCCAGAGCCAGGCGAAGTTGGTTTTTGAGACGCCGACCAGCATGCCGAAGAGCGACTTCGGATGGATGAAGATGTTCGTGCCGGGAGGGCGCCCCTCGGCCTGGGAGTACTGAAGGCCGAGCGCGTCGAGGCGGGCCTCGAGCATGGGCACGTCATCGGTTTCGAGGTAGCACATGTAGAGGGAAGGGCCGCGCTTCTGGAAGAAGCGGTCCATGGCGCGGCCGCCGAAGGTCTGGGTGATTTCGATGCGGTCGAGCCGGTGGGGCGGGTCGAAGAGGGTGAGGACGCCTTCATAGCCGTAGAGCTCGCTGCGGATCGGGCAGAAGTGGGCCAGTTCGAGGCCGAAGATGCGGGTGTAGTAGTCGGCGGCGGCGCGCCAGTCTGGGACGGGGTTGGTGACTTCGTAGATGGAGCGGATATCGCCGACCGGCTCGCGGGGAACGTCCTGGACGATGACGGCCGGCATGCCGTACGGGGCTTCGCGGAGATAGAGGGCGCCGTGTTCGATGGTGTACGGAACGTGGTTGGCGTCGAGACGGGCGGCCATGGCCTCGATGGAGGGCGTGGCGAAGCCGGCGCCATACAGCCCCTCGCCCCAGCGGTCGGCGAACTGCCGGGCGGGGCCGGGCCCTGAGGGCGTCAGCAGTTCGATGAGCGACTCGCCGGCCTGGAGGGTGGTGCGGCGGGCGCCGAGGACTGCCGAGGCGTCTTCGGCGAGGCGACGGGCGCCGAAGAGGGCAGCGAAGCGCTCGGCGGCTTCGGCGCGGTCGCGGACAACGAGCTGGATGCGGTCGAGGCGGGTGAGCACGGGCAAACCTCCGGGTGTGCTATTGAAGCACACGGCCGGGAGGGTTGGGCAAACAGGGCTCGTTCAGGCCGGCTCTCGGACGCCTTCGCCGGAGGTTGAGAGGTCGACGGCTTGGCCGCCACGGGTAAGGAGGAGCGGCCGGGTCTTGTTGACGACGCAGTCGGCGTTGACGACGCACTTCTTGATGTCGGTGCGGCCGGGGATTTCGTACATGACGTCCATGAGGGTCTCTTCGAGGACGGTGCGGAGGCCGCGGGCGCCGGTCTTGTGCTTGATGGCGAGGTCGGCGATGGCGCGGAGGGCGTCGTCGGTGAAGACGAGTTCGACGCCATCCATGGCGAAGTAGCGCTGGTACTGCTTGACGAGGGCGTTCTTCGGCTCTGTCAGGATGCGGACGAGAGCGTCTTCGTCGAGCGACTGGAGGCCGACGACCATGGGGAGGCGGCCGACGAATTCGGGGATGAGACCGAACTCGAGGAGGTCGTCCTGGGTGACGTGAGCGAGGAGCTCATCTTTGCGCTTTTGCCCGCGGAAGCCGCGCTGGGCGGCCTGGAAGCCGAGGCGGACGTGGTCGCGGGTGAGACGCTTTTCGATGATGTTGTCGAGGCCCTCGAAGGCGCCCCCGCAGATGAAGAGGATGTTGGCGGTGTTGATCTGGAGGAAATCCTGGTGGGGGTGCTTTCGGCCACCCTGGGGCGGGACGTTGGCAATGCAGCCTTCGATGATTTTCAGGAGGGCCTGCTGGACGCCTTCGCCGGAGACGTCGCGGGTGATCGAGGGGTTGTCGCCCTTGCGCGCGATCTTGTCGATTTCGTCGATGTAGATGATACCGCGTTCGGCCTTCTGGATATCGAAGTCGGCGGCCTGGATGAGGTGGAGGAGGATGTTCTCGACGTCCTCGCCCACGTAGCCGGCCTCGGTGAGGGCGGTGGCATCGGCGATGGAGAAGGGGACGTCGAGGAGCTTCGCGAGCGTCTTGGCGAGGTAGGTCTTGCCGACGCCGGTGGGGCCGACGAGGAGGATGTTCGACTTTTCGAGCTCGATGTCGCCGTCGTTGTTGTGGCCGATGCGCTTGTAGTGGTTGTAGACGGCGACAGAGAGGACTTTTTTGGCCTGCTCCTGGCCGATGACGTATTCGTTGAGGTGTTCGTAGATTTTGCGGGGCGGGGGGACGTTCTGGACGGTGACGGTGCCCTGGCGGCTGCCGGAACCGGACGCGGCCTGACCGTTCTCCTCATCGATGATTTCGCGGCAGAGGTCGACGCATTCGTCGCAGATGTAGACGGCGCCGGGGCCGGCGATGAGGCGCCGGACCTGGTCCTGGCTCTTGCCGCAGAAGGAGCAATGGTACTGGACGCGGTTGGTTCGGTTGGTGGCCAAGGCGGTGGTGTCCCCTCTGCGTTATTCGGTGCTATTTGCTGTCCGCCACGGGGCGGAGGAGTTCGTCGACGAAGCCGTATTCTTTGGCGCCTTCGGCGTCGAGGTAGAAGTCGCGGTCGAAGTCGTGGGCGACGCGTTCGACCGGCTGGCCGGTGTGCTTGGCGATGATGTTCCGGATGATTTCGTTGTTGCGAAGGATCTCCTTCGCGGCGATTTCGATGTCAGCGGCCTGGCCGCGGGCGCCGCCGAGGGCCTGGTGCATGTGGACGGTTGCGTTGGGGAGGGCGTAGCGCTTCCCCTTGGCGCCGGCGCAGAGCAGGACGGTGGCCATGGAGGCCGTCTGCCCGACGGCGATGGTGGAGACGTCGGGCTCGATGAGCTGCATCGTGTCGTAGATGGCGAGGCCGGCAGTGATGACGCCGCCGGGGGAGTGGATGTAGAGCGAGATATCGCGCTCGGGGTCTTCACGCTGGAGGTAGAGGAGCTGGGCGACAATCAGGTTGGCGACCTGGTCATCGATCGGGGTGCCGAGGAAGACAATCCGCTCCTTGAGGAGGAGGGAGAAGATATCGAAGGCGCGCTCGGAGCGGGGACCGGACTCGATGACGGTGGGGATGACGTCGTAGATGAGCGGGTGGATGCTGGGGGGCTGGTTCATGCCTGTTCCTCCTGGAGTTCGCCCCGGGCGAGGGCGCTAAGGCGTTCGAGGGTCTTCCGCGAGAGCAGGTTGCGGCGGATGGTGGCGACCCCCTCTTCGGTGGCGAACATCTGGCGGAACCGTTCGGCATCGTCGCCCATGGGCGCGACCAGCGAATCGAGCTCCTGTTCTATCTCTTCGGCGGAAACGGTAATCCCTTCAGCTTCGGCGAGCTTTTCGAGGACAAGGGAGCGCTTGACCCGGGTTTCGGCGGCTTCCCGCCACGTTTCGCGGAACTCCTGCTCGGTCCGGCCGATGGTCTGGAGGTAGGCCAGGTACTGCTGCCGGTCGTTGCCCATCGCGTCGCGGATGAGGTGGTCGATTTCGTGTTCGACAAGGATCCGCGGGTATTCGATGGTGGCGATTTCGACGAGCTTATCAACGGCGGCGGCGCGGAAGCGGTTCTCGGCTGCCTCTTCGAGGGTGCGACGGAGGTCGGCCTCGATGCGCTCGCGGAGGGCATGGAGGGTCGGGAACTCGTCGGCGTTGATGGACTGGGCGAACTCGTCATCGAGCGGGGGCAGCTGCTCTTCCTTCACTTCGCGGAGGGTGATGGTGAAGGCAGCGGTCTTGCCCCGGAAGCGCTCGATGTGGAAGTCCTCGGGGAAGGTGAGATCGAACGTGCGGGATTTCCCCTTTTCGAGGCCGAGGAAGGCTTCGGCAAGCCCTTCGACGAAGAGCGTCTCGCCTTCGCGGAGCTGGAACTCGGCCCCTTCGTCGCGCAGGACCTCTTCGCCGTCGATCGAAGCCGAGACATCGGCGATGAGGATGTCGTTCCACTGGACGGGGCGATCGACGGGGACGTGGGTGGCGTGGCGCTTGCGGAGCGCTTCGAGCTGCTGGTCGACCATTTCGGGGGTGACTTCGACCGGTTCGCGCTCAACGCGGATGCTTCGGTAGTCGTTCAGTTCGACGGTGGGGCGGACCGGCACGATGGCTTTGAAGCGCAGCGGCTCGAGCGAGGCGATTTCGAGCTCGGGCTGGCCGATGGCCGGGACGTCCTCGGCTTCGATCGCCTCGTTGTAGACGTCGGGGACGAGGTCATCGAGGGCTTCGCGGATGAGGCCCTGGCGGCCGAATGCCCGCTCGACGATGGCGCGGGGGGCCTTGCCGGGGCGGAACCCGGGGAAGCGGTTGCGCTTCGCGATGCGGCGGTAGGCGGCATCGAGCGACCGCTCGAGCCGCTCTTCGTCGACTTCGATTTCAAGCTGGACGCGGCTCTCGGGGAGCCGCTCAAGGGTTACCTTCACGGGCTGAAACGTTCCTCCGCTTCGAGTATAGCAAACGACCCGGAGCGGGCCCGGGGGCGACGGGATGACGTCAGCGGACGGCCTGAGTGCGCGGTTCGAGGAGGTCGACGAGGGCGTCGCCGAGGAGGTTCCAGGCGAAGAAGAAGAGGGTGACCGGGATGGCCGGGGCGAGGAGGAGGTGGGGGTAGCGCTCGAAGGTCTGGGGCCCGGCGCCGGCGGCGATGAGGGAGCCGAAGCTGGCGGTGGGCGGGTCGATGCCGAGCCCGAGGAAGCTGAGGGTGACTTCGGCGCCGGCGGTGCCGGCCATGCCGGCGGAGACGCCGACGACAAAAAGGGGGAGGACGCCGGGAAGGATGTGACGGGTGATGATGCGCCAGGAGGAGGCCCCCATCGCTTCGGCGGCGAGGACGTAGGTCTCCTCGCGGATGGCGAGAGCCTGGCTGCGGACGATCCGGCTGGTGCCGATCCATGCGAAGGGGACGGTGGCGAAGACGATGATGGAGAACTTGACGAAGGTGCGGGCGTCGGAGCCGAGGAAGGTGTTGTCCTGGAGCCAGAAGGCGACGTCGTTGATGCGCGTACGGAAGGCGGCAGTGATGGCGAGCATGAGGAGGAGGGTGGGGAGGCCGGCGAGGACCTCGCCGACGCGCATGATGAGGGTATCGACCCAGCCGCCGCGGTAGCCGGCGAGCAGGCCGAGGCCGAGCCCGAGGACGAGGCTTCCGCTGATGAGCACGACGACGGTGAAGACCACGGTGGTGCGGGCGGCGTAGATGACCCGGCTGGCGAGGTCGCGGCCGAGGGCATCGGTGCCGAGCCAGTGCTCGGAGGAGGGGCCCTGCCGGGTGGCGCCGGGGACGAGGTTCTGCTCGTAGGGGTCGTGCGGTGCGATGAGCGGCGCGAAGATGCCGCAGGTGTAGAAGATCGCGAGATAGACGATGGCGAGCATGGCCAGTTTCTTGCGCAGGAGCTGGCGGAAGAAGCGGCGGCGGGGGGACGCGGCCGCGCGGGCTTCGATGGCGAGCGGGTCGGCGGCGATGGCGGTGCTCATCCGCGCTGGCTCCCGAGGCGGATTCGCGGGTCGATGACCGCGTACAGGATGTCGATCAGGATGTTGGCGAGGACGAAGAGGACGGAGCCGAAGAGCACGAGGGCGAGGATGACATCGAAATCGGGCGCAAGGACGGCTTCGAAGCTTTCGGCGCCGATGCCGGGGATGCCGAAGAGCTGCTCGACGATGAGCGAGCCGCCGGCGACGCCGGGGAGGGAGAGCCCGATGATGGTGATGAGCGGGAGGAGGGCGTTGCGGGCGATGTGTCGGATGACAACGATCCGCTCCGGGAGGCCCTTGGCCCGGGCGGTGCGGACGTAGTCCTCTTTCATGACGCTGATGACGGAGGCGCGGACGAAGCGGGCGATACCGGCGGTTCCGGGGAGGGAAAGGACGAGGATGGGGAGGATGATGTTGGCGCTGGTGAATCCCTGCCAGCCGAGGCCGACCAGGTCGAGCTTGATGGCGAAGAGCCACTGGAGGAAGGGGATGGCGACGAAGATGGGGACGGCGTCGATCGCGAGCCAGAAGGAGATGGTGAGCGGGTCGAGGAAGGTGCCGCGGGCGAGTGCGGCGTAGATGCCGGCGGCGATGCCCAGGAAGAAGCTGATGACGAGGGCAATGAAGCCGAGGCGAGCTGAGACCCAGATTTTCGGGAGGATGATTTCGGAGACGGTGAAGTTCTGGTGGCGCGTGGAGATGCCGAGGTCGCCCCGGAGGAGGTTCTGCATGTACTTGACGTACTGGACGTGGATGGGGCGGTCATACCCGTACTTTTTGCGGATGAGCGCGGCCTCCTCCTCCTGGTAGCGCTGGCCGAGGAGGGTATCGACGGGGTCACCCGGGGCGAGCCGGAGCATGTAGAAGACGATGACGGAGATGGCGAAGAGCACCGGGATCGCCCAGAGAAGACGGCGGACGATGTAGCCGGCGAGGCCCGGTGCCACGGCTCAGGGCTCCTTGATCTCGACGTACCGGTACCTGGGGATGGTCATGGGGGCGTCGGGCAGGCCCTGGACGCACGGCTTGACAAGCATGTGCTCCACGGACCAGAAGGTTGGGATGACGGTGGCGTCGTCGATGATCTTCTGTTCGGCCTGGGCGTAGAGCTGGTAGCGGCGTTCGCGGTTGGTTTCGACGCGGGCCTGCTTCAGGAGGGCATCGACTTCGGGGTTCTTGTACTTCGTGTAGTTGAGCGGGCTGTCGCTGGCGAAGAGCTTGCCGAGGAAGTTCTCGGGGTCGGGGTAGTCGGCTGACCAGCCGTCGCTCTGGATCTGGAAGTTGGCCTGGCGCTGTTCGCGGAGGAAGGCGGCGGAATCGATCGCCTGGAGTTCGACGGTGACGCCGAGGACCTTTTGCCAGTTCTCCTGAATGGCGACGAGGAGATCGCCGGGGGCAGCGCCGCTGCCGGCGTAGGTCAGGATGATCCGGGGCATGCTGGCGGCGTACTTGGATTCGGACAGGAGCTGTTTTGCGCGCTGGGGGTCGTAGGGATAGGTCTTGACGGAGCTGGAGCGGCCGGGCATGGCGCCGGGGACGATGCCGCCCGCAACTTCGTAGTAGTCGAAGAGGAGGACGGTGTTGATGGTCTCGCGGTCGATGGACATTGCGAAGGCCTGCCGGACCTTCGGGTCGTCGAACGGGGGCTTGTTGGGATTGAGGGTGAAGTAGAAGGTCGCGAGCCCCCGGTAGGAGCGGTACTCCTTCGACAGGGGGTTCGAGCCGTCGAGGATGGAATCGAGGAGCGAGGCGGGGACGGGCGTGAGGTGGATTTCGTCGTTCTGGTACTGGGTGAGGAGGGAGCCGCCGCCGAGCTGGAAGATGACTTCATCCACCTTCGGGGCGCCGAGGTGGTAGCGCGAGTTCTTGACGAGGCGGATGCGCTCGGCAGGCTTGAACTCGGCGAGGCGGAAGGGGCCGGTGCCGTTGGGATTGCGGGTCCAGTTGCGGGGGTCGGCCTCGATCTGCTGGCGGTCGACGACGAAGGAGACCGGGTAGGTCAGCTCGAAGATGAAGTAGTCGGACGGTTCGAGCAGGTCGATCTGCAGGGTGCGCTCGTCGATGACTTTGACGCCGGAGACTGAGGGTGCGCGGCCCTGGAAGCGGTCCTTGAGGCCGACGATGTTGCCGAGGTAGGCGACGACGGTGGGGGAGGCGTTGGCGGGGTCGGCGGCGCGCTCGATGGAGTACTTGACGTCTTCGGCGGTGACGCGGCGCTGGTTGCCGGTGTGGAAGACGACGTTGTCGCGGAGGCGGAAGGTGTAGGTGCGGCCGCCGTTGGAGACCTCCCAGCTCTCGGCGATATCGCCGACGACTTTGAGGTCGGGGTCGAGGGTCACGAGGCCGCCGAAGATTTCGACGACATACTCGCTGGTCGAGACGTCGACGACCTGGATCGGGTCGAGGACAGTGTTGGGCTGAGAGCCGGGAACGATGAGCGACTTGCCGGCACAGATGCCGCCTGCGGAGGAGCGGGGCCGGTCGCTGCCGCCGGGCGAGGCCGGGGTCGTGTCGTCGTTGCCGCCGCCGGCGAGGGCGATGACGAAGACGACCCCGACGGCGAGGATGAGGAATGCGACCACGCCCATCATGAGGGCGAGCATGCGGTTCGACATCGTTCGGACTCCTGCGGCGGCGTTGGCCGAAGCCGGCACCGGGGGCGCCGGCGCGGCGTCCCGGATGGCCTACAAGGGTACACGCCCGTGCGGGCCGAGGGGATCATCCCGCGCACGGGGCGGTGAAAAGAGCGCTTTACTGCGGCGCGATCACGCGGATGCCGAGTTCTTCGAGCTGCTTCGGGTCGACCGGTGCGGGCGCGCCCATGAGGGGGTCGGTGCCGGAGGAGGCTTTCGGGAAGGCGATGACGTCGCGGATGTTGTCGGTGCCGACGAGGGACATCATGAGCCGGTCGATGCCCATGCCGACGCCGCCTTCGGGCGGGACGCCGTAGTCGAGGGCATCGAGGATGACGCCGAAGCGCTCCTGCTGCTCCTCGCGGGAGTAGCCCATGAGCTCGAAGACCTTCTCCTGGTGGCGGCGCTTGTTGATGCGGATGGAGCCGCCGCCGATTTCGACGCCGTTGAGGACGAGGTCGTACTGGCGGGCGATGACAGCACCGGGGTCGGTATCGAGGAGGGGCTCGTGTTCGGAGAGGAAGCCGCTGAAGGGGTTGTGGGTGGCATCCCAGCGGTTCTCGTCGGGCCGCCACTCGAGGAGCGGGAAGCCGGTGACCCAGGCCATGCGGTAGACAGACGGGTCCTTGAGGCCGAGGCGGGTGCCGAGTTCGTCGCGGACTTCGTGGAGGGAGCGGGCGACGACGGCGGGCTGGTCGGCCACGATGAAGAGCATGTCGCCATCGCGGGCGCCGGTGCGTGCGCGGATCGCGTCCAGCTCCTCCGGGGTGAGGAATTTCGCGATAGGCGAGCGGGGCTCGCCGGGGAGGAAGCCGATGTAGGCGAGGCCTTTGGCGCCGCCGGAGCGCGCGACCTCGGTGAGCTCGTCGATCTCGCGGCGAGTCATCTCGGCGCGGCCTTCGACGCGGATGGCTTTGACCTGGCCGCCGGCCGCGAGCGCGCCGGCGAAGACCTGGAAGGCCGTGCCGCGGACGGCATCGGAGATGTCGATGAACTCGAGGCCGAAGCGGAGGTCGGGGCGGTCGATGCCGTATTTCTCCATGCATTCGGCATAGGTGAGCCGGGGGATGGAGCGCGACGGGAGCTTCGCGGTGCCGAAGCGGGAGAGGACTTCGACGTAGAGGTCTTCGACGAGGCCCATGACGTCGTTTTCGTCGACGAAGGCCATTTCGAGGTCGAGCTGGGTGTGCTCGGCGACCCGATTGGCGCGGAAGTCTTCGTCGCGGTAGCAGCGGGCGAGCTGGAAGTACTTTTCGAAGCCGGCAGCCATAAGGAGCTGCTTGAGGATCTGGGGCGACTGCGGGAGGGCGAAGAAGGTGCCGGGGCGGATGCGGGCGGGGACGAGGAAGTCGCGGGCGCCTTCGGGGGTGCTCTTGACGAGGGTGGGGGTTTCGATTTCGTAGAAGCCGCGGCTGCTGAGGTAGTCGCGGATGAAGCGAACGACTTCGTGGCGGAGCTTGATGACGCTGGCGACCTCGGGCCGGCGGAGGTCGAGGTAGCGGTACTTGAGGCGGAGGTGCTCGTCGACGTCGGCGGGCTCGTTGATGTAGAAGGGCGGGGTCTGGGCTTCGGCGAGGACGGTGCAGGCGGAGGGGATGACCTCGACCTCGCCGGTCGGGAGGTTTGGGTTGACGGTAGCAGGGCTCCGGAGGGCGACGGTGCCCTTCACCTGGAGGACCCACTCGACGCGGGCGCGATGGGCGATGGCGTGGGCCTCGGGGTTGTCGGGATTGAAGACGACCTGGACGATGCCGGAGGTGTCGCGGAGGTCGATGAAGATGAGGCCGCCGTGGTCGCGGCGGCGGTGGACCCAGCCGGCGAGGGTCACGGCCCGGCCTTCGTCGGAGCGGCGGAGCTCGCCGCAGTAGGCATCCTTGAGCATGTCGGACAGGGTAGCGGAGCCGCGGCTTACGCGGTGGGACGCGCCGGCGGCGCGAAGGGCTCGAGCTCCTCGCGGAAGGCCTGCTCGACAGCGGCTTCGACGCGACGGCGGAAGCGGTCGTAGGCTTCGACGAGCCGCCGGCCTTCGTCGGTGAGCGCGGAGTGGCCGCCGCCGGCGCCGCCGACTTCGGAGCGAACGAGCTGGAAGCCTAGGTTGGCCTCGAGTTCGCGGATTTTGCCCCAGGCACGACGGTAGGAGAGCCCCATGGCAGATGCGGCGGCGGCGAGGGAACCCGTCTCGCCGACAAGGGTGAGCAGGCGCAGGCGGTAGTCGGACATGACGAGCCGGTCGCCGGCTTCGAGCCAGAGTTTGCAGCGGGGCGAGAGTTCGGCCATGGGCCCAGCCTAGCCGGTCGGCGGGTGCCCGGCCACCGGTTCGTGGTAGAACGCGAGGACGGCGGTGAGCAGCATCGCGGAGGGCACGCGGAAGCGAAGTTCCCACTGGAGGCCGGGCAGGGAATCGGTCGCGGTCCGGTAACGTTCGGAGCCGGGGAACTCGTCAAGGAGTTCGAGGGCGAGACCGGCATCGGCAAGGGCGGTCAGGAGGTCGCCGAGGGTCCACGGGTTATCGCCGGGTCGAAACGGGAAGTACCCGCGGGCCACGACGAGGAGCCCCTTGTGGAGGCCGACGACGTTCGCGAAGGGGTGGCGGTCATAGAGGACGAGGCGGCCGCCGGGGGCGAGCAGGGCAGCGATGCTGGCAGCGTAGCGGTCGAGGTCGGTATCGGGTGCGAGGCCGCCCCAGCAGTGGTAGACGAGGTCGAAGCTGCCGGGCATGCGGGCGGCGAGCTCTTCGAGGGCGCCGAACTGCCAGGCGAGGGTGCGCCCGGCGGCGTCGGCGAGGCTGCGGCCGCGTTCGGCTGCGGTCTCCGAGGGGGACCAGGCGGTCACGTTCGCGCCGAGGTTGACGAGAGAGAGGGCCTCTTCGGCCTGATTTTCCGGGGTGACCGGCCCGACGAGGGCGCGGAGGCCGGCGGGCTCACCGAGAGCGGCGGCCTCGTCTTCGGAGAAGCAGGAGCCGCCGTGGGCGTAGAAGGCGGGGTCGATTTCGAACCAGGCCGGAGACGGTTCGAGGGTCCGGCTCATGCGTTGAGGTCGGAGCGGGACGACTGGATAGGCATGACGTGGGAGTAGTCGTTGATGGTGAGGATGCCCCGGCGGGTGTCGGCGGCGCGCATGACGCTGATGGAGGTGTGGTGGACCGGGACGAGGTGGTCGAAGGGGGAGCCGAAGACATCGCTGAGGATGGCGTTGATGACGCCGCCGTGGCAGACGACGGCGACGCGCATGCCGATCGACTCTTCGATGATGCGGTCCATGGCGCGGAAGACGCGCTGGCGGAAGGCGTCGACATCCTCGCAGAAGGGGTAGGCGCTGTGCTTGCGGGTGCGGGTGACTTCCCGGTAGACCTCGACGAGCTGTTCGCGGGTGTAGATATCGAGGAGCCCCTTGTCCTGCGGGGCACGCTGCCAGAGGTCGATTTCGCGGAGGTCGGGGATAACGACGGGTTCCATACCGTGGTGGATGGCGATTGCCTTCGCGGTGTCGTAGGCGCGGCGCATATCGGACGAATAGACGCGGCCGAGGCGGGCGGGGGCGAGCCGCCGGCCGACGGCTTCGGCCTGTTTCTGGCCCAGCTCGGAGAGGGGGGCGTCGTAGGCCTGCCCGAGCGGGATGTTCTCAAAGAACTTCTGCTCGCCGTGGCGGATGAGCAGGATTTCGACCATGCCTTCGAACGAATCGACGAAGGGGTTTTCGAGGTCGATGGTGCGGACGCGGCGGACAGAAGTCATGCGAGGTTCACCCCCGGCATGGCGACGGCTGCGAGGTTCGGTTCGACACGCTGGACGTATTCGCTGGCCGCGACGAAGGCGCGGAGGCCGGTGACGAGGGCTTCGAGGTCCTCGTGGTTCATTTCGATGAGGATGCGGCGGGTAAAGATTTCGGTGCCGGTTTCGAGGCGGGAGCAGGTCGCTTCGCCCTGCTCAGTGAGGTAGTTGCGGACGAGGCGGCGGTCGGTCTCGTCGTCTTCGCGGCGGACGAGGCCGGCCTTGACGAGGCGGTCGACGATGCCGGAGATGGTGGGCGGGGTGACCCCGAGGCGGGAGGCGAGTTCGCCGGCGGTGACGCCGGGCTCTTCGCGGACGAGGAAGAGGACGCGGAGCTGGGCGGTGGTGAGGCCCATCTCGGCCCACGCGCGGAAGCGGAGGGGGTCGAACAGGTTGACGGTTTCGCCAAAGAGCCGGATTGCCGCGTCGACGGCGCTTTCGGATGCGGGGGGAGACTGCACGGGACGCCTCGAATGTCGTTCGTCGGTACGGAGGGAACTGTACCACCGTCGGCGGCTTGCCTCCTCCCCCGCGGGGGCGGGCATACTTGGGGTGATGGCACTCGATCTCGACCCGGGTACGGCTGCGCTGGGCAACCCGCGGCTGATCGCCGCAATCGTGGCGGAGATGGACGGGGGCGCCATCCCGTTCCAGCGGTTTATGGAGCTGGCGCTCTACCACCCGGAGCACGGCTACTACCGGAAGCGGGGCCGGATCGGGCGGCAGGGGGATTTCCTCACGAGCCCGGTCATCCACCCGATGTTCGGGTGGGCGGTTGCGGGGTGGTGTCGGGAGGCATGGGAGCGGCTGGGCCGGCCGTCGCCGTTCACGATTTTCGAGCCGGGAGCGGGCGAGGGGCACCTCGCGCGGGCGGTGCTGGACTGGGCGGAGGGGCGCGACCCCGCGTTCGCGGCCGCGATCCGGTACATCGCGCTGGAACCGAACAGCCCGGGGGATGACCCGCGGGTGAGCTGGCAGACGCCGCCGGCCGCGCCGGCGGAGGCCGGGGTGGTGGTGGCGAACGAACTGTTTGATGCGTTCCCGGTGCGGCTGTTCGAAGCCACGCCTCGGGGGCCGGCCGAGGTGTACGTGCGCTGGGACGGCGAGCAGTTCGTGGAGGAGCGGGGGCCGATTGCGACCATCGATGATGCGCCGGCGGAGGGCCGCTTCGAGGTGAACCCCGCGGCCTACCCGGCGATGGCGAGCCTCTGCGGGCTGGTGGAGCGGGGGGCGGTGCTCGTGTTTGACTACGGGTACCCGCAGGAGGAGCTCTGGGCGCCGTGGCGGACGCAGGGGACGCTGCTCTGCTTCTACCGGCACACGGCGCACGAAAACCCGTACATCCACGTCGGCGAGCAGGACCTGACGGCGCACGTGAACCTCTCGGAACTGCTTGCGGCGATTGATGATGCGGGGATGCAGGCGTGGGGGCCGGTCTCGCAGCGGGAGTTCCTCTACAGCCTCGGGCTGCCGGGGCTGGTGGAGGCGGCCCGGGGCGACCTCCAGGAGTACTTCACGCGGAGGCGGGCGCTGGAGCAGCTGACGGACGGGGCCGGGCTCGGGCGTATCCGGGTGATTGCCGGGACGCGGGGCATCGAAGGCGCGCCGCCGGGGTTCGAGCCGCTGCCATGACGCACGGGACGAACGGGCAGGAGCCGGCCGTGCGGGGGCCGATTCAGCCGGGCGAGCAGGCGCCGGATTTCGAGCTGCCCGCTGTGCCCGACGGCGGCGAGCCATATACGGTCCGCCTGCGCGACCTCCTCAAGAACGGGCGGGTGCTGCTGGTGTTCTACCAGGACGACGGGATGCCGATCTGCACGAGCGAGCTGAAGGCGTTCGCGCAGGAGTACGAGACGCTGCGGCAGGCGGGCGTGCAGGTGTTCGGGATCAACACGAACGGGATGGGTTCGCACGCGAAGTTCCATGCGCGGGACCACTTCCCATTCCCGCTGATCAGCGACTTCTACGGGGAGGCGGTGAAGGCGTACGGCTTCTGGGACCCGGAGGAGCGGAAGTCGCGCAGGGGCGTGGTGGTCATCGGGCAGGACGGGCGGGTGGAGTACGTGCTGCCGCACTTCAACCCGGGGAGCCTTGCAGCGTTCGAAGGGGTGTTCCGGGCGCTCGGGCTGTACGACGGCTGAGGGAACGGCAGGTCAGCCGGGCCAGCCGCGTGCGCGCAGGGCGGCGCGGACCTGCCGCTGGAGTTCGATGCAGGGGATTTCGAGCGGGTGGCGGCCGTGCCGGAAGCCGGACCGGAGCTGCCCGAGGAGGTACCGCGCGTAGAAGCGGGGGCGGCCCATTTCGCGGACCTGGGTGAGGTGCATCGCTTCGTGGGCGATAAGGGCGAGGCCGGCGGCGGTCCCGGGCCGGTAGCCGCCGGCGCGGAAGATGACGAACGGCGCGAAGGTGATTGCTGTCCTGCCGAGGAAGGCGGGGAGCCAGCGCCAGGGGCGGCCGGTGACGATGCGCATCGCCTGGAGGTCGCGCCGGGGCACCCACGCGGCGAGGAGGTCGACAACGGCGGGGTCAGGGTGCACGGGCGAGGTCGCGGGCGAGGATATCGGCGGCGAGCCGGGCCTGGTCGACCCGGTAGATGACGTTCGGGCCATCACGGAAGACTTCGGAGAGGGCCGGGATGGCGGCGAGCTTCGCGAGGCCGGGTTCGGTGCCGTGGACGCGCTCTTCGGTGCCGACGATGACGTACTGGACGTTGTACTTGCGGAGGAAGCGCTCGGCGAAATCGGTGGAGGGGTCGGTATAGAAGCGCTGGACTTCGGTGCGGCGCTGCTGGACGAGCGGGGCGTAATCGGTGCGCTGCTGGATTTGGTGCCAGTCCCAGCCGATGACGGCGGGCAGGCCGGTGTACTCGCTGATGCGGCCGGTCCAGCGGTAGAGGGGGCCGACGGCTTCGACGATGACCGGGGAGCCTTCGACGTTCCGGCGGAGCCACTGGATGAGGGGCAGGTCCTCGTCGAGGCGGAAGGTGACGTCGTCGGCCGTGGTGCTTTCGGCGCGGGGCTCGGTGAAGACCCCATGCTGGAAGAAGGCGAAACCGTTCAGCGTGAGGGGGGTATCGCCGAAGCGGGCCTGCTGGCGGGCGCGGGTGCCGGAGATGAGGAACAGGCTGGAGGCGAGGACGATGCCCGCGAGGGCGGCGAGGACCAGCCCGCCTGCTGCCCGGCCCGCCCGCGGGGCGCCACGCATGCGTTCGAGGATGCCGCGGACGACGTACCAGGCGGCGTAGCCGGAGGCGAGGGCGAAAAGGTGCCACGCCTGGAGGCTGAACTTGAAGACGGTGTTCATGCGGACGATGTCGTTCTTCAGGGTCACGACGTCGACACCGGCGGCGATCGCGAGGGCGAGCGCGAACAGGAGGGGGGCGAGGAGGCGGGCAAGGTCGCGGTCGGGCCGACGGAAGTCGAGCCAGGCGAGGTTGAGCAGGAAGACGATGCCGACGAGGGCCATGGAGACGGTCGTGAGGCCGAACGGCCAGGTGAAGGCCGCGAGCCCGGCGAGGAAAAATGCGAGGGAGCCGACTTCGAGCCAGCCGGCGACGACGGCGAGGATGGGGTTGCGGCCCGGCTCGAACTCCCGGGCTTCAAGCTCTTCGCGGCAGCGGAGGGCGACGAACGCCAGGCCGATGGCGAGGAAGATGCCGTACTGGACGACGAACTGATGGAACTTCGTCGTTTCGGGGGCGCGGACGATTCCCGGGTCGAAGGTTTCGAAGCGGGCGTTGTAGGGCGCGAAGAGCACCGCGGCCACGATGCCGGCGAGGCCGAGCTGGCCGAGCGCGGTCCAGGCGCGGCGCTCGGCGGAGCCCGGTGCGAGGAGGGCGGCGAGGAGGATGCTGGCAGCGGCGATGAGCGCGGCGGTGGGGAAATCCCAAGTGTGGACCGTGCGGATGAGACCGACGAAGAGGCCGGCGAGCGCGGCGAGCAGCCACGGGCGGGTCCGGTCTCCAGAGGCGGCGGCCAGGACGATCGCCAGGGCCACTGCGACGAGGCCGGTGAAGAAGGGGATGCCCATCAGGTGCGGGTGGAGGTCGGCGAAGAGGAAGGACCAGTATGGAAACTCGGTGATATCGAACGAGCCGAAGTGGACGCGCGAGCTCCGCCACCAGTCGAACGGCGGCAGGGCGGCGCCCTCGAACAGCCAGCGCCAGAGGCCGCCGATGATGCCGACGGCACCGCCGGCAACGGGCGTGCCGGAGGCGAGCGACCAGCGGTTGACGGCCTGGAGGCGTTCGATCCACTGGTGGGCGGCCTCGAGGTTGCCGACGGCGATGAGGAGGAACGCCGCGA
This sequence comes from Tepidiforma bonchosmolovskayae, assembly GCF_008838325.1. Classification (GTDB taxonomy): domain Bacteria; phylum Chloroflexota; class Dehalococcoidia; order Tepidiformales; family Tepidiformaceae; genus Tepidiforma; species Tepidiforma bonchosmolovskayae. The sequence continues at coordinate 2,013,127 of NZ_CP042829.1, read as the reverse complement.
GAATGCCGGCGAGCAGCGGCTCCGCGGCGCGGCGGCGGACGGCCTCGGCGTGGGGCTGGACGGCGCCAACGAGGGCGCTGACAACGGCGAAGGCAACGCTGGCGGCGGTCGCGGCGAAGGTCGGCACGCCGAGGTTAAAGGCGTACTCGGGGAGGATGCCGAAGGCACGGATGGGCACCGCGAGGTAGAACCAGCCCATGTAGTAGTAGTTGAGGCTGCCGCCGGCGAACCAGGGGTCGTAGGGCGGGAGGATGGTGGAGCGGACGACGGCGGTGAGGTAGGCGATTTCCATCGGCTTTTCGCCGCCCTGGGGGTGGTGCCAGAGGTCGGGGTTGGCGGCGCGCAGGAGGAGGAAGGCGAAGAAGGCGGCGAGGAAGACGGCCTCGGCGGCGAGCCAGTTGCGCCAGCTTTCACGGGCATCGGTGAGCAGGCTGCGGCGGCGGGCCGCTCCGACGGCGAGGCCGGCGATCATGCAGGCGGCGAACGCGGCCCAGGCGAGCGTCCGGGAAAAGTGCGCGGCGCCCCATGCGACCAGCAGCCAGGCCAGGAGAACCACCGCAAGCGGGCCGAGAAGCTTCGCGAGGCCGTAGCCGCGGCCGGCGAGCGGCCGGAAGAGCAGGGTCACCCACGGGAGCGCGGCAAGGGCGGCTGCTTCGAGCCAGAGGAGCCACCAGAGCCAGGCAGTGCGGTTCAGCCAGCGGGGCGCGTCGAACACGTCGACGAAGGTGCCCCCGGACTGCTGGACGGCGGCTTCGTCAGCGGTGAACTGGAGCCCGTTCGAGCGGCCCTGCCGGGGCAGGAGGTTGACGGCGGCTTCGGGCCGCGCCTCCGACAGGAGCGCGTAGGCGCGGGCGGGGTCGAAGGCGGCGGTTTTGCGGTAGATGCGGACTTCGGGATGGTCGTAGACGGTGAAGGATTCCTCGGCCCCGGAGTCGTCGACCGAGGTGCCGAGGAAGGACGGGCGGACGCGGAAGGTGGCCACGCGTTCGAAGCCGAGTTCGCCCGTTTCGAGCAGCCGGTAGTAGCGGATGGTGGCGGGGTACTCGCGCTCCAGTTTGGCGACCGAGCCGCGGACCCGATTGGAAGTGACCGCGATGTAGTCGGCGCCGGCGAGGCCGGGCCGGTTCGGATTCCCGGGGGTGCCGAAGACGAGCTCGCGAATCTTCTCCGGCGAGTCGGTGCGGTACATGTCGAGTTCGACAAGGCGGTACTGGCGTTCGCGGCCGGGGAAATCCCAGGGGACGGGGTCGTCCCAGATTTCGGTGGTTATCGACCTCCCGGGCAGGACGTTTGCGTAGACCCAGCGGGTGGCGGCGATGCGGGGGTGCTCCTCGACGTAGATGCGCTGGAAGGCGAACGCCCACCACGCGGTTGCGGCCACGACGAGTCCGAAAACGCCGAAGGCTGCGGTGCGGGCGGGGCGCGGCCCGAGGCGGAGCGCGCGGCGGCGGATGGGGAACGACCAGCCGATGCGGGCCGACTCGACGAGGAATACGAGCGCCCAGGCCGCGAAGAGGCAGAGGACGGGGTACATCGGGAGGAAGTAGCGCATGAACGCGACGAATCGCGGGCCCCAGAAGGCAAGGACGAGGATGGCGAAGACGGCCGGCAGGACGAGGGCGAGGTCGCGGGTGCGGGCGGCCCGGACGGCTGCCGCCGCCAGGCCGGCGAAGGCAGCTGTGGCGAGGGCGGGACCCAGGCCCCAGAGGGTTATGTTCCGCAGGGCCGTCAGGAAGGGCGTGGTGCCGGCGAACTGGATGAAGGGCGGGTAGTCGACGTTGCCCTGCTGGAAGTCGCGCTCGCGCTGGATGTCATCCCACCACTGCTGGTTAAGGGCGAAATCCCAGGGGTGGGGACCTGCGAAGGCATACGGCTGGGCGATGCGGAAGACGATGAGCGAGAGGGCTCCGGCCATGCAGAGCATGGAGAGGTCGCTGAGCCAGGAGGAGCCCGGCCGGGCAGGCGGGCGCTCGCCGTTCCAGGATGCGCGGGCACGGCGAATATCCCAGAGGAGGATGCGGAGGGCGAAGGCGACGACCGGGATGGCTGCAAAGATGGCGCCGTTCACCTTGCAGGCGGTGGCGAGGCCGACGCTGACGCCGATGCCGGCGGCGAGCCACCACGCACGGGAGCCTTCGGCGCGGACCCAGTGAACGGAGAGGAGGAGGGTGAGCAGGGCGAAGACGTTGAGGAAGGGGTCCATCGCCCAGAAGTGCGCGAGCTGCGTGGGAAGGACGGCGAGCGCGTAGAGGAGGGCGGCGAGCAGGCCGATGCGCCGGCCGGCGAGGGCGGCGGCGAGCAGGAAGACGAGGAGGATGGCAAGGACATCGAAGGCGGCGGTAACCTGGCGGCCGGAGACGACGGTGGCGGCGTAGGAGTTGCCCGGGCCGGCCGGGTCGGCGCCGCGCAGGGTGGCGACGGCTTTGACGAGGAAGAGCGGGAACGTGCCGTAGACGTAGGAGTTCGTCTGTCCGTCGTTGTAGGGGTTCAGTGGGCTGCGGGCGGTATCGAAGTAGGCGGAGAGGGAGGAGGGCCAATCGAGGCGGTCGGCGACGAGGGAGAGGAAGCGCTCGTCGGGGTGCATCTGGAGGGGGTAGTCGGCTTCGGGGGGCTGGTCCCAGCCGAGGCCGTGGAAGCGGAGCGCTGCGCCGAGCAGGAGGACGAGAGCGAAGCCGAGGCGCCAGCTGAGGAGCCGCCCGGCGGCGCCGGTACGCAGGGCGGCCATGCGCTGGCGGACGGCAAGGTGCCCGGGCGAGGTTTCGGCCACGCGCTCCTCCCAGTGGTGGGCTACAGGATACGCGGGAGGCGGCCTCGGGAAAGGAAACGCTGCTGCCGTGCTTTGGGCGCGAAGCGGAGCGCCCCCGCCGGGCGGCAGGGGCGCGGGAGTTGGCTTTTGGCTGATTAATCTCGAGCCGGTTCGCCCATGCTTGCAGGGGCAGGCGAGGTCGACGGGAGCACGATGCGGGCGTTGGCGAGCAGGTAGGCGCCAGCGACGAAGAGCGCGCCTCCGACAACGTTTCCGAGCGTCACCGGGACAAGATTGTGGACGAACCCGCCCCAGGAGACGGGGTCAGCGTGCGGCTGGAACAGGGCGATGCCGAGCAGGGTCATATTGGCAATCGAATGCTCGAACCCTGCGCCGATGAATGCGAACAGGCACCAGAAGATCATGATTAGTTTGCCGGCCTCGGACTGCTGGCGCATGGCAGACCACACGGCCAGGCACACGAGCCAGTTGCAAAGGATGCCACGGAGGAACGCGTCTTCAAGCGGAAGCGTCATCTTCGCGGCTGCAGTTTTTTGGATGAAGTCAGCCTGGGGAGCGTTCGCCAGCGCCCCGCTCTGGGCAACAAGCCAGGCCAGAGCCAGTGAGCCGACGAGATTGCCCGCCAGGCTCAGGACCCAGGAGTTGGCGAGGCCAGCTGGCGAGATGGCGCGGCGAATGGCCCCTACGGTCATGACCATCGTGTTGCCCGTGAAAAGCTCGGAACCTGCGACAACGACGAGCGAGAGCGCGATGCCGAAAGAGGCCCCCATGACAAACTTCAGGAATGGCGACCCCGTGGCCGAGAGCGGAGCACCGATGGCAAAGATGAGAACGATACCGAAGCCGACGTAGGCGCCGGCGAGCGCTGACAGAACCAGGTAGCCGACGGGTTTCTCACGGAGGTAGGTAGCCTTGGCGGCGGCAGCCCTTGAGACGGTATCGAGTGTGTCGGCGGTCATGCGTTTACCTCCTCAAGATCGGAATTTGCCGGGGTCTGGGACGTTGCGGTTTGGAGACGCAGCAGGGAGAGGGGAACCGTCTGCGCGAATCGCTGGCGAACCAGCGCCTCGACGAGAACCGGAAGGTCTTCCCAGTGGACGTTCTCCAGTACCCGCGAGGCGAGCCGCGGCTGCTCTCCGAGCCGGCCGCCGACGTAGACATCGGCTGCCTCCTCGACGCGATTGCCGAGGCGAATGTTCGTGCCCTGGAGCCCGATGTCGGCGATGTGGTGCTTGCCGCAGGCATGAATGCACCCGGATACGTGGATGCGTGTGCCCCGGGGGACCTGCACCCCACGCCGCTCCAGCTCCTGGGCCAGCTGGTAGGCGTGCCGTTTGGTGTCGATGAGCGAGAAGTGGCAGTAGTCGTTGCCCGTACAGGCCACCAGGTTCCGCCAGATGTTTGATGGATTGGGCTTGAGGCGCCGAAGGAGCGGCTCAGCCAGGAGGGCCGAGAGCGCAGAGTCCGGCACGTGGGGGATGACGACGTTCTGGTCCACGGTCAGTCGAAGTTCTCCGCGCCCATACGTGTCAGCGAGGTCCGCGAGGCCAAGCAGGTCATCGGCCGTGATTCGCCCGACGGGCACATGGAGGCCAACGTAATTGAGGCCGACCTGGCGCTGCGGATGAATGCCAAGGTGGTCTCCCGCGACCTGTAGCCGCTCATCCGCGCCAGCCCTCGGAAGCGTTCGGCCGAGCTGACGTTCCAGCTCGTCGCGGAGCCGCTCTTCGCCCCACTCGGCGATAAGCCATTTGAGCCGGGCGCGGGTGCGGACCTCTCGCGGGCCGTGGTCGCGGTAGATGCTGAGGAGCGCCAGGAAGACGGGGACGACGTCCTCGGGGACGACGAAAACATCGAGCGGGGTGGCAAGGCGCGGGCTGGTGCCGCCCAGAGCCCCGCCGGCCAGCACGTTGAACCCGGCGACGCGACGGCCATTCAGGTCCCGGGTCGCCGGGACGAAGCCCAGGTCCTGCGATTGGGCGTCCCCGCAATCATCGCGGCAGCCCGCGATGGAGACGTTGAACTTCCTGGGGAGATTGGAGAACTCCTTGCCGGCGGCGAGGTAGGCGGCGGCGAGCGCTTCGACGAGGGGCGTTGAGTCGAAGAGTTCCATGCCGTCGATGCCGGCCAGCGGACATCCGATGAAGTTCCGAACGTTGTCCATGCCCGTTTGCCGCGTGGATATCCCCACGGACGCGAGCTGGCTCAGGATGCCAGGGATGCCAGGGATGTCAGGGAGTCGAAGGTCCCGCAGCTGGACGTTCTGGCGAGTTGTGATATCTGCGGTACCGCCTCCGAAACTCCTGGCGATGTCGGCGATGGTGCGCACCTGGGCAGCGGTCAGTCTTCCGCCGGTGACGCGCAGCCGCATCATGAAGGTTCCGGGCTTTTGCGGTCGATGGAAGACGCCATACCACTTCATGCGCTGCAGATCGTCTTCCGGTATGGATTCGACCGGCACATTCTCTGTCGCGTAGCGAATCATATCCTCGAAGCAGTCGAGGCCATCCTTTTCGGCCTTCATCTGTTCGAACTTGTTCATTTCTCCTCCGCTGACCGAGATGACCAGACAAGCATGCGGAGCAGGCGTTACGCCCGGGTTGCCGGGTGATGAAGGCTCAATTGCCGGGAGGTTTCGGCAGCTTTTCGTGGGTGTTGCCAGCGGATGACGAGACCAGCCGAGCAGGGTGCTTTGTGCGCGAAGCGGCGCGCCCCCGCCGGGCGGCGGGGGCGCGGGAGTTCGATGCGGTTTCGGCCCGGGCTAGAGGCCCTTTTCGGCGACGAAGGCGGCGAGGTCGGCGAGGCGGCAGGCGTAGCCCCATTCGTTGTCGTACCAGGCGGCGACCTTCACGAGATTGCCGCCGACGACGTTGGTGCAGAGGCCATCGACGATGGAGGAGCGCTCGTCGCCCTTGAGGTCCATGGAGACGACGGGGTCCATGGTGATGCCGAGGATGCCCTTCATCTTCTCGGCGGCGGTTTCGCGGATGATTTCGTTCAGGGCATCGATGGTGGTGTCTTTCTCGGTGAGGGCGACGACTTCGACGATGGAGACAGTGGGGGTGGGAACGCGGTAGGCGAGGCCGTCGAGTTTGCCATCGACCTCGGGGATGACGAGCTTGAGGGCGCGGGCGGCCCCGGTGGATGTCGGCACGATGTTGAGGGCGCCGGCACGCATCTCGCGCAGGTCCTTGCCGGCGGCCTTGTCGAGGATCTGCTGGGAGTTGGTGTAGGAGTGGATGGTGGTCATCTGGCCCTTGACGAGGCCGAGGTTATCGACGATGACCTTGACGACGGGTGCAAGGCCGTTGGTGGTGCAGGAGGCGTTGGAGATGACGTGGTGCCTCGCCGGGTCGTACCGGTCGGCGTTGACGCCGAGGACGATCGTGACGTCTTCGTTCTTGGCCGGGGCGGAGATGAGGACTTTCTTCACCGAATCGCGGCGGTGCGCGGCGGCCTTCGTGGCATCGGTGAAGAGGCCGGTCGATTCGATGACGATTTCGGCGCCGACCGAGCCCCAGGGGATGGCGCCGGGGTCGCGCTCGGCGAAGACGCGGACGGTATGCCCATCGATGACGAGGGCGTCCTTCTCGGCGCGGATGTCGCGGTGCCAGCGGCCGTAGTTGGAGTCGTACTTGAGCAGGTTGGCGTTGACGTCGGTATCGACGAGGTCGTTGATAGCGACGACTTCGAGGGTGCCGGCGTAGCGGTCCGTGATGGCCTTGAAGACCTGCCGGCCGATGCGTCCGAAGCCGTTGATGCCGATTTTGGTGGCCACAGGGTCCCTCCGGGTGAGGTGGTTCGGCTTTGTAGCCTAGCGGGCGAAGACTAACGTTCCACCACCGGGGCGGCGGTCAGGCGAGTTTCACGGCGGTGCCGGAGGCGGTGATCATGAGCATTTGGCCGCCGACGGTCTCGTAGTCGATCTTGATGCCGATGACGGCGTCGGCGCCGAGCTGCTGAGCGTACTGGAGCATTTCGGCGAGGGCGCCGTCGCGGCCCTTGCGGAGCTCTTCCTCGTACTTGCCGGAGCGGCCGCCGACGATGTTGCGGAAGCCAGCGGCGATGTCCTTGAAGACGTTGACGCCGAGGATGACTTCGCCGGCGACGATGCCGAGGTACTGCTGGACGGGGCGGCCTTCGACGCCGTTGGTGGTGGTGAGGATGATGCTCACGGGTGCCTCCTGTCGCAGGTGCAAATGGTGGAGCGGCTGGCACCAGTCTAGCGGACAGCGCCGTTTCCCGGTTGTTCACCTTTGACTATGCATCCATAGTCTGTGCATATGGCTTTTGCCGAATCGATGCTGAATTGCCCCTACCTCCGGCGTGCGCGGGAGCCGATGCTGGGGGTGAACCCCGCAATGGAGAGATTGCGATGAAGCGCAAGCTGGTGACCTGCCCGAAGTGCGAGCTGGAGTTCACCTCGGCCCGCGACCTGACCTACTGCCCGGGCTGCCACGCCCTGGTCGAGCCGCGGGCGCGCGCGGCCTCCGGCCGGTAGCCGGTCAGCGGGAGCGGCCTTCCCAGCGGCGGAGCAGGGCTTCGAGGAGTTCGCCGGGCGCTGCGACGTCGATGCCGCCGGGGTCGTGTTCGACGGCCCAGGTGGCGGCCACGGCGACCGCACCGGCCCGCTCGGCGGCGGTTCGCTCGAAACGCCCGGGGGCGACGACCGCGGTTTCGGCAGGCGCGGTTTCGAGCACGCGGAAGGCTTCGGCAAGCTGGGCGGCGGGGTCGAAGCGGCCGGCCGGGGGCGGAACGACGAGGGCGAAGAAGCGGTCGAGCCCGGTCGATTCGATTTGCTTTCGGGCGAGCTGGTAGGGATGGCGGGTGATGGCCGCCATGTCGATCTGCTCGGCCCGGAGGGCATCGAGGGCCATGCCGACACCCTCGAAGACGAGGAGGCGTTTGAGGGCGCTGCGGGCGGCGTACTGGAGGCAGAGGTCTTCGGCGGCGTCGCGCTCCCGGGGGTCATCGAGGAGGATGCGGAGGGCGTCGCGCCAGGGCCGGGTGTGGTAGGCATCGGCGATGTCGCGGGCTGAGATGCGGCGGCCGGTGACGGCGGCGACGGCCTCTTCGACGGCGTAGGCGAACGCCGGCCTGGCATCGATGATGGCGCGGTCGAGGTCGAAGATGACGAGCCGCGGATGCGGGCGGCCGCTCCCGACGAGGGGCATCTCAGCGGACGGCAGCGAAGAAGCGGTCGCGCGCCGCCTGGTACTCCTCGGGGGTGTTGAAGGTGAGGTCGAGGAGGTCGCCGGCGTCGACTTCGGTGTGGCGGTCCTGGTGTGCGCGGAGGATTCCGCGGAGGCCTTCGGCAGCGTCGTCGGCGCGCATGAGCTCTTCGCGGAGGCGGCCGGCGACGACGACGGGGTGCCCGTGGCGGCCGCTGTGGACGGGGATGGTGTAATCGGCCTCGGGGTTGTGTGCCTCGTAGAGGGTGCGGAGGAAGGAGGCGGGCCGGGGCTGGTCGACATCCTGGACCAGGATGCGGTCGGCGTCGCGGTTGGCGGCCTTGGCGCCGATGCGGAGGGAGCCGGCGCGGCCGAGCTGGTAGCGGGGGTTGAACATGATGCGGCAGGGGATGCCGCGGAGCTGGCGGGAGACGTCGTCGGCACGGTAGCCGAGGACGACGATGACCTCATCGGCGCCGGCCTCCCAGAGCTGCTCGATGTCGTAGCGGACGAGGGGCTGGCCGCCCCAGTCGAGGAGCGGCTTGACGGCGCCCATGCGCTGCGAAATGCCGGCGGCGAGGATGATGGCGGAGTTCATGGCGATTCTCAGTCTAGGTTCCCCGGCGGTTGCGGGCGATGGTCAGGGCCTGGCGGGCGCTGCCTGGAGGGTATTTTCGACGCCGAATTCCTGGGTGAGGATGCGGAGGAATTCGTGGATGGGCGGTGCGAGGATCCGGTTGCGGAGGATGTGGACGCCGACTTCGCGCTGGGCGGGCTGCTCCATTTCGCGGATTTCGACGCGGGCGAGCGTGCCGCGCTCGCGCTCCCGTTCGAACGAGACGACGGGGAGGATGGCGACGCCGAGGCCGGCTTCGACCATGTGCTTGGTGGTCTCCATGTCGTCGAGCTCCATCACGGACTCGGGGACGACGCCGGCGCGGAGGAACATCGAGTAGACGAGGCTGTGGTAGCTGGAGCCGCGTTCGAAGAAGAGGAACGGCTGGCGGGCAGCCTCGGCGATCGAAACCCTGCCTTTCTGGGCGAAGGGATGGTCGGCAGGGACGACGAGGGCGAGGTCGTCGTTGTAGAGATGGAGGGACTGGATTTCGGGGTGCTGGGCGAGGCGGGTGACGGCGACATGGAACTCGCCGGCGAGGAGGGAGTCGATGATGTCTTCGGTCTGGCCCGTTGCGAGGTGGATGTGGACGCGGGGCCGCACCTCGCGGAATTTCTTGAGAATGCGGGGCAGGACGTAGCTTGCGATGGAGGTGGAGGCGCCGATGCGGATGGTGCCGACCTCGCCGTGGCGCACGGCCTCGATGGCGTCGGTGCCTTCCTGGACGGCGGTGAGGGCGCGCTGGGCGTGGGGCATGAAGGCGCGGCCGGCATCGGTGAGGGTGACGCTTCGGCCGGTGCGTTCGAAGAGGCGTTCGCCGAGTTCGCGCTCGAGGGACTGGATGCGGGCGGTGACAGAGGGCTGGGTGAGGAAAAGCGCCTCGGCTGCACGGCTGAAGGAGCGGTGGTGAGCGACCTGGATGAACGCTTCGAGCTGTGCGAGTTCCACAGGGTTACTCCACGGCGGGGTGCCGTCTCACTGTAGGGTAACGCTCAGGAACGGTAGAAGTTCGCGTTGATCTCGATGTACCTGCGCATGTCGCCCTCGAGGGAGGCGTCGTGGGCGATGGCACTGACCGGGCAGGCGAGCTCGCAGGCGGCGCAGTCGATGCACTGGTCGGGGTTGATGTAGTACTGCGGGGCGTCGTCGGTGGTGTGGATGCAATCGACGGGGCAGACATCGACGCAGGAGGCGTCTTTGACGCCGATGCAGGGCTCGGTGATGACGTAGGGCATGCTAGCGGCTCTCCTTTGCGGCGAAGGGGTCGGGGCAGACGCCGGTCTTTTCGACGATGACATCGCCGAGCACGCGGGCCTGGCAGGCGAGGCGGAGGCGGGGGTCTTCGATGGAGCGCGGGCCGCGCTGGCGGATGAGGTTTGCGCGCTCGAAACGGCCCATGGCGGAGAGGCGGCCGAGGCCGGAGATGACGAGCATGGCGCAGTTGGTGCATTCGCCGTTGCGGTTGCAGCCGACTGGCCAGTAGTAGCCGGCGGCGTTGGCGGCATCGAGGACAGTTTCGTTGTGGGGGGCGAGAAATTCGAAGCCGCCGGGCTCAACACGGACGCGGTGCACGGGCGGTATTGTGGAGCCGGCGGCGGGGGCTGTCGATGGCGGGGGTTGGTGGAGACGAGGGGACTCGAACCCCTTACCTCAGCAATGCGAATGCTGCGCTCTCCCAGATGAGCTACGTCCCCACGCAAACAGAACGAGCCGCTTCCATCGTAGGAAGCGGCTCGCGGCTGGGTCAACTGGGAGGGGGTTGGCTCAGGAGCGGTGCGAGGAGCCCCGGCCGATGCGGTAGGAGGTTTCGCCGGTGAACTCACGTTCTTTGCCGCACTTCTTACACCGCCCGGGCGTCAGCTCTCCACGCGGAGGTTCGAGGATCCAGTGATGGACGCATTCGTTCACCACCTGGAGCGCTTCAGCCTTGGACATGCAACTACCCCCTGGGTCATTCGGGATGTGGTGTTTGGCCCGGGGCTAAGGACCCCGCCACCGGCCGGGGTCAGTGTAGTCGGGGGTATAGACGGTTTCAATCGTTTATGGCGATTCGTCCAGCATGCCGGGCAAAGGTGTAATGACGACCCGCCGGGCGCCAAGGTTGATCTCCCGGACGACCTGGCCGATGGCGGGGACGAGGATTTCGCCGCGTTCGCCGTGGACGACGTACACGTCGTTGGCGCCAGGCTGGAGGACGTCGACGATGGTGCCGAGCGATTCGCCGGAGGCGGTGACGACCTCGAGGCCGATCAGTTCGTAGATGAAGTACGACTCGCTATCGTCGCGGAGGACGTCGCTATCGAGGGCTTCGAGCAGTTCGCCGTGGAGGTGCTCGACCTGGGTGCGGGTGTCAAGGCCGGAGAGCTTAATGATCCAGTCATCGCCGGCCTGGCGGGCACGTTCGACGACCCGGCGGATACCCTGGAGGTAGACGGGGCGCCCGCGCTGGATGTTGCGGGCGGTGGGGGAAAAGACTTCGACGCGGAGTTCGCCGCGGAGGGCGTGGGGCCGGAGGACGCGGGCGACGGCGGTGTAGCCGGGGCGCGGTTCAGCGGGGAGCGTCACCGGGTTGCGGGGGCGCTGGGGGCGCGGCGTTCCCGGAGCGGGGGTTTCGCTCAGTGGCCAATCTCCACGTTGACGCGGACGTCTTCGCGAACTGCGGCGACCTTGGCGAGCGTGCGGAGCGAGGTGGCGATGCGGCCGCCTTTGCCGATGACCTTGCCGTAATCGTCCTCGTGGACGTTGAGGTGGACGGTGACGCGGTCGCCGTGAATCTCCTCAGTGACGCGGACGTCCTCGGGGTGGTCGACGAGGGCTTTGGCGAGGTATTCGACGAGCTCGCCGGTCATCGTTTCGGGCATGGCTATTCGGCCGATTCGGCGGAGGCTGCAGGGCGCGCGGCCTTTTTCTTCACGACCGGGGGCTTCCGCTCGAGGACGCCGGCCCGGACGAGGATCTTCTCGGCGGCTTCGGAGGGCTGGGCGCCCTTGCTGAGCCATTCGCGGGCGCGGTCGGCGTCGATGGTGACGCGGGGCGGGTCCTGGTGGGGATCGTAGGACCCAAGGGTTTCGATGAAGCGGCCATCGCGGCGGTCGGGGCTGTTGGCGACGACGACGCGGTAGAGGGGGTAGCCCTTCTTGCCGGTGCGCCGGAGGCGGATGCGAATCATGGAAGCTCCTGCGGAACGTCCGCCGAGGGCGGACGGGATTGGCGGTGGGAATGAGGATACGACATGACGCCGTTAGGTCCACGCACGGGCATAGCGCGCATCAGCGGAAGAGCGGCATTTTGCCGGTGCTGAGGGATTTGGCGATCTTGCGGGCCTCGAAGAACTGCTTGAGCAGCTGGTTGACCTGGGCCGGGTCGGTGCCGCTGCCGCGGGCGATGCGCTTGCGCCGCTTGCCGTCGATTTTCTCGGGGTGGCGGCGCTCCCAGGGGGTCATCGAGAGGACGATGGCCTCGGCCTGGGCGAAGAAGCGGTCGTCGATCTCGTCGACCTGGAGCTGCATTTTGATGCGGTTGAACCCGGGGAGCATGGAGACGAGCTGCCCGAGGGGGCCCATTTTGCGGACTTTGCGGAGCTGCTCGACGAAGTCCTGGAGGTCGAAGGTGCCTTTCTTGAGCTTCTCCTTGAAGGCTTCGGTGTCCTCCTCGCCCATGGTTTCCTTGGCCTTCTCGATGAGGGTGAGGAGGTCACCCATGCCGAGAATGCGGCTGGCGAGGCGGTCGGGGTAGAAGGGCTCGAGGGCATCGGCTTTTTCGCCGACGCCGATGAACTTGACGGGGACGCCGGTGACGGCGCGGATGCTGAGTGCGGCGCCGCCGCGGGCGTCGCCGTCCATTTTCGTGAGGATGAGCCCGGTGGTGCCGACGCGCTCGTGGAACTCTTTGGCGGCATTGACGGCATCCTGGCCGGCCATTGCGTCGGCGACGAAGAGGACTTCCTCGGGCTGGAGGAGGCGGCGCAGCTCGGCCACCTCGTTCATCATGTCTTCGTCGATGTGGAGGCGGCCGGCGGTATCGACGATGAGATGGGTGGCCCCCATGCGCTTTGCTTTTTCGAGCGCGTTCTGGGCGATGACCGCAGGCTTGGCGGACGTGCCCTCTTCGTGGATGGGCACATCCAGCGCGCGGGCGAGGGTGACGAGCTGGTCAACGGCGGCCGGGCGGTAGATGTCGCAGGCGGCGAGGAGGGGGCGGAGGCGCTGCTTCTTGAGGAGGTTGGCGAGCTTTGCGGCGCTCGTGGTTTTGCCGGAGCCCTGGAGGCCGACGAGCATGATGACCGTGGGGGGGCGGGGCGCGGTGGCGAGCTTCGGCGCCTCGCCGCCGAGCATGTCGACCAGCTCCTGGTGGACGATGTCGATGACCTGCTGGGCGGGGGTGAGGCTGCGGAGGACTTCGGCGCCGAGGGCCTTTTCGCGGACGCGCTGGGTGAACTCGCGGACGACGCGGAAGTTGACGTCGGCCTCGAGCATGGCCATGCGCACCTCGCGGAGGGCCTGGTCGAGGTCCTCTTCGGTGACAATGCCGCGCGAGCCGAATTTCTTGAAGGCGCCCTGGAGGCGTTCGGTGAGCGTTTCGAACATCTGGTACCAGTGTAGCGGCCAGGCCGCCGTGGGGGCAGATGGGGAAGGCGGGTTCCCGTTGCGGGAACCCGCCTTCCGTTGTCGTCGCGTGCCTTCCGGGGATAGCGCAGCCTAGGGGTTGGCGCGGTAGAAGGGAACGTCGGTGCGGTTCTTGGTGGCCCAGAAGATGTTGTGGACCTCTTCGATCGCCTTCAGGAGTGCCTCGCCGTTGGCGGGGTTCGATTCGTGCTTGCACTTCGAGGCGGCCTTCGCGGCCTTCCAGAAGATGTCGTGGAGGTTGGGGTACTTCTCGAGGTGCTCGGGCTTGAAGTAGTCGTGCCAGAGGATGTCGAGCTCCTTTTTGACGAGGTCGGCCTGCTGCTCCTTGATGGCGATGAAGCGGGTGCGGGTGTTGACCGTGGCGAGGTCCTGGGCGTCGCCGAGGGCGGCGATCTTCTTTTCCATGGAGAGGACGGCCTCAGCGGCGATGCGGGCCGCGGCCGGGTCGTAGACGCCGCAGGGGCCATCGCAGTGGGCGTGGGCGATGGTCGACGGGCGGAGGAAGCGGAGAAGGTTCATGGCCTGTGGTTACTCCTGGTGGGATGGTGCGAGTGCCACGAGGGATTATAGGCGGCCGCGGCAGACCGCTGCAGGCGCGGGGCAGACGCAGCAACAACGGAGCCTGTACGATCGAGCGGCACAACTTTACGGAATGGGGGTTTCCCGTGGCAGAGACAGCAACCCTGAAGGTGGGGGACGAGGCGCCGGACTTCGAGCTGCCGATGAGCCCGACGGGCGAGAAGTTCCGGCTTTCGGACTACCGGGGCAAGAATGCGGTGGTTATCAGCTTCGTGCCGGCGGCGTTCTCGACGGTGTGCAGCAACCAGCTCCAGACCCTCAAGGAGAAAGTGCAGGAATTCCGCAACGAGGGCGCCATCCCGGTGGTTATCTCCTGCGACGGCCCGTGGGCGCAGGCGGCGTGGAAGAAGGAGCTCGGCGTGGACTTCCCGATCCTGAGCGACTTCAATCCGCACGGGGAAACCGCACGGAAATACGGCGTGCTGATCGAGTCGCGGGGTGTCGCGAACCGGGTGGTGATCGTGGTGGATAAGGAGGGGAAGGTGGCCTGGATCCAGCCGACGGAGAAGATTACGGACATCCCGGATTACGACCCGGTGCTGGCCTGCGCCAAGGGCTGACCGGAAGTGCCGCCGGCCGGCCCGGCCGCAGCGCGAAACCGCGGCGGCGCCCCTCGATTGAGGGGCGCCGCCGTTGCGTTTACGGTGCTGAGCGGGACCGTCAGGCGCCGTTGAAGACGATGACGGAGCGGTTGACCTCGCCCTTCTTGAGGGCGTCGTAGGCCTCGTTGATCTGGTCGAGGGTGTATTCGCGGGAGATGAGCTCGTCGATCTTGAGGCGCTTCTGACGGTAGAGCTCCATGAGCCAGGGCATGTCGTAGGTCTGGCGGGTGGAGCCGTAGAAGCTGCCAACGATGCCCTTTTCGCCGAGGAAGGCCATGCCGGCGTTGGGGATGGTGAGCTGCTCGGTGAGGGGGAGCATGCCGACGATGACGGCCTGGCCGCCGCGGCGGGCCATCTCGAAGGCCTGCTGGGCGGTCTTCATGAGGCCGATGGCTTCGAAGGCGTAGTCGACGCCGCCGTTCGTCATGGCGATGACCTGCTGGACGGCGTCGCCCTTGGAGGCGTCGACGACGTCAGTGGCGCCGAACTCCTTCGCAGCGGCGAGCTTCGATTCGAGGAGGTCGACGGCGATGATGCGGGAGGCGCCGGCGATCTTTGCGCCCTGGATGATGTTGAGGCCGACGCCGCCGCAGCCGACGACGGCGACGGTCTGGCCGGCCTGGAGCTTGACGGTGTTGGTGACGGCGCCGACGCCGGTCATGACGCTGCAGCCTACGAGGGCGGCGGCGCGCATGGGGACGCCTTCGGGGACGTGGACGCAGGCGTGGGCGCTCACGAGCTGGTACTCGGCGAAGGCGGACATGCCGGCGAACTGCATGATGGGCTGGCCCTTCAGCTTGACGCGGCCCATGCGGTTGAGCGCCTGGGTGTTTTCGCAGAGGTTGGGCCGGCCGGTGACGCAGCGGTTGCACGTGCCGCAGGACTGGACGAAGGCGACGACGACGCGGTCGCCCTCTTTGACATTCGTGACGCCGGGGCCGACTTTGGCGACGACGCCGGCGGACTCATGGCCGAGGACAACGGGCATGGGGTAGAGCCACTTGCCCTCCATGAAGTGGAGGTCGGAGTGGCAGACGCCGGTAACGGAGGTTTTGACGAGGACTTCGCCGGCCTGGGGTTCGTCGAGTTCGATCTCCTCGATGGCGAGGGGCTGGTTTGGCGCGTACAGGACCGCTGCTTTGACGTTCATGGGGTGTAGGGCTCCTCCTTCTTGAAGCATGGCGATTTTTCCGTCCGGTAGGTGCGGCGTCAAGCGGGGCGGCGGCGTTCGCGTTCACCCGATGGAAAGGGCGCGTGCGACGGGGGCGCCCGCGCGCCGGACGGGGCTGGAGGGGCGGCCCTGGAGGTTCATCTTTTGACAATGGGCTGCTGGCGACGATTGCCTGCGTGGTAGATGGCCGGCAGCCGGGTGAACTGCTGGTGCCCGCGTACTACTGGGCGGGCAACGGGAGCATGGTGATTCACCGGCTGAAGGGGTTCGGGCGACCGGCGGACAGCGAGGCGTATCTCCAGGCCTACGAGCCGGAGCGGCTCTGGTGGCTGCGCGACACAGCCGGGGTGAACTGCGTGTTCCTCACGTACAACTGGGGCCTGCCGCCGGAGCTGGAAGCCGAGGACTGGCGGACGTTCGAGCGGGCGGCGCGTCGGTGCCATGAGCTCGGGATGCTGGCGGCGGCGTACATCCAGCCATCGAACGCGGCGGCGCTCGGCTCGTTCGCTTCGAAACCGTGGTACGCAGTGACCCCGAAGGGAAAGCGGATCCCGTACTACAACGGGCGGTTCTTCACGTGTCTCAACGACCGGAGCTGGCGGGAATGGGTGCTGACGCGCTGCCTGGATGCCTGCCAGCGCGGGGCCGACGTCCTGTTCTTCGACAACTGTGCGTTTGGGGGAATGCCGATACCGCTGTCGCGGGACTACACGGCGTTCGCCGGCTGCGCGTGCCTGCGGTGCCGGGAGGCGTTCGGGGAGTGGCAGGCCGGACGCGGGCTGGACCCGCTGCCGCTGCCGCGGCTGTTCCGGCCGGGGCGGAGCGAGGCGGCACGGCGGTTCGCCGAATGGCGCGCCGGGACGCTGACGGAGTTCTTGCGGGGCATTGTCGAGCAAGTGCGGCTGGCCTACCCGGGGACGAGGTTCGTGACGAACACGGTCGGCGGCGTGAACGTGAACACGTTCAATGTGTTCGGCGCGGACCTTCCCGCGATTGCGTCGTTCATGGACTGGCTGTTCGTGGAGAATCTGCAATCGCCGCGGGCAGCGAACGGCATGCTGGTGCAGAACGCCGGGACCTACAAGCTGCTGCGGGCGCTGAGACCCGGGGCGCCGGCGCTGAGCATCGCCTACGAGCGGGGGATCGGCGTGGACGGGCCGCCGCCGCCGTCGACGTTTGCGAAGATTGCGGCAGAGGGGTACGCGGCGGGCGGGGTGCCGGTGCTGCGGGCGGCAGAGTACATCGAGGACGAAAAGTGGACGCTGCTGCGGCAGGGCCGCGACGATGCGCGGCTCGCGGCGTTCGGCGAGGTGGTCCGGCAGTTCGGCGCGCTGCTCGCAGACGGGTGCGACCGGCAGGAGGCGGCGCGCGTCGGCGTCTTCGTGCCGGACGCGATCGGCTGGCGGGGCGACCTCTACCCGGGCGACGAGGACGACTACCTCGCGGTGGTCCAGGCGCTGGTTGGTGCTGGCATTCCCTTCCGGGTCATCGGTGAGCGGCACGGGCCGTGCGACCTGGGCTGCCTGCTCCTCCCGGCAAGCGCGGCGCCGCCGGCGTGGTTCCACGGCCGGGTGCTGCGCTTCGGGGAGCTTGGCCTGAAGCGGCGTGGCCACAGCGGGTTTCGCTGGTTTGCCGGGCCGCTCGAGCCGGTGATCCGGGTGCTGGGGCCGCGGGTGGTGGACGGGTACTACAGCCGGGTGCATGTGCGGCGGTTCGTCGACCGGCTGGACCTGCTGTTCCGGCTGGTGTTCGGCGGGCGGTTCGCGCGGGTGCCGATGGACGAGGGGATGGCGCGGGTGCTGGCGGCGATGAACCCGGCGCAGGTTGAACTCTCCGGGCCGGGGTATGCGGACCTGTGGGAGGGACCGCGAGGGCTTGAGGTGCACCTCGTGAACTACGGAGACGCGCCGCTGGCGGCGAGCGTCCGGCCCGGGATGCACGCGTTCGCCGGGGTGCAGGGCGGCGAACTGCTCGACGATGGGCGGGTACGGGTTGGGCGGTACGCTGTGGTGCTGCTGGAGCGGGTGCGGCCTGGCGGTGCTCAGCCGGCGGCCGCCGCACGATGATCCGCGCCGTCGCGCTCGCGCTGCGGATCGGGGCCGGGGCGGCCCTCGGGCTGGCGGTCATCGTCGCAGGGCGGGAGATCTGGCGGAACCACGAGGGCTGGGCGGTGGATGCGCTGGGGTGGGCCGCGGCGCTGTATGCGGCGCAGGTGGCGATGCTGGCGCTCGGGTGGCAGTGGCTCGGCGAGGGAACCTGGCCGGGAAGGGCTCGCAGGGTATGGCTTCGCGCATTTGTGCACGGGTGGGTGGTTCGGTACCTGCCGGGCCCGCCGACGGGGCCGGCAGGGAAGTACCTCGCGCTCCGTGACGCCGGGGCCGGGGCGCCGGTCATCGCGGCGCTGCTGTGGGTGGAGCAGGTGCTCCAGCTGGCGGCATCGATTGCGGTGCCGGCGGCGCTGGCCGTGCCGGCCTACGGACTGGAATGGTGGTGGGCGGCGGCAGGTGGTCTCACCGCGGCTGCGGGCCTGGCGCTGGGCGGGGCGCGGCCGGGATTGGTCCGCCGGGTGAGCGGGCGGTTCGGACCGCGCGGGGAGCGGAGCGGCGTCGTCGTGGCAGCGGGCCCGGCCGTGCTGGGTTTTGCGGCGATGTCGGCGGCGGCCCTGCTGGCGGGGCTCGCTTTTCACGTCGCGGCGGTGGTGGTCAGCCCATGGCCGCTGTCGCGCTGGGAGGAGGGGGTCGCGGTGTTTGCGCTGGCGAGCCTGGCCGGGTATGTGACGCCGTTTGCACCCTCGGGCGCCGGGGTGCGGGAGAGCGTGATCGTGGCGCTCCTCGGCGGACAGCTCGGCGCAGCGACAGCGCTGACGGTGGCCGTGGTGGCGCGGGCGACGGCCGTTCTCGTGGATGCGGCGCTGGCAGCGGGCTACTTCGGCGCGGGGCGGATCGGCCGCGGGGTGGCGCGGCGGGCATCGGCGGCGACGCTTTCGAACAGGCGGGCGTAGTCGGCAGCGACGTCGGCCCACGATCGGACGGGCGGCCGCGGCCTCGGCGGCGCCGCCAGCGCCGACTGGACGGCGACGGCCCAGGCGGCAGGGTCGGCCGGCGCGACGAGCGTGGCCCCGCTGACACTGGCCATGTCGACCAGGCCTTCGAGAGCGGCGACAAGGACGGGAACTCCGGCGGCAGCGGCCTCGGCGGGGGCGATACCGAAGCCCTCGGGCCGACCGGGGACGGGGACGTTCGGCGCGACGAAGAGGTCGGCGCAGGCGTAGAGGCGGTCGACAGCGACGTCGGGCAGCGGGCCGAGGAGCACCAGGCGCGGCTCGGCGGCGGCGACGGCGCGGAGGCGGGGCAGTTCGGGGCCGTCGCCGGCGACGGCGAAGACGACGTCGCGGGGGAGGAGCGGCAGTACCTGGCTGGCGAACCAGACGATGCCTTTCCGTTCGACCAGGCGGCCGACGCTCACGATGAGCGGGCCCCGGGGCGGGAGGCCGAGGGCGGCCCGGGCTGCGGCCCGGTCCGGCGCGCGCTGGATGCGGGTGAAGCGGGCGACATCGACGCCGTTGAGGATGACGCGCGGGCGGAAGCCGCAGCGGCGGGTGACTTCGCCGGCGGTGTAGGTGCTGACGGCGACGACGCGGCGGGGGCCGAGGCGGCGGAGCGCCATGCGGACGAGGCCGCCGTAACCCGGGAAGGGGCGGGTGACGTCCTGGCCGTGGACGGTGACGACGGCGGGGGCGTCGGCCAGCGCCTCGAAGAGCGGCGCGGCGAGCGCAAGAAGCCCGTCGCCGAGGTGGATGGCAGAGACGCGGCCGCGGGCAGCGGCGCACTGGATGACGGCGGAGCCGATGAAGAGCGGGAGCCGGCGCTGGCCGCGGCGGAGGGCACAGACCCGGGACGGGCCGGGGTAGGCCGCGGTGAGCTGGCGGGAGAACTCTTCCATGCCGCCGATGGCGGGAGGGTACTTGCGGGTGATGAAAAGGATCACAAGGGGAGTGAACGTGGCAAAGATGAACGGTCGGTTGTGAGGGCGCCGTTTTCTTAACGCTCCGTTCGCGAGACGTGAACGGCCCGACAACGGGGCGACGGTATTCCTGAGGGAGCAATACAGGAGCAAATCATTTGGAAGCAGAACGGGTCCTGGTCATCGGCGTCGGCCGCATCGGGGCGGTGACGGCGGTCGGGCTGGCGCACCTCCTTCACGACGTGACAGGAGTAGACACGAACGCCGGGCGGGTGGAGGAGCTGCAGGCCGGCCGGCTGCGGGAGGCGGAACCCGGCCTCCGGGCGGCGCTGCAGAGCGCGCTGCGGCTGCGGGCGCTGCGCTTCGCGCCCGGCGCGGCGCCAGGAGGGTTCGATTTCGCCTTCCTGTGTGTCGATACGCCGCCGCTGCCGGGCGGGGAGCCCGACCTGCGGCAGCTGTTTGCGGCGGCCGAATACGCGGCGCGGACGCTGCGACCCGGGGGCACGGTCGTGACCCGCTCGACGGTGCCGCCGGGGACCGGCGACAGGCTGGAGGCGGCGTTGCGGGCTGCCGGGCGGGGCGACCTTGGGGTCGTGCATGTGCCGGAGTTCCTGCGGGAGGGGCGGGCATGGGAGGATTTCCGGGAGCCGGACCGGATCGTGGTTGGGGCGCGGGACCGGGTGCGGTGCGAGCGGGTGGCCCGGCTGTTCGCGGGGATATCGGCGCCGGTGTACCGGTGCGACCGGGTGACGGCGGAGCTGGCGAAGTACGCGGCGAATGCGTTCCTCGCGACGACAGTGAGCTTCGCAAACGAGATGGCCGACCTCGCTGCGAGGCTGGGCGCTGACCCGGAGGTGCTGTTCGAGACGCTGCGCGCGGACCGGCGTATTGGACGGGAGGCCTACCTCGGGCCGGGGCTCGGGTTCGGCGGCCACTGCCTGCCGAAGGACACGGCAGCCCTGGAGTACGTGGCGGCAGCGCGGGGGCTGACGCTCCACCAGCTGCAAGCGACGATCCGGGTGAACCGGGAGCGGGTCGGGCAGGCCGCGGCGTGGCTTGACGAGGCGCTGGGCGGGCTCGAGGGGCGGACGATTGCGGTGCTGGGGCTGGCGTTCAAGCCGGGCACGGACGACCTGCGGGAATCGCGGGCGCTGGCGCTGGCTGAAGCGCTGGCGCTGCACGGCGCGGAGGTGCGGGGCTACGACCCGCTCGTCCGGGAGGCGCCGGGCATCTGCTGCCCGGGCACGCTGCCGGCAGCGCTCGAAGGCGCGGACGCGCTCGTGGTGGCGCACCGGGCCGACTGGGTCCGTGCGCTTGACCCGTGCGAGGCGGCAGCGCTGATGGCGCGGCAGCTCGTCTACGATGCGCCGGGCGGGATTGACCACCGGGCGTGGGCCGCAGCGGGCTTCGTGACGAACCGCTGCCTGCGCGAGCCGGTTGCAGCGGCGGACGGGTCCGAGCGGTGAGGGTCCTGCTGGCGACGGACTCGTTTCCGCCCAAGATTGACGGTGTTTCGGACACGGCGGCGACGGTCGCCCGGGTGCTCCGCCAGCTCGGGCACACGCCGCGGGTGGTCGCCCCGGCGCCGGGTCCGGGGATGGTGGAGGGCGCCCGGGTAGCGCGGATCGGTTCGGTGCCGGCGCCGCTTTACCCGGAGCTGCGGCTTGGGCTGGCGCTCGACCGGGTCGCGCGGATTGCGCGGGCGCGCTGGGATGGGGCGATCGTGTTCACGCCAGGGCCAATCGGGGCGACGGCTGCGCTGGCACTGCGGGGGGAGACGCCGCTGCTGAACATTTACACGACGGATATCCCGCGCTACCTGCAGACGTACGGGATGCACCGGTTCGTGGGAGCGGCCACGTGGCTGCTCCGGCGGATGGCGGAGCGTGCGGAGCGGACGCTCTGCCCGACGCGCTTCGTGGAGGAGGAGCTGCGGACGATGGGGTTTCCGCGGCTGGAGGTCTGGGGACGGGGCGTCGATACGGAGCTGTTCAACCCGGGCCGCCGAAGCGCGGCGATGCGGGCCCGGCTGACGGGCGGCGAGCCGGGACGGCCGCTGGTGCTGTACGTGGGGCGGCTGGCGAAGGAGAAGCGGCTCGAGACGCTGGCAGAGGTCGTGGAAACGCTGCCCGAGGTACGGCTGGCGCTGGTCGGCGACGGGCCGGAACGGGCCCGGCTGGAGGAGCTGTTCGCCGGGCGGCCGGTGGTGTTCACGGGCTATCTCCGGGGGGTGGAGCTGGCGGAGGCGTTTGCTTCAGCGGATGTGTTCGTGTTCCCGAGCTGGACGGACACGTTCGGGCAGGTGGTGCTGCAGGCGATGGCATGCGGGCTGCCGCCGGTGGTCGTGACCGGCTCAGCGACAGCGGAGCTGGTGCCGCCCGGGGTCTGCGGCCTGCACGTGGCGCCCGGGCGGCCGGGGGCGCTGGCGGCGGCGGTGCGGCGGCTGGTGGAGGACGGGGGGATGCGGCGCTCGATGGGGCTGGCCGCAGCAGCCCATGCGCGGCGGTATTCGTGGGAGGCGCTGGTGCTGCGCCTGGTGGAGCTGCTTTCGCCCGGGGACGCTCCGGGCCAGGTGGACGTGCCGCCTCCATTCGCGAAGTAGGCCGTGAGGATGCCTCGCCGAAGGCGGGGCGAGCTGTGCTCGTCGAACTCCGCCGGTACAGGGGGCCGGGCTAGTCGCCGGGGGCAGGCGCGAGCAGCTCTGCGGCGTCGCTGAGGAGGGCGGCGAGCCAGGCGACAGCGGATGCGGCAAGCGCAGCGAGGATAAGTTTCATAGTGCAATCGTCGAGCGGGCGGGTTAACAGCCGTGGAAGACTGCGGAGGGGGCCGGTTCGAGGTCGCGAGGGCCCTCTTCGAGCGCAATAAACTCGCGGAAGAGTTCGCGCTTTTTCTGGCGGTGGCGATGTTCGGCGGAGAGGAGGCAGTCGAGGAAGCGGACGGCAGCGACGACGTGGGGCCCCTTGTTGAGCATGACGCAATCGGCACGGGTGGCGGCTGCGGCGTCGGTGATTTCGGGACGGGCGGGCATGCCCTGCCGTGCAAGGGTTTCGAGCACCTGGGTCGCCCAGATGGAGGGGACGTGGGCGGCCTCGGTGAGACAGAGGATGGCTTCCTGGTAGAGGGCGAGATCGTCCCAGCCGACTTCGATGGCGAGGTCGCCGCGCGCGACCATGACGCCGAAGGAGCGGCGGCGGAGGCCTTCGAGGAGGATCGGGACGAGGCCGCGGGCGGCGGCGCGGGTCTCGATCTTGGCGATGATGCCGTGGTCGTGGAGGCCGCGGAGGTCGAGTTCGGCGGCGAGGCGGGCGATATCGGCCGGGGCATGGACGAAGGAGAGCCCGACGAGGTCAGCGAACGCAGCGGCGACGTCGAGGCTGGCGAAGTCGTCGGCCGTGAGGGCGGGCAGCGGGAGGGCAACGCCGGGGAAGTTGAGCCCCTTTTCGGGACGGAGGCGGCGGCGCCGGCCGACCGGTGTTTCGAGGAGGATTTCGACCCAGGCTTCGGTGACGGCGACGACCGTGCCTACGAACTTGCCGTCGTCGATGGCGACCGGGTGACCTGGCGCGATGACGCGAAGGGCCTCGGGGTGGCTGCAGGGGAGCGCAGGGATGTCCTCGGCGGGCGGCTCAGGGAGCGGGTCGGCGTTGCGGAGGAGCCGGAGGCGGTCACCTGCGCCGAGGCGGAGCTCGCCGGGGAAGGTCCCGACGCGCAGGCGGGGGCCGGAGAGGTCGAAGAGGATGTGGCAGCGCCGCGGCGGGGGCGTGCCCTGGCGTTCGAGTTCGAGCTCGGCGTGGCGGACGGCATCGGCGAGAGACTGCCAGTCGGCCGGGCGGCCGTGGGCGGCGTTGATGCGGGCGACGTCCATGCCGGCGCGAAGGAGTTCGATGCTGTGGAGCACCGGGTCGGGGACGGTGTGGTCGAGGGTGACCATGATGCGGGTTGTCCGGCCGGGCCGCGGCCGGCCGAAGAGGCGGACCGTGCGCTCTTCCTGGAGGCGGAGGGCCTGGTCGCGGGAGGGAACGAAGGGGCGGGGCGCCGTGCCGGCCAGCCAGGCGCGGACCTGTTCGAGCGAATCGAGGACGTTCGGCTCGAGGCGGCCGAGCGAGCTGAGGCCGAGGTCGGCAAGCGCAACCTGGATGTCGGCGATATCGCGGCTGCGGAGGGCGCGGTAGGCGAGGAGGTTGGCGGCGCTGGTTGCGGCGTCGCCGACCAGGCCTGGGGGGACGGCTGCGGAAGCACGAAGGGCAAGCTCCTGGAGTTCTTCCAGGCGGCGAAGGAGATGCGCGCGCTCCATCCGGGTGATCGTTGAGGATGGAGCGCAAACGAGCCGTTAACGGCGGGGCGGGTCAGGCCAGGCGCACGAGGGTCCGGCCGCGGACTTTGCCCTGGAGGATATCGGCGCAGACGGCCGGGACGCCATCGAGGTCGGTTTCGACGGCGATGGAGTCGAGCAGGCCGCGGGGTTTCAGGTCGGTGGCGAGGCGCTGCCAGGTGCGCCGGCGGCGGTCCATCGGGGTGTAGACGGAGTCGATGCCGAGGAGGTTCACGTTGCGGAGGATGAAGGGGTAGACGGTGGTGTTGAAGGTGTTGCCGCCGGTGAGGCCGCTGAGGGCGATGCTGGCGCCGTACTTCATGGTGCGGATGAGATAGGCGGTGGTTGCGCCGCCGACGGGGTCGACGGCACCGGCCCAGCGCTCGGATTCAAGCGGGCGGGTGCTTTCGGCGCTGACCTCTTCGCGGGAGAGGATTTCGGAGGCGCCGAGTTCGCGGAGGTAGGCGTGTTCGGAGGCCTTGCCGGTGCTGGCGGCGACGGTGTAGCCGGCCTGGGCGAGCATCGCGACGGCGGTGGAGCCGACGCCGCCGGTGGCGCCGGTGACGATGACGGTGCCGTTTTCGGGGCGGAGGCCGTTATGTTCGAGGGCCTCGAGGGAGAGGGCGGCGGTGAAGCCGGCGGTGCCGATGGCCATCGCCTCTTTTTGCGTCAGGCCAGGCGGAAGGGGCATGACCCAGTCGCCGGGGACGCGGGCGAGCTCGGCGAAGCCGCCGGGGTGGCTGACGCCGACGTCGTAGCCGGTGACGACGACCTCCTGGCCGGGGGCGAAGCGGCTGTCGGAGGATTCAAGGACGACGCCCGCGAGGTCGACGCCGGGGACCATGGGGTAGGTGCGGATGACGCGGCCGGTTGGGGAAAGGGCGAGGCCGTCCTTGTAGTTGATGGAGCTCCAGTGGACGCGGATGGTGACGTCGCCGGGCGGGAGGTCGGCTTCGGAGAGTTCGCGGACGGCGACGGAGAAGGCGTCGCCCTGCTTATCAACGACGAGGGCGCGGTAGGTCATGCGGGGGCTCCTCGGGGAGGGTGTGGGGGAAAGGGTGCGGTGCCGGGGGAAGAGAAGCAAGGAGGGAGGAGGGAGCCCCGCCACGGCCGCTCCGCCGCCCCGAGGGAGGAGGGAGGAGGGAGCCCCGCCATGGCCGCTCCGCCAGTCCCGGAGGAGGAGGGAGGAGGGAGCCCCAGCCCGCCGCTCCGCCGCCCTGAGGGAGGAGGGAGGAGCGGGGAGCGGGGAGCAGGGAGCGGGGAGCAGGGAGCAGGGAACGGGGAGCGGGGTAGAATGCGGCGATGTGCCGTTCGCGAGGGGATGTCGATGATTGAGGAGCTGCGGGCGGACCGGTTCCGGGTGGAGGTCGCGGCGCCGCGGGGGTTCCGGCAGGCGTTCGTGCGGGAGGGGGTCGGCGGGGTGCCGTTGCTGCTGGTGCACGGCTGGCCGGAGACGAAGCGGATCTGGTGGCGGAACATCGGGGTGCTGGCCGCTGCGGGCTTCGAGGTGATTGCGCCGGACCTGCGCGGCTTCGGTGATTCGGAGGTGGGGCCCGACGGTTTCCACGATGTGCCGTCGCACGCGCGGGACCTGTATGCGCTGGTGCATGATGTGCTGGGGCACGAGCGGGTGGTGGCGGTCGGCGGCGACCTCGGCGGGCCGGTGATCCAGGACCTCTCGCTGCGGTACCCCGGGTTCGTGGACCGGATGGTGCTGTTCAATTCGCCGCTGCCGTACGACCGGGAGCTGATGGCGGGGCTGCGGACGCGGTCGCCGAGGGAGGCGATGGACTACTACATCCGGCAGGGGACGGACGCTGACGGGCTGGTGGCGGAGCTGGCGACGCCGGAGATGCGGCGGCGGTACATCGCGACGTTCTATACGTCGAGGTTCTGGGCGCACCCGGGGGCGTTCACGCAGGAGGCGGTGGAGTTCATGACGGAGCCGTTCGCGGACGGGGCGAAGCTGCGGGCGAGCTTCGGGGCGTACGAGGCGTCGTTCCGGGAGTCGGCGCGGAGCGAGCCGTCAGCGATGGCGGCGCCGAACCCGACGCGGACGCTGATCCTGTTCGGACCGAGCGACAACGTAATCTACCCGGACTTCGACCTGATGGCGGCACGGGTGTTCCCGGAGCACGCGGGGCCGTTCCTGCTGCGCGATTGCGGGCATTTTGTGCAGTGGGAGGCGGCGCACGCGCTGAACTCGGCGGTCATTGCGTGGTGCGGGGACCTGCTGGCGGGGCGGCGTCGGTAGTTCGGGGGTCGCCGAGTGGCGACAGCCCGGTTGCGGCACGGCCAAGATGGGCGGACCGGAGGGAAGAGCTGGCCGGCGTCACCTGCCTCCGCGGAGGATGTGTTCCCCGACGGCGAGCAGTTTTTCGAGCGAAACTCTGCCCCGGATGACCGTTAAAATGCCGTCACGGTAGGTCACCAGGGCTGCCTCGCCGACCCCGTGGTCGGGGAGAATTGGGACGGCAACGGCTGCCGGGCCGCCGGCAACCTCCATCTCCCGAATACGCGGAGCAGGCACCCAGAGAGACGCGGCCGGGGGACCGTTCCTCGGTTCGAGCCTGCTTTTGGTGACGGTGAGACCGCCTCCCCGGAACACCCCGGCCGGGTCCGGGTCGAACGCGTAGTCAACGCTCACCTCAAGGGGCCGGCCATCATCCTCACAGACGATCACCCACCCGAGATGGCCGCCTTTAAACCCCTGGACGGGCAGGCTGAGCGGGAGGTCGAGCGGCGTGCCGACTGCGTCCTTGAGCGTTCCCCAGCGGGTTTTGGTGCAGCGGGGCAACTGGTCGACGCCATGGTCGGCGTCGGGCCCGATGCGGACCCCGGCCAGTACGCCGTCGAAACGGGGCAGCTCGCGGTCGGCGTCCTGGTAGCGTACGTACCACAGCGGCTTGCTGGTGTCGGGGTCCAGGGGGAGGCCGGTGTACGGGTCGACGCCGGCAGGGGCCTGAGGTATGGCCGTCGCTGTCCCGGGCGCCGGTGTGGCCGCGGCTGCCGATGCTGCCGGCGTACCGGCCGCAGCCGCCGGGGGCGACCCGTCATCGCCACCCGCCTGGCGGCCGATGGCGAACCCCACCACGCCAAGCGCCAGCACCCCAGCGAGGGTTCCGGCGATGCCCAGGACACGTTTGTTCGTCATCTCGCTCATCCGGTTCGACGGATGCTGTGAGGGTACCGGATCGCGGGTTCGGACAGGCAGGTGGTTACCGGTGAGCACGAGCCGGGGCGGACGGCCAAAGCCGGGGGCTCAGTCAGCGGGACGGGATTCGCGGTGCTCGCGGAGGGCGCGCTCGCTGGCTGTTTCGCGGCGGGCGGACGGGCGCCTGCCGGCGGGGCGGGGCTCGGGCGGCGCGGCGGCCGCGGCATCGCGGGCGGCGCGGGCATCGATGCGGCCCGCCGCGGCTGCAGCGCGGTCGGCCACGGAGGCGGCGGCTTCGCTGGCGGCCTCATGACCGTTGGCGGACGGTTCGGGGACCGGCGCGGCAGCCCGGCGGCCTGGCCGGCGGGTCCGCGCGGCCGGGGCTGGTTCCGTCGCGACGGCGGCTGCAGCGCCGAGTGTCCCGGCGGCTTCGAGGATGGGACGGAGGTAGCGGCCGGTGAAGCTCGCTTCGACCAGGGCGACCTCTTCGGGAGTGCCGACGGCGACAACCTGGCCGCCGCGGTCGCCGCCGAGGGGGCCGAGGTCGATGATGTGGTCGGCCGACTTGATAACGTCGAGATGGTGTTCGATGACGACGACGGTGTTGCCGGCATCGACGAGGCGGTGGAGGACGTTCAGCAGGTGGTCGACGTCCTGGAAGGCGAGGCCGGTGGTGGGTTCGTCGAGGACGTAGAGGGTACGGCCGGTGGAGCGGCGGGAGAGCTCGGCGGCGAGCTTGATGCGCTGGGCTTCGCCGCCGGAGAGGGTGGTGGCGGGCTGGCCGATCTTGATGTAGCCGAGGCCGGTGGCTTCGAGGGTATCCAGGATGCGCTTAATCCGGGGGAACCGTTCGAAGAACTCGACGGCCTCGGAGACGGTCATGTCGAGCACTTCGGCGATGTTCTTGCCGCGGAAGGTGATTTCGAGGGCTTCGCGGTTGTAGCGCTTGCCATGGCAGGCCTCGCAGGGGACGGTGACGTCGGGGAGGAACTGCATCTCGACGATTTTGTAGCCGTCGCCGGCGCACTCTTCGCAGCGGCCGCCCTTGACGTTGAAGGAGAAGCGGCCCGCTTTGTAGCCGCGGGCGCGGGCTTCGGGGACGGAGGCGAAGAGGTCGCGGATGAGCGTGAAGGCGCCGGTGTAGGTGGCCGGGTTGGAGCGGGGGGTGCGGCCGATCGGCGACTGGTCGATATCGACGACCTTGTCGATGTGTTCGAGCCCTTCGATGGTGTCGTGGGCGCCGGGGCGCTGGCGGGCGCCGTGGAGGACCTGGAGGGCGCGCGGCACGAGGATGTCGGTGATGAGCGAGGATTTGCCCGAGCCGGAGACGCCGGTGACGGCGACGAACTTCCCGAGCGGGATTTCGACGGTGATATTGCGGAGGTTGTTCTCGCGGGCGCCGACAATACGGATGGACTTGCCGTTGCCCGGGCGGCGCTGGTTGGGCACGGGGATCTGGCGGCGGCCGGAGAGGTAGGCGCCGGTGATGCTCTCGGGGTGCTCGAGGATGGCGGAGAGGGGGCCTTCGGCGACAACGCGGCCGCCGTGGATGCCGGCACCGGGGCCCATATCGATAATCCAGTCGGCGGCGCGCATCATGGCTTCGTCGTGTTCGACGACGAGGACGGTGTTGCCGAGGTCGCGGAGGCGTTCGAGGGTGCGGATGAGGCGGTCGCCATCGACGGGGTGGAGGCCGATGGAGGGCTCGTCGCAAATATAGAGGACGCCCATGAGGGCTGAGCCGATCTGGGTGGCGAGTCGGATGCGCTGGGATTCGCCGCCGGAGAGCGTGCCGGAGACGCGGTCGAGGGTGAGGTAGTCGAGGCCGACATCGACGAGGAATTCGAGGCGGGAGCGGATCTCCTTGAGGACCTGGACGGCGATCGCCTGGTCGCGGGCGGAAAGCGGGGATTCGGGCCC
The DNA here is from genome assembly GCF_008838325.1 of Tepidiforma bonchosmolovskayae. Classification (GTDB taxonomy): domain Bacteria; phylum Chloroflexota; class Dehalococcoidia; order Tepidiformales; family Tepidiformaceae; genus Tepidiforma; species Tepidiforma bonchosmolovskayae. Next base: position 1,984,247 of record NZ_CP042829.1, on the reverse strand, counting down.
GGCGAGGCGGTCGAACCAGGCGCGGGCCTCGGCGATGCTCATGGCGGTGACGGCGGTGATGGGCTGGCCGTCGACGAGGACGGAGAGGGCCTCGGGCCGGAGGCGGCGGCCCTTGCACTCGGGGCAGGGGATTGCCGCCATGTACTTTTCGATCTCGGCGCGGACGTAGTCGGAGTCCGTTTCTTTGTAGCGGCGCTGGAGGTTGGGAATGACGCCTTCGTAACGGGTGTCGTAGACCTGCGTGCGGCCGTACTGGTTGGTGAAGCGGAGGCGGAGGAGCTTCTCGCCAGTGCCGTAGAGGAGGGCGTGGAGCTGGGATTCGGTCAGCCCGGCGATGGGCGTGTGGATGGAGAAGCCCTGGTCTTCGGCGACCGCTTCGAGCTGGCGGAGGTACCAGCCGGCGACGCTGGGGGATTTCGCCCACGGCTCGACGGCGCCCTGCGCGATGGACTTCGAGCGGTCGGGGATGACGAGCGCGGGGTCGATCTGCATTTCGACGCCGAGGCCGGTGCAGCGGGGGCAGGCGCCGTGGGGGCTGTTGAAGGAGAACGTGCGCGGTTCGATTTCGCCAATGGAGGTGCCGTCGTAGGGGCAGGCGAAGTGCTCGGAGAAGATGCGCTCGGCCGGGGGCTGGGGGGCATCGGCGGGGGCACCGCCGGCGTAGCCGACGATCATGACGCCCTGGCCGACTTTGAGGGCCTGTTCGACGGAGTCAGCGATGCGGCTTGCGGCGGCGGGGTCGGAGCCGGGTTCGGGGACCACGAGGCGGTCGACGACGACGTCGATGTCGTGGCGCTTCTTTTTGTCGAGGGCGGGAAGCTCATCGATGTCGTAGACCTGGCCGTCGACGCGGACGCGGACGAAGCCGGCGCGGCGGGCTTCATCGAAGATGCCGGCGTGCTCGCCCTTTTTCGCGCGGGCGACGGGCGCGAGGAGGAGGAGGCGGGAGCCGGGCGGGTAGGCGAGGGTGGCATCGACGATCTGCTGGACGGTCTGGCGTTCGATGGGGCGGCGGCAGACGGGGCAGTGGGGTTTGCCGATGCGGGCCCAGAGGAGGCGCATGTAGTCGTAGATTTCGGTGACGGTGCCGACCGTGGAGCGGGGGTTGTTGGACGTGGATTTTTGGTCGATGGAGATTGCAGGGGAGAGGCCGTCGATGTGGTCGACATCGGGCTTTTCCATGAGCCCGAGGAACTGTCGGGCGTAGGCGGAGAGGGATTCGACGTAGCGGCGCTGGCCTTCGGCGTAGATGGTGTCGAAGGCGAGGGAGGATTTGCCGGAGCCGGAGAGGCCGGTGATGACGACGAGGCGGTCGCGGGGGATGCGGACGTCGATGTTCTTGAGGTTATGTTCGCGGGCGCCGCGGACGATGATGTGGTCGAGGGGCACGTGGGGCCTTTCCGGCGGGGAAGCGTGTGGGCGCGGGAGGGCGCCGGGAACGAGTGTAGCGCCGGCGCGCACATGAGGATGGTAGCGCCGACACGAACGTTTGTTCAATCAGCGGCGGCTACCGCAGAAGGGACGGGCAGGGGATGCTGTGGGCGTGCAGGCGCTGCTGCTGGGGGTGGTGCTGCTGGCGACGGTGGCGGCGCTCTATCTGCGGCCGTTCGGGGCGCGGGACTGGCAGGTTGCGGCGGCCGGCGGGGCTGCGGCGTGGGCGCTGGGGCCGATCGGGCTGGGGGGCGGGCTGGAGGTGGTGGCCGATTCGGCGAACATCCTGGCGTTCTTCTTCGGGCTGATGCTCATTGCGGCCGGCGCCGAGGCGGCGGGGCTTTACGCCCGGGCGGCGCGGCTGCTGGCCGGGCGGCGGACGGCGCGGGCGCGGGTCGGCCTGGTGCTGCTGCTGGGGACCGGCATCACGGCGGTGCTCTCGAACGATGCGACGCCGCTGGTGCTGACGCCGGCGATCTTCGCGGCAGGGAGCGTGACAGCGCGGGCCACCACGGATGCTGCCTTCGCGGCGACCTTCACGGCAGACGGGGCGAGCCTGCTCCTGCCGGTGAGCAACCCGGTGAATCTGCTCTTCTTCGAGCGGTTCGAGCTGGGGCTCGGCGGCTACCTGCGGCTGGTGACGCCGGCCGCGCTGGCGGGCATCGCGGCGCTGGCGCTGGTGACGTGGCGGCGGTCGGCCGGGGGCCGGGAGGCGGAGGCAGGGGCAGGTCGGCACGTGGCCATTGACCGGCCGGTACTGCCGGCGCTGGTCGTGGTGGCGGGGCTGGCCGCGGCGTATGTCGCGGCGGGGCTGCGCGACCTGCCGCTGGGGGCGGTGACGCTCGGGGGCGGGGCCGCGATGGCGGCCGCGGCCCGGCTGGGCGGACCGATCGACGGGCGGCAGTTCCGGCGGCACGTCGCCCCGGGGGTACTCGTCTTCGTGGCGGGGCTGCTGCTCCTCGTGGAGAACGTGGTTGCGGCGGGGGCGCTGGACTGGCTGGCGGGGGTGCTCGGCTGGCTGGAGGGGCGGCCGGTGCTGGTGACGGTGGCCGGCGGCGCCGTCATTGCAGCGGCGCTCGCGAACCTGATGAACAACTGGCCTTCGGCGCTGCTGCTGGCAGCGACGATTGCCTCGCGGCCGGGGGAGCATGAACCGCTGGTGGTGGGGGTGCTGATCGGCTCAACCATTGGGGCGAACTTCACGATGGTCGGGTCGCTGAGCACGGTGTTCTGGCTGAGCCTGGCGCGGCAGCACGGGGCCGAGTACGGGGCAGGGCGGTATGCACGGAGGGCGTTCGCGCCGACGCTGGCGGCGATGGCGGCGGCGGTGCTTGCCGGCGCTGCAGCGGCGGGCCGGGGTTAGCGGCGCACCCGGTAGCGGCAGTAGAGCTCGCCGGTGGCTTCGTTCGGGACGGCGGAGACGAGTTCGAGCTGCTTCATTGTGCGGCGGGTGAAGGCGCGTTCGCCTTCGACCGGGGTGAGGGTGTCACGTCCGCCGACGATGCGGGGGCCGATGGTGATGAACAGCTCGTCAACGGCATCGATGGCGAAGAGGCCGGCGTTCAGGGTGGGGCCGCCCTCGCAGAGGAGGAGGCTCGCGCCGAGTTCGCCGCGCATGTGGCGGAGCATGGCAGCGAGGTCATTGCGTTTCGGGAGGAGCACGACCTGCCGGCCGGTGGCGCGGAGTGCGCGGACGCGGTCGGCGGGGGCGCCGCGGGCGACGTAGACGACGGCGTCGAAGTCGGGGGCGGTGAAGAAGATGCGGTCGAGGGGGAGGTTGGCGGAGGCGGTGATGGTAGCGGCGATGGGGAGCCCCTCGCGGCCGCGTGCCGCGCGGATGGTTTCGAGGATGGGGTCGCCGAGGCGGGAGGAGGAGCCGCTGACGCGGAGGGTTTCGGCGCCGTTGAGAACGATATCGGCATGAACGCGGAGCTCGCGCATGAGGCGCTGGTCGACCGGCGAGCCGAGGCCCTGCTCGGTGCCTTCGACGACGGTTTTGCCGTCGACCGACATGACCATGTTGACGATGACGTAGGGGCGGTTGTCGGGCGGGGCAGGGAATTCGAGCGCGGTGTAATCGGGCTTGGGCATGCGGGCAGGTTACTGGAAGCGGCGGAAGATAGCCGCGAGGAGGGAGAGGCCGACGGAAAGGAGGAGCATGGTGGTGATGGGGATGTAGACGCGGGTGCTGCCGCTTTCGATGCGGATGTCGCCGGGGAGGCGGCCGAACCAGCTGAACGCGCCGAGAGCGACGAGGCCGCCGATGACGACGAGGGCGAGGCCGACGATAACGATCAGGAGGCCGAGGCTGCGCGGTTCCATGGGCGGTTTATTCGGTGCCGGGGAGGTCGCGTGCGGGATCGAGAGGGCGGTAGTAGCAGGTCGCATGCCCGGTGTGGCAGGCAGGGCCGGCGGGCCGCGCTTTGACGAGGAGGGAGTTGGCCTCGCAGTTCTTGGCGATGGACACGAGGGCGAGGGTGTTGCCGGAGGTTTCGCCCTTCTGCCAGAGCTGGCCGCGGGAGCGGCTCCAGAAGGTGACGAGGCCGGTTTCGAGGGTGCGCCGGAGGGCTTCTTCATTCATATAACCGAGGATGAGGACCTCGCCGGTGTCGGCATCCTGCACGACCGCTGGCATGAGGCCATCGGGACCGAAGGCCAGGCGCTCGACTTCGCTCATGGGATGGGCTCCGGATCGGGCACGGGCCGGACGGGAATGCCGCGGGCAGCGAGGTACTCCTTCACCTGCCGGATGGTGTACGTGCCGAAGTGGAAGATGCTGGCGGCAAGGACGGCGTCGGCGCGGCCTTCGGTGAGCGCGGCAGCCATGTGCTCGGGGCCGCCGGCGCCGCCGGAAGCGATGACCGGGACCGGGACCGCATCGGAGATGGCGCGGAGGAGTTCGATGTCGTAGCCCTGCTGGTGGCCGTCGGCGTCCATGCTGGTGACGAGGAGCTCGCCGGCGCCGCGGCGGGCGGCTTCGACGGCCCATTCGACGGCATCGAGGCCGGTCGGCATGCGGCCGCCGTGGGAGTAGACCTCCCAGGAGCCGGGGACGCCTTCGACGCGGCGGGCATCGATGGCGACGACGATGCACTGGCTGCCGAAACGGTCGGCGCCGCTGGAGATGAGGTCGGGGTCCTGGATGGCGGCGGTATTGATGCTGACCTTCTCAGCGCCGAGTTCGAGCATGATTTTCATGTCGGCCGTGGAGCGGATGCCGCCGCCGACGGTGAAGGGGATGAAGACCTGCTCGGCGGTTGCGGCGACCATGTCGTAGGTGGTGACGCGGTCTTCAGCGGAGGCGGTGATATCGAGGAAGACGAGCTCATCGGCGCCGGCGGCTTCGTAGGCGCGTGCGAGTTCGACGGGGTCGCCGGCGTCGCGGAGCTGGACGAAGGAGACGCCTTTCACGACACGGCCGCGGTCGACGTCGAAGCAGGGGATGATGCGCCGGGTGAGCATGGTTCGATTGTGGGGCCGGGAGACGGGCGATGTCGACCGCAGGCGGTTCGTGGCTACGCCATAGCTACCGCGGCCAAGGCCTCGCGGAGCGTGAAGCGGCGCTCGTAGAGCGAGGTGCCGACGATGGCGCCCTCGCAGCCGATGGCGGCGAGTTCGCGGAGGTGGTCGAGGGTGGAGATGCCGCCGGAGGCGATGACCGGGCAGCGGACGGCTGCGAGGAGGTCGCGGTAGGCTCGGAAGTTCGGTTCGGAGAGGGTGCCGTCGCGGGAGATGTCGGTGAACATGATGCGGGCGACGCCGGCGGCATCGAGCTCGCGGGCGAGGTCGAGCGCGCGGACGTTGCTACCGTGTAGCCACCCGTCGGTGCGGACCTCGCCGTCGCGGGCGTCGATGGCCACGACGATGGCGGGCCCGAACCGTTGGATGGCGGCGCGGGTGAGCGCGGGGTCTTTGACCGCGATGGAGCCGAGCTGGACGCGGTCGGCGCCGCGGGCGAGGGCAGCCGCGATGGCTTCGAGCGTCCGGATGCCGCCGGAGACCTCGACCGGGATGGCGACCGCGCGGCAGATGGCTTCGATGACGGCGGTATTGACCGGACGGCCTTCGCGGGCGCCGTCGAGGTCGACGACGTGGAGGCGCCGGGCGCCCTCGGCCTGCCACTGGCGGGCGACGGCGACGGGGTCATCGCTGTAGGCGGTTTCGCGGCCGTAGTCACCCTGGCGGAGGCGGACGCAGCGGCCGCCGCGGAGGTCGATGGCGGGGATGACTTCAAAGCTCACGGGGCGGCGGCGGCCGCGGGGACGGGGGCGCCGTCGCGGGCCCAGCGGACAAAGTTTGCGTAGAAGCGGAGGCCGTCGCGGCCGCTTTTTTCCGGGTGACACTGCGTGGCCACAAGGTAGCCACGCGCGAGCACCGAGGGGAAGCGGAGGCCGTACTCGGTTTCGCCGAGGACGAGCGCCGGGTCAGGCGTGGCCGGGTGATAGGAGTGGACGAAGTAGAAGTAGCTGCCGGAGGGGATGCCCTCGGTGACGGGATGGGGGTAGCGCCACTCGATGGTGTTCCAGCCCATGTGGGGCACTTTCAGGCCAGGCTGCGCGGGGAATCGGCGCACGTCGCCGGGGAGGATGCCGAGGCACTCCTGGTCGCCTTCTTCTGAGCGTTCGAGGAGGGCCTGGAGGCCCATGCAGACGCCGAGGAAGGGGCGGCCGGCGGCGATGTAGTCGCGGATCGGCTCGATGAGGCCGCGCTCGCGGAGGTTGCGCATCGTATCGGCGGCAGCGCCGACCCCGGGAAGGACGAGGGCGCCGGCGCCGGCGATATCTGCGGGCTCGGCGCTGACGAGGGGGCTGGCCCCGACGAAGTCGAGGGCGCGGGCGACGCTGCGGAGGTTGCCAGCGTCGTAATCGATGACGACCACGCGGTCTCGCATGGGGCGAGTGTATCACGGGCGCTCTGCGCGGCCGGGGCTATACTTCGGGCCATGCGCCCGGTGCCGAAGACCCAGTACGAAGCGCGGCTGCGGAGCGAAGAGCTGCGGTCGCTCATCAACTACCACAACCGCCTCTACTACGAGCTGAACCAGCCTGAGATCCCGGACGAGGTCTACGACGACCTGATGAACGAGCTCCGGGCGATCGAAGCGGCGTACCCGGAGCTGATTACGCCGGATTCGCCGACGCAGCGGGTCGGCGGCGCGCCGCTGCCGACGTTCGAGGTAGTCGAGCACCGCATCCCGCTGTTGAGCCTTTCGAACTGCTTCAGCGAGGAGGAGCTGCGGGCGTGGCACCGGCGGGCGGCGGAGCGGCTGGGGATGGAACGGTTCGCACTGGTGTCGGAGCCGAAGATCGACGGGCTGGCGATTGCGCTGGTGTACGAGCGCGGGCGGTTCGTGCAGGGCGCCACGCGGGGCGACGGCTACCACGGCGAGAACGTGACCGAGAACCTGCGGACGATCCCGACGATTCCGAAGCAGCTGCAGGGAAGCTACCCGGAGCGGTTCGAGGTGCGCGGCGAGGTCTACATGCCGCGGAGCGGCTTTGAGGAGCTGAACGCGGCGATCGGCGAGGAGAACCTCCGGCGGGAACAGGAAGGGAAGAAGCCGCTGCCGATGTACGCGAATCCGCGGAACGCGGCGGCGGGAGCCGTGCGGCAGAAGGACCCTGCGGTGACGGCGTCGCGGCCGCTGGCGATGTTCGTCTACCAGCTCGGCTGGTGCGAGGGTCCGCACCCGCAGAGCCACTTCGAAATCCTGGGCTGGCTCAGGGAGATGGGGTTCAACGTCAACCCCGAAGCGCGGCTCCACCCGGACCTGGAGGACGTTTTCCCGCGGATCGACTGGTGGGGCCGCGAGCGGGAGCGGCTGGACTACGACATCGACGGCGTGGTCATCAAGGTTGACGACACGCAGGCGTGGGAGCGGCTCGGCGCGGTGGGCCGCGAGCCGCGCTGGGCGACGGCGTTCAAGTTCCCGCCGCAGCAGCGGACGACGAAGCTGCTGGACATCCAGGTGAACGTCGGGAGGACCGGCGTGCTGACGCCGTTCGCCGTGCTGGAGCCGGTGGTGGTCGGCGGGGCGCGGGTCTCGCTCGCGACGCTGCACAACGAGGGGGACATCCGGCGGAAGGACATCCGCATCGGCGACACGGTGATCGTGCAGCGCGCGGGTGAGGTAATTCCGCAGGTGGTCGGGCCGGTGGTGCAGCTGCGGACGGGCGAAGAGCGGGAGTTCGTGATGCCGGACCGGTGCCCGGCGTGCGGGACGCCCGTTTCGCGGGACCCGGACCAGGCGGCGGTCTACTGTCCGAACGCGGCCTGCCCGGCGCAGCAGATCCGGCTCATCGAGCATTTCGCGAGCCGGTCGGCGATGGATATCGAAGGGCTGGGGGAGAAGATGGCGGTCCAGCTGTACCAGAGCGGGCTGGTGCGGAACGTGGCCGACCTGTACTCGCTGACAAAGGAGCAGCTGCTCCGCCTGGAGAAGGTGCAGGAGAAAACCGCCGAGAACCTGCTGCGCGGCATCGCGGCGAGCAAGAGCCGGCCGCTGCCGAACGTGCTTTTCGCGCTGGGCATCCGCCATGTGGGGATGGAGACGGCCCGGCTGCTGGCCGAGCACATCGGCAGCCTCGACCGGCTGCTCGACGTGAAGGCGGAGGAGCTCCAGCAGATCGAGGGGATCGGCCCGGTGGTCGCCGCGAGCATCGAGAACTGGGTGCAGCGGCCGGAGAACCGGGCGATTGTCGAGCGGCTGGTCGCGGCGGGGGTGAACCCGCGGTTCGAGCGACCGGCGGCGGGCGCGGGGCCGCTGGAGGGGCTGACGATTGTGGTGACCGGCCGGCTGGAGCGGATGAGCCGCGCCGAGGCCGAGGACGCGATCCGGGCGCGCGGCGGGAAGGTGGGAAGCTCAGTGACGAAGGGGACCGACTTCCTGGTCGTTGGGGCGGATGCCGGCTCGAAGCTGGCGAAAGCGGAGAAGCTGGGGACACGGCTGCTGACGGAGGAGGAGTTCCTGGCGCTGCTGGAGCGGGGGCCGGCGGCGCTTTCGCAGGCTTCGTGAACGGTTCCAACCATTTTCGAAGCAGGAAATGCCGCGCGGTTCGCCGGGCGGGGTGATGGCGGGTATACTTTGAATCTGACTACCCCGCGGGTTTCTGCGGTTCGCATGACAGGTTCACGCCCTTGGCGTTTCCCAATATTTTCGGTTCGTTATTTGGGTTCTTATCTCACGACATCGCCATCGACCTGGGGACGGCGAACACCCTGGTGATGGTGAAGGGCCGGGGGATCGTCATCGACGAGCCCTCGGTGGTGGCGATCGACCGGACGACGAAGAAGATCCTGGCGATCGGGGCGGAAGCGAAGCGGATGGTGGGCCGGACGCCGGCGAACATTGTGGCGGTGCGGCCCCTGCGCGACGGGGTGATTTCGGACTTCGAAGTCACCGAAAAGATGCTGAGTTACTTCATCCGGGCGGTGCACGACCGGAGCTTCCTGGCGCAGCCGCGGGTGGTGGTGGGCATCCCGAGCGGGGTAACGGAGGTCGAGAAGCGGGCGGTGCACGACGCGGCGCTAAACGCGGGCGCGCGGGCGTGCTACCTGATTGAGGAGCCGATGGCGGCGGCGATCGGCGCCGGTTTACCGGTGATGGACGCGGCCGGGTGCATGATTGTCGACATCGGCGGCGGCACGACGGAGGTGGCCGTCATCTCGCTCGGGGGCATGGTCGTGAGCACCTCGATCCGCGTTGCCGGCGACGAGATGGACCAGGACATCATCGCGTATGCGCGGCAGGTGCATAACCTGCTCATCGGCGAGCGGACGGCGGAGGAGATCAAGAAGCTGGCGGGTTCGGCGGCACCGCTCGACCCGGAAGAGACCATCGAAATCCGGGGGCGCGACCTTGCGACGGGGCTGCCGAAATCGGTGGAGGTGAGCACCGTCGAAATCCGGGACGCGCTGGCGGGTTCAATTGCGGCGATTGTGGAGGCGGTCCGCTCATCGATCGAGGTGACGCCGCCGGAGCTGGTGAGCGACCTGATGGCGCACGGGATTGCGCTTGCCGGGGGCGGCGCGCTGCTGCGGGGGCTCGACCGGCGGCTCTCGCAGGAGACGCGGTTCCCGGTATACGTGGCCGAAGACCCGCTCCTGTGCGTGGTGCGGGGCGCGGGCGAAGTGCTGGAAGAATCGGCGCTGCTGGAGAAGGTGCAGTCGCAGCTGGTTTCGCGACGGCCCGGGCGGTAGCATCGCCGTGCGCCTCGAGGGACCGTCATGCTCATCCTGAACCGGTACTCGTGGTGGCTCGGAGCCATGGTCGGGCTGGCGATTCTGCTCGGAATCGCCGGACAGGTCGGCGTGCTGAGCCCGGTGCAGGGCGCCTTTCTCCGGGTGACTGCGCCGTTCGAGGCTGTGCTGGGCGGCATCTTCCGCCCTGTTGCGGGGCTGCTCTCCAGCGCGGGCGAAGTCGACGACCTGCGCGCCGAGAACGCGCGGCTGCGCGTCGAGAACGAAGGGCTCCGGAATGAGCTGGCGCAGCGGCAGCAGGACGCGCAGCGGATCAAGGAACTGGAGGCAGCGCTCGGGCTGGCGCAGGGCGACACCTCCCAGTCGCGGCTGGCGGCGAACGTGGTCCACCGCGACAGCTCGCCGTTCACTGACGTCATCACGATCGACCGAGGCTCGAACGACGGTATCGTGAAGGGGATGGTGGTGACGTCGACGCAGGGGTCGCTGATGGGCACGGTAACGCGGGTGACGCCGACGCGGTCGTTCGTCCGGCTGATTACCGACACGCGGAGCAACGTGCGGGCGGCGGTGCTGGGCGGAGAAGGGGCCGACGGCATCCTGCGGGGCAACCCGGGGCGGACGCTGACGCTCGACATGGCGCAGGGCGACATCAAGGTGGGCGACACGATCGTGACCGCCGGGCTCGGGGGTGCGTTCCCGTACGGCATTCCGATCGGCACCGTGACGTCAGTGGAGGGCACGACGCAGGACCTGTTCCCGAAGGTGCGGGTGGAACCGCTGACGCGGCTGGGCACCGCAACGACGGTGCTCGTCCTGATGAGCTTCGTGCCGGAGCGGCTGGACCTGGAGGCGGGGCCGTGAGGGGGCTTGCGCTGTTCGCGCTGGTCTTTGGGGCGGCGATTGCCCAGGTGACGGTAGCGCCGCTCTTCCCGGTGGGCGGGGCGGTGCCGGAGCTGGTGCTGCTGAGCCTCTGCCTCGTTGCGGCGTTCAGCGGCCCGGTACCGGTGATGGTGCTGACGCCGCTGGCGGCCCTGATGCACGGGATGCTGGCGGACCGGGATGCCGGGCTCCTGCTGCTGGCCTACCTTCCGGTGCTGCCGCTCGGTGCGGCGCTCGAGGATGGGCCGCTCCCGCTAGGACATGCGGCGCGGACGTACCTCATGGCTGCCGGTGCGGGGATGCTGGCACGGACCGTGCTTGCCATCGGTGCGATGCTCGGCGGTGCGCCGGCGCTGTTCGGGGCGCTTGCGGCCGAGGTGCTGCTCCCGGGGCTGCTGCTTGATATCGTGGTGCTCACGCTCTGCTATGTGCCGCTGCGGCTCGCGGGGCTCATTGGGAGCGGGTTCCGGCTGCAGCGGGGGAGGTACTTCGCGCACCTATGAGCCTGCTGGGTGAAGGGCTGCGCACTCCTGCGGGACCATCCCGCAACCGGCCGCACGGCAACGTGGGGGTCCTGCGGGCGTTCATCCTGCTGCTCTTCGCCATCCTGACGGTGCGGCTTGTGGACATGCAGATCCTGCGGGGCGAGGAGTTCGCGCAGCGTTCGCGGGAGAACCACATCGTCCGGAAAAACATCCTGCCGACGCGGGGGCTCATCACCGACCGGAACGGCGAGCCGCTGGTGAAGAACGTTGGCGTGTACGCGGCGACCATCCTGCCGGAGATGCTGCCGGCGTCGCCGGAGGCGCGCTACCGGATCTACCTGCGGCTGCAGGAGCTGATCGGGGTTTCGCCGCTGGAGGTGCAGACGAAGGTCGACGAGGCGATCGCGGCCGGCCGGGATTACATCGCCATCCGGATCGCGACGAATCTGCCGCGGGAGGCGGCGCTGGCGCTGGAGGAGGCATCGTCGGACCTGCCGGGGGTGAGCCTCGAGGTGACGCCGGGGCGGCAGTACACGGCGGGGCCGGCCTTCTCCCACATCCTCGGGTACATCGGCCCGCAGACGGCGGAGGAGGCGAAGCAGCTGCGCGGGAAGGGGTACCAGCTGAATGAGCCGGTCGGGAAGGACGGGATCGAAGCGTGGTATGAGGCGGACCTGCGCGGGCAGATTGGGTACACGGCAGCAGAGCAGAATGCGCAGGGGAAGCTCATCACCCTCATCGGGCAGCAGGACCCGGTCCCGGGGAATACGGTACGGCTGAACATCGACGCCGGGCTGCAGCAGTACGTGGCCGAGCTGCTCGAGGCCTCGATGAAGGACAACGGCACCGGCTGGGGCGATGCGAAGCAGGCGGCGGCGGTGGTGATGAACGCGAAGACCGGGCAGGTGTATGCGCTCGTTTCGATCCCGACGTACGACAACAACATCTACGCGGATGCGGAGCGGCGGGCGGACGAGCTGCGGCGGATCCAGGCCGACACTGTCACGTATACGCTGCTGAACAAGGCGCTCAACCCGGCAGCGCCGGGTTCGACGTTCAAGCTGGTGACGGCGACGGCCGGCCTGGCGGAGGGAAGCATCACACCGAACACGGCGTTCCAGATCGGCTGCAGCCTCGACATCAAGGGCGAGAACGACGTCATCTACAACTACCCCGACTGGCGCTGCCACAACATGCTGATGGATGTGCGGACGGCGATCGCCTGGTCATCGAACGTGTTCTTCTTTCTGACGGCGGGCGGCGACCTGGAGCGGCAGCGCGGGCTCGGGAAGGACGTGGAGACCTCGGGGGCGGTGCTGGCCGCGTGGGCGCGGAAGTTCGGGTTCGGGAAGCCGACTGGCATCGACCTGTTCGGCGAATCGCCGGGGCGCGTGCCGGACCCGCAATGGAAGCGGCGGACGAAGGTGGGCCAGGGCTTCGCGCCGGGCGAGAACGAGTGGTTCCTGGGCGATACCTACAACACAGCGATCGGCCAGGGGGATGTGCTGGCGACGCCGCTCCAGATTGCGCGGATGACGGCGGCAATTGCGAACGGCGGGACGCTTCCGGTGCCGCACGTGGCGGACGCGGTCATCGGGCCGGACGGCAAGGTGGTCCGGACGATTGCGCCGGAAGGCGAGAAGGTGGATGTCGACCCGCGGTGGCTGCAGGTCGTGCGCGAGGGGATGCTGGGTTCGGTGCAGTACGGGGCCGGGGCGCGGGCCGCAAGTTCGCGGACGACGGTGGCCGGGAAGACGGGGACGGCGGAGTTCTTCAAACCGGACGGCACGAAGTCGCAGCACGCGTGGTTTACGGGATTCGCGCCCTACAATGACCCGGAGATCGTGGTGACGGTGTACTTCGATATCGGCGTCGGCGGCGACAAGGCTGCGCCTGTGGCCGGGAAGATCATCGACTACTACATGGAGAAGGTGCGCCGGTGACGAGCCTGACCTTCGGCAGCTTCGGGCGCACCCGGGCGGGGACCTCGTTCTGGCGGGGCTGGGACCGGTTCGATTACGTGATGGTGGGCGCCGCGCTGGCGCTCGTGGGGTGCGGGCTTGCGCTGATTCACAGCGGGTCACGGCCGTGGTACGACGGGCCGATCACCAGCCTTGCGAGCCCGGTGGCGAAGCAGGCGCTGTTCGCGGCGGTCGGCATCGCGGTGATGCTCGCCGTCTCGCGGGTGGACTACCACCGGTTCCTGCACTTCGCGTGGCTGCTGTACGGGCTTTCCATCCTTTCGCTGGTCGCGCTGTTCGCGCTGGGGAGTACGGCGTACGGGTCGACGCGGTGGTTCGACCTGGGGCCGGTGCAGGTGCAGCCGTCGGAGTTTGCGAAGGTGGCGGCGATCCTGTGTCTTGCGCGGTTCTTTTCGGAGCATGGCGGCGATGCGCGGGACCTGCGCTCGCTGCTGCTGTCGCTGGCGATTGTGGCGCCGCTGGCGGGGCTGGTGTTCATCCAGCCGGACCTGGGGACGAGCATCGTGTTCGGTGGCATCTGGCTGGGGATCGTGGTGATCGCGGGGGCGAACCGGAGCCACCTGCTGGTGATGGCCGCGATCTTTGTGGCGGTGCTGCCGTTTGCGTGGACGTTCGCGATTGCGGATTACCAGGTGGAGCGGGTCGCGGTGCTGGTCGACCCGAACGAGGACCCGCTGGATGCGGGCTACAACGTGCTGCAGTCGCAGATTGCGCTGGGCTCGGGGCAGCTGTTCGGCAAGGGGTACATGCAGGGCGACCAGACGCAGCTGGAGTACCTGAAGGTTTCGACGAAGGACTTCATCTTCAGCCTGCTGGGCGAGGAGTTCGGGTTCGCCGGCGCGATGGTGGTATTCGCGCTGTTCATCCTGCTGCTGATGCGCGGGGTGCGGGCGGCGCAGCTGGCCGGGGACACGGCGGGGCAGCTGATTGCGGTGGGCATCACGATGCTGATCCTGATGCAGACGTTCATCAACGTTGCGGTGAACGTGAGCCTGTTCCCGGTGACGGGCATCCCGCTGCCGTTTGTCAGCCAGGGCGGGTCGTCACTGGTCAGCCTGTTCGCCTCGCTGGGGCTGCTGCAGAGCATCGTGATGCGGCACCGCTCGTACCGGCAGACCTGAGAGCCCCACCCGTTCGAGCGCGTCAGCAAGCGAGGCCACCCGGGTGAGCTGGAGCCCTTCAACGGCAGCGGTGCCGGCCGGGACGACCGCACCGCGGAGGCCGAGGCGGGCGAGCTCGGCAAGGCGGCGGTTCGCCTGGTGGACGGGGCGGACGGCGCCGGAGAGTGCGAGTTCGCCGAGGAAGGCGGTGCCGGCCGGGAGGGGGCGGTCGTGGATGGCCGAGGCGAGGGCGAGACAGATGGCGAGGTCGGCGGAGGTGTCGCGCAGGCGGAGGCCGCCGGAGACGCTGGCCACGATATCGAGCGCGCCAGCGGGGATGCCGCCGCGGCGGGCGAGCACGGCGAGGAGGAGGTGGAGGCGCGCGGGTTCGATGCCGGCAGCGATGCGGCGCGGCGCGGCGAGGGCGGACGGGACAGCCAGCGCCTGGACCTCGACGGCGAGGGGGCGGGACCCTTCGATGACGGCGGTGATGGCGCAGCCGGAGGCACCGGGGGCGTGCGGGGCGAGGAAGGCTGCGCTGGCGTTTTCGACGCTCTGGAGGCCGGCGCCGGTCATTTCGAAGAGTCCGAGCTCGTCGGTGGCACCGAAGCGGTTCTTGACGGCGCGGAGGAGGCGGAGGACGCCGCCTTCGGCGGACTCGAAGTAGAGGACGACGTCGACGAGGTGCTCGAGGAGCTTTGGGCCGGCGACCTCGCCGCCCTTGGTCACGTGGCCGGTGACGAGCGTGGCGGTGCCGGTCCCCTTGGCGAAGGCGAGCAGGCGCGCGCCGGCTTCGGCGAGCTGGGCGGGGCCGCCGGCGCGGGATTCGAGCCCTTCGACGGTGACGGACTGGATGGAATCGACGACGAGGACGTCGACGCCGGCGGACTCGGCCGCGGCAAGGGCGGCATCGAGGGAGGGGTCGGCGATGAGGTCGACGGGAGCATCGGCGACGCCGAGGCGTTCGGCGCGCATGCGGACCTGGCGGGGCGACTCTTCGCCGCAGATGCAGGCCACGCGGAGGCCGCCCCGGGCGAGGCTGGCGGCGGCCTGGAGCATGAGGGTGGACTTGCCGATGCCGGGGTCGCCGCCGACGAGGATGAGCGAGCCGGGGACGATGCCGCCGCCGAGCACGCGGTCGAATTCGGGGATTGCGGTGGCGTGGCGTTCGGCGGTATCGCCTTCAACGTCGCCGAGGCGCACGAGCGAGGCGGCCGGTGCAGCGGCGCCGGGGCGCCGGGAGGCAGCGGTCCCCCGGGGGGCTTCGGCGAACGGCTCGAGGGTGTTCCAGGCCTGGCAGCCGGGGCAGCGGCCGACGTAGGCGACGGTCGTCCAGCCGCAGGAGGAGCAGCGGTAGCCGCGTTCGGTGCGGGGCACCCGGCGAGTATAGGGGCCGCCGGCGTCAGGGCGCGACGAAGAGGACGTCTGCGGGGCCGAGTTCGGGGCGAATGCCGGACGGGAGGTAGACAGCGCCGGCGGCTTCCGGGTAGTACCAGCGGACCGCAGGGGCGAGATTGACCCCGTCGAAGAGGGTGAGCCAGCCGGGGACGTTGCCCGTGCAGTAGACGGTCGCGCCGGGCGGGAGCGCAGGGTATTCGGCGCGGAGGGCGTCGACCCACTGCTGCTGCTGGCCGGGCCCCCAGGCGGTCCACTCGTCGACGCGGTCGAACGTTGCGTAGGTGGTCAAGCCGAGGAGCAGGATGCCGACTGCTGGCGCAGCGGGGCGGAGGCGGAGGGGCAGGAGCGCGAGGAGGTCGGCTGCGACGATGGCGAGCCCGAGGGCGACCCACGGCACGGTGAAGTAGAGGTAGCGGGGGCCGATGCCGAGGAGGTTCGGGGCGACGGCGAGGAGGGAGATGAGCCCCCCGGCGAGGAGCACCGCCGGCCGCCAGCGGCCGAGCAGGGCGCAGGCGACGGCGAGCAGGGGGATGACCGGGACTGAGAGTTCCTGGAGCAGCTTCCGCCAGCCCTGAAGGCCTTCCAGCCGTTCACGGAAGGGGAAAAGCAGGAGTTCGAGGAGGGTGCGGTAGTTGCGCCAGGCGTGGCTGCCCCAGTCGAAGATCTCAGGGTTGGCGAGCGGCTCGGTGAACACGCGGGTGCGGATGACGGCGTAGGCGACGGCGAGGGCGGCGAAGGGGAGGAGCGGCAGCCAGGCAGAGCGGCTCCGGAGCTGCCACCGGCAGGTGACTGCGAGGTGCCAGCCAGCGATGACGGGAAGGGCGACCCAGCCGGATTCGCGGGTCATGACGGCGAGGGCGAGGAGCAGGGCCGCGAGGGCGACGGGCCGCCAGCGGACCTCCCCCGGGCGGTCCGTGCCGTGGAGGAAGGCGAGCCAGGCGCCGAGCGCGAGCGGGAGGGCGATGCTGTTGACCGACGAGATCCAGGCAACAGCCTGGTACGTCCCGGGATAGACGGCAACGATGCCGGCGGCGATTGTGCGGACGGCGCGGCGCTCATCGATGCGGGCGGCGACGAGCCAAACGAGGACGACGGCCGCGAGATGGCCGGCGAGGACGAGGAGGTGATAGGGCAGCGGGTTTCCGCCTGCAAGCGGCTGGAGCAGTTCGAACCAGAGAAAGGCGAGCGGCCGCCAGAAATCGCGGGTGAACGGAAGCAGCGGCTCGCTGCCCCAGGGTGTGAAGGCGGCGCGGACGTACGCGGGGGTGGAGAGTTCGCGGGCGGCGAGGAGGTAGAAGTAGTCGTCGAGCCAGAACGGAGACGCGAGCGCAGGCGCGAAGGCGGTTACGGCGGCTGCGAGCGTCAGCAGCAGCGGCCAGTTCGTCGTTGCCCCGCTCGTGAGCCGCCGGCGCATCCGGGGCAGCATACCGGACGGGGGCTCAGTTGGCTTCGGCGGCACGGTCGAGGAAGGGCCGGACAGCGGCAGCGAGGGCGGCGTGCTCGGGGTGTTCGAGCCGGGGGTCGCGTTCGAGCACGCGGGCGGCGAGTTCGCGGGCGCGGAGGAGGATGTCGCGGTCGGTAAGGCGGGCGACGCGGAGCATGGTATTGGTGCCGCTCTGGAGGCGGCCCCAGGTTTCGCCTTCGCCGCGCATGCGGAGGTCGACTTCTGCGATGGCGAACCCGTCGGTGGTTTCGCACATGGCGTTGAGACGTTCGCGGGCGTCGGGACCGGGGTCTTCTTCGCTGGAGAAGAGAAGGCAATAGCTCTGCTTTTCACCGCGGCCGACCCGTCCGCGGAACTGGTGGAGCTGGCTGAGCCCGAACCGTTCGGCGCCTTCGATGACGATGACCGTGGCGTTGGGGACGTCGATCCCGACCTCGATGACGCTGGTGGAGACGAGGACCTGGGCCTCGTTGCGGGCGAAGCGGGTCATGACATCGTCCTTCTGGCGGGCGGACATGCGGCCGTGGAGGAGTTCGACGGCGTAGCCCGCGAGCGGGCCGCTGCGGAGGTACTCGAACTCCTCTTCTGCGGAGCGGACGTCGAGGGTTTCCGATTCCTCGACGAGGGGGCAGATGACGTAGACCTGTTCGCCGGCGTCGAGGCGCTTGCGGAGGAAGCGGTAGGCGTCGGGGCGTTCGTCGGGGCGGTACCAGCGGGTGCGGATGGGCTGGCGCCCGGGGGGGAGCTCGTCGAGGGTCGAGACCTCGAGGTCGCCGTAGACGGTGAGGGCGAGGGTGCGGGGGATCGGCGTTGCGGTCATGACGAGGAGGTGCGGGTTGCGGCCCTTCTGGCGGAGGCGGGCCCGCTGCATGACGCCGAAGCGATGCTGCTCATCGACGATGGCGAGGCCGAGGCGGGGGAACTGGAGGTCGTCCTCGATGAGGGCGTGGGTGCCGATGACGATATCGGCGCCGCCGTGGGCGGCATCGCCGCGGACCTGGGCGCGCTGGGCCGGGGTGAGCGACCCGGTGACGAGGAGGACGCGGAGGCTGCGGCCGAGCCAGGGCGGGCTGAACACGCCGTCGAGGGCGGAGAGGTCGCCGCTCCCGAGCAGGCGGGCGAGGGAGCGGTAGTGCTGCTCGGCGAGGATTTCGGTAGGGGCCATGAGGGCGGCCTGGTGCCCGGAAGCGACGGCGGCGAGCATCGCCGCGAACGCCACCACGGTCTTCCCGGAGCCGACGTCGCCCTGGAGAAGGCGGAGCATGGGGCTGGGGCCGCGGAGGTCGCGTTCGATTTCGGCGAGGGCGCGCTGCTGGGCGCGGGTCAGCGGGAACGGGAGGCTGCGGACGAACGGCTCGCGGAGGGGGCCGAGGTCGAGGCAGGGAGCGTCGGCGCTGCGCTGCCATTCGGCGCGGCGGAGGAGGACGGCGCACTGGACGGCGAGGAGCTCCCCGAGCGCGAGCCGCTGGCGCGCGTGCTCGGCGTCTTCGGGTTTCGCCGGCGCGTGGTAGGTGCGGATGGCGGCAGCGATGCCGGGGATGCGCTCCTGTTCGCGCAGCCAGCCCGGCACCGGGTCGGCGACCCTGTCGGCGACGGCATCGACGGCGCGGGCGACGACGGCGCGGATGGTCTTCTGGCCGAGGCCTGCGGTGGCCGGGTAGACGGGCTCGAGGCGGGCGAAGCTATCGCCTGCGCGCTCGAGCTTTTCGAACTCGGGGTTCTCGAGCTGGAGACGGCCGCGGTAGCTGCGGACGCGGCCGGCGAGGACGAGGCGGTCGCCAGCGTTGAGGTTGCGGGCGACGTAGGGCGCGTTCCACCAGATGACGGGAAGGGCCGCAGAGCCGTCGGAGACGAGCGCGCGGGTGCCGCGGAGGCGGCCGCGGGCCCTGAACTCCGCGGCCTCGAGGACGTCGGCGACGATGGTCTGGAGCGCGGACGAGGGCTCGAGGTCGGCGATGCGGCGGAGGTTGGTGTAGTCGTTGAAGCGGCGGGGGAAGAGGAATGCGGCGTCGCCGACGGTCGTGACGCCGAGCTTTTCGAAGCGTGCGGCGACGGCGCGGCTCACGCCTGGGAGGTCGGTGAGCGGGGAGGCGGGGCCGAGGGGCGGAGGCGGCGGGGGCGGGGCGGCGGGGCGGGCGGCGCGCTGGCGGGCAGGGACGGCGTTGGGCGCGGCGGATGGCAGGCGCGGGGCGCCGCCGGCAAGGGCAGCGAGGACGGCATCGACCCAGCGCTCGCGCTTGTCCGGGGGGAGGGAGCGGTAGCCGCCGGGCGGCAGCTGCCGCGCGGCCTCGGCGAGCGGGGTGCCGCGGAGGAGGCCGTCTTCGGCGAGCTGGACGAGGAAGCGGTCGAGGCCGCCGATCACGGCGGTGTTCCTGCAGCCGCCCTGCCGTTCGAGTTCGAAGACGCGGCGGAGACGCGCGGGGTCGAGGGTGCGAGGGGCGGTCATTCGCGTTCGAGGGCGGCCACGCCGAAGGCGGCGGGGCCGGTGTAGGTGCCCACGACCGGCCCAAGGTAGGCCGTGTGGAGGGCGGTGTGGGGCAGGCGGGGCCGGAGCTGGTCGACGGCGGCAGCGGCTTCGGCGGGGAGGTCGCCGTGGGCGATGAAGAGCTCTTTGGCGCGCGGCATGGCGGCGGCAAGCTCGAGGATGCGTGCGCAGGCGCGGGCGCGGGTGCGGACGCGTTCGAAGGGAGCGACTTCGCCCTGGTCGACCGTGAGGATGGGCTTGATGCTGAGGATCGAGCCGATGAGCGAGCGGGCGCGGCCGATGCGGCCGCCGCGCTGGAGATATTCGAGGGTATCGACGGCAACAAGGACGGTGACGCGGTCCATGGCGCGGCGGGCGACGGCGACGACCTCGGGGAGGGATGCTCCCTGCGCGGCTGCGCGGGCGGCTTCGAGGACGATGAGGCCGAGACCGACGCTGACGTTGTAGGAGTCGATGAGGTCGATGTGGAGGTCATGCTTCAGGGTCTCGCGGGCGACAGACGCGGAGTTGAGCGTGCCGGAGAGCTTCGAGGAGATGTGGATGGAGACGATATCGGCGCCGTCGGCGCCGGCGGTGCGGTAGGCCTGCTGGAAGCGCTCGACCGGGGGCTGGCTGGTGCGCGGAAGGACGGAGGAGGTGCGCAGCCGCTGGTAGAACTCGGCGGGGGTGATGGTGACGCCGTCCTCGAATGCCTCGTCGCCGAAGATGACGGTGAGCGGCACGACGGTGATGCCGTGCGCGGCGACCAGGTCAGGGGGGAGGTCGCAGGTGGAATCGGTGACGATGCGAACGGTCATAAATGTTCAGGCGCCTATGCGGGAGAGTATAAGGCCTGCAGATCCGGGGGTAGAATAGGCGGCATGGTCACGGTAAAGCTGGCGCCGTCGATCCTGACGGCAGACTTCGGGCGGCTGGCGGACGAGGTGCGGGCGGCCGAGGCAGGCGGGGCGGACATGCTGCACCTCGACGTGATGGACGGGCGGTTCGTCCCGAACATCACGTTTGGGGCGCTGGTGGTGGAGGCGCTGCGGAAGGTGACCTCGCTGCCGTTCGATATCCACCTGATGACGGTGGAGCCGGAGCGGCTGATCGAGCAGTTTGCGGACACGGCGGACATCATCAACGTGCACATCGAGGTGTCGCCGCACATCAACCGGACGATCGACGCCATTCACCGGCTGGGGAAGAAGGCGGGCGTGTGCATCAACCCGGGGACGCCGGTGGCGGCGATCGAGGAGTCGCTGCCGGACGTGGACCAAGTGATGGTGATGACGATCAACCCGGGCTGGGGCGGCCAGCAGATGATTCTCCGGCAGCTGGAGAAGGTGGCCCAGATCCGGCGGCGGCTGGACGCAGGCGGTTTTCGGGCGGACATCGAAATCGACGGCGGCGTGAAAGCGCACAACGCGGCCGCCTGTGTGCGGGCAGGGGCCACGGTGCTGGTGTGCGGGTCGTCGGTCTACAACGCGGAGAGGAGCGTGGCCGAGAACCTGGCGGAACTCCGGCGGGCGGCGAGCGGCGAGTAAGGGAGCTCAGCCGATTTTGATGCCGGCCTCGCGGAGGCGGGCAAGCAGACCGATCGCCTCCTCGAGTTCGGCATCGTGCTCGGTGACCTGGCCTTCGTACAGGAGGTAGTCGAGGTCGGCGGCGGTGTAGCCGTAGCGGTCGAGGATCTCGAGGGCCTGGCGGATGGCTTCCTGCGTATCCGGGACGTGGCGGGCGATCCAGTCGTCTGTGGTGCGCATGGGGACCTCCGTCGGCGGGTGTCCCTCCATGATGACACAGGCGGGGCGCACGGGTGCGGGCGAACGGCCGCGGCTTTGGGGACGATCGGGGCAAACCCTGATTTTGGGCGGGACGGGCGGCTTGTCACTCAATGTCCACCGTGTTCACCCGATTGTCACCATAGAAGCCCGGGAGGGCGGCAACCTCGCCGGGAGCAATCACGAACCGGGGGAACCCGGAGGAGGCAACGACGATGACCCGGATCATGACGAACGTGAGCGCCATCAACGGGCAGCGGAACCTTGCCCGGACGGGCCTGAAGATGGGGAAGACGCTGGAGAAGCTGGCGAGCGGCTACCGGATCAACCGGGCGGCGGACGATGCCGCGGGGCTCGCCATCAGCGAGAAGATGCGGGCGCAGATCCGGGGCAACAAGCAGGCGCTCCGGAACGCGCAGGACGGCATTTCGATGCTGCAGACGGCCGAAGGCGCGATGGACGAAGTCCATGCCATCCTCCAGCGGATGCGCGAGCTGGCGGTCCAGGCGGCGAACGGCACGTACGCGGACAACGGGCCGGAGCGGACGAGCATCGGCGAAGAGATTGTCCAGCTGCGGAAGGAGATCGACCGGATCGCGTACAGCACGGAGTTCAACGGGCAGAAGGTGCTGACCGGCGCGCTTTCGAGCGTTGCGGCAGGCGTCGCGGGGACGAACCTGGTCCAGGGCGAGACGATCGGGTACGCGAACGCCGGCGCAACCGGCACTCACCTGGTCTCGGGCGACCCGCTGCCCTCGGGCGGGACGCGGACCGTCACATTCTCCACGGCACCGGCCGGCGACTACGTGTTTGTGAACAACGGCGGGGTGCTCGAGATGAGGCTGGGCAGCGCGAGCGGGACGCTGGTGGCGACGGCGGCGGGCTTCGCCTCGGGCTCGTCGATCGCGGGCGGCTCGGCGGGGTCGGTGGTGTTCACGAACGGGTTCACGCTTACGATTACGACCGACCCGAACCCGTACAGCTGGACGAGCTTCCTCGCTGACATGGCGGTGGGCGGCAACCAGAACCTTTCGATCAACGGCCTGACGGCGACGACGATTACGGCAACGACGGCCCGGCCGCAGACCTACACGTTTACGTCGCCCGGCGCGGGGCAGCTGACGCTGACGGGGGCGGACGGGACCTCGCAGACGCTGACCATCACGAACATGGCGCCGAACGAGACGCGGACGCTCGACTTCAACCAGCTCGGGGTGAGCGTGACGCTGCAGACGGGGCCGGCGGGGCGGACGGCCGCGCAGGTCATCACGGACCTGACGGGCCCGACGGACAACACGATCATCATCCAGGGAACGGGGAACACGTCGACGCTCCAGGTGGGGGCGAACGTGCCGGACACGCTGCAGCTCGAGTTCGTGAGCATGCTGAGCGAGAACCTGGGTTCGCCGGCGTACAAGCTGGGCGGGTCATCGGGGCTGATTACGACGCTGGGCGACCAGGTGGTGAAGACGATCCAGGATGCGCACAACCTGATGAGCGCGCTGGACGGGGCGATCCAGACGCTGAACAGCCGGCGCGGCACGCTCGGCGCGGCGCAGAACCGGCTCGAGCACACGATCAACAGCCTGGGCGTCTCGGTGGAGAACCTGACGGCGAGCGAGAGCCGGATCCGGGATGCGGACATTGCCGAGCTCTCGAGCGACCTGGTGGCACAGAACATCCTGCAGTCGGCGGGCGTGGCGGTGCTCGCGCAGGCGAACCAGACGCCGCAGGCGGTGCTGAAGCTGCTCCAGGGCTAATCCGCGACCTGATCGAGGCCGCTCTCCCGGGACGGGGAGGTCACGCCAGGTGACCTCCCCGTTTCCGTGCGCGGGGGCCGGGGCCGGGCCGCGGGGATGGCCGGGATGGGCGATTGTCACGCGGCGTCCACCCGGGGCACGCAATCTCCACCGGTGTATCCCCGGCAGTTCCCGTGCTGCACCCCTAATCGTTCGTGACGGGGCCGATACCCAAGGCGTCACACCTGCCCAAATCCACACGCGGGGCAGGGCCGGGGGCATCCCGGCAGAACGAGAAGGGGAGACGCAGGATGTCTTCGATCGTCACGAACGTTGCTGCCCTGAACGGTCAGCGCAACCTCAACATCACGGCAGCGAAGATGGGGAAGGTGCTGGAGAAGCTCTCCAGCGGCTACCGCATCAACCGCGCGGCCGACGATGCCGCCGGCCTCGGCATCTCCGAAAAGATGCGCGCCCAGATCCGCGGCAACAGCCAGGCCATCCGCAACGCCAAGGACGGCATCTCCATGATCCAGACCGCCGAAGGCGCCATGGACGAGATCCACTCCATCCTCCAGCGCATGCGCGAGCTGGGCGTCCAGGCCGCGAACGACACGTACGACACGGCGGCGCGGACCTCCATCGGCACCGAGCTCATCCAGCTCCGCAACGAAATCGACCGCATCGCCAACGCCACCAACTTCAACGGCCAGAACCTGCTCACCGGCGCCCTCACCGGCGTCCTCGGCGGCACCTCCGCCAACGACCTCGTTGTCAACGACGCCGTCGACCAGGCCATCGTCACCGAGATCAACGTCGCCGGCGCCAAGCCCGGCACCTACACGTTCACCTACAACGCCACCACCGACCAGCTCACCCTCACAGGCCCCAACGGTCAGGCCCAGCAGATTACCGTCTCCGCCATCGCCGCCAACGGCACCCAAACCCTCAACTTCAACCAGCTCGGCATCTCCATCAAGCTCGCCTCCACGGCCGGCGTCACGGACCCCGACGACATCGGCACGGACCTCACCTCCGCCGCGAACGACACCATCGTCGTCACCGGCAGCGGCGCTGCCGCCCTCCAGGTCGGCGCGAATACGACGGCCTACGACGTCATGAACGTCTCCTTCAACGACGTCCGCGCCACCCAGGCCTCCGGCCTCAACCTCCTCACCGGCGGCGGCGTCAACTGGACCTCCGCCTCCACCATCGTCGCCTCCAACGCCGCCGCCCAGGCGTTCATCACCCAGATCGATACCGCCATCACCACCCTCAACACCCGCCGCTCCGACCTCGGCGCGGCCCAGAACCGCCTCGAGCATACGGTCAACAGCCTCGGCGTCGCCGTCGAAAACCTCACCGCCAGCGAGAGCCGCATCCGCGACGCCGATGTCGCCGAGCTCTCGACGCAGATGGTCAGCAACCAGATCCTGCAGCAGGCGGGCACGGCGGTCCTGGCGCAGGCGAACCAGTCGAGCCAGGCAGTCCTGAGCCTCCTCCGGTAATCAGCCGGCCCGGCCGGTAACGCCGTGGGCGCCCCTTGCGATGACGGGAGGGGCGCCTCGGTTTGTCCTGGAGCGGGCACGCGACGGCGCGTTCACCGTCCAGTCACCGGCCGGCCCCCGGGCTGCAACTGCGGCCACCCGTTTGCCACCCGGACGCACCCGTTTCGCCCCCGGACGCGGGTCTGCAACCGGGCGATACCCAAGCTGACACCACTGCCACCGAGGTGGCACCGGCCTCGCGGCCGGGGGAACAGCAAAGGGGAGAACAGGTTACATGTCGTCGATTGTCACCAACATCGCAGCGCTCAACGGGAACCGGAACCTGGGGATCACGAACGCGAAGATGGGGAAGGTGCTGGAGAAGCTCTCCAGCGGCTACCGCATCAACCGCGCGGCCGACGATGCCGCCGGCCTCGGCATCTCCGAAAAGATGCGCGCCCAGATCCGCGGCAACAGCCAGGCCATCCGCAACGCCAAGGACGGCATCTCCATGATCCAGACCGCCGAAGGCGCCATGGACGAGATCCACTCCATCCTCCAGCGCATGCGCGAGCTGGGCGTCCAGGCCGCGAACGACACGTACGACACGGCGGCGCGGACCTCCATCGGCACCGAGCTCATCCAGCTCCGCAACGAAATCGACCGCATCGCCAACGCCACCAACTTCAACGGCCAGAACCTGCTCACCGGCGCCCTCACCGGCGTCCTCGGCGGCACCTCCGCCAACGACCTCGTTGTCAACGACGCCGTCGACCAGGCCATCGTCACCGAGATCAACGTCGCCGGCGCCAAGCCCGGCACCTACACGTTCACCTACAACGCCACCACCGACCAGCTCACCCTCACAGGCCCCAACGGTCAGGCCCAGCAGATTACCGTCTCCGCCATCGCCGCCAACGGCACCCAAACCCTCAACTTCAACCAGCTCGGCATCTCCATCAAGCTCGCCTCCACGGCCGGCGTCACGGACCCCGACGACATCGGCACGGACCTCACCTCCGCCGCGAACGACACCATCGTCGTCACCGGCAGCGGCGCTGCCGCCCTCCAGGTCGGCGCGAATACGACGGCCTACGACGTCATGAACGTCTCCTTCAACGACGTCCGCGCCACCCAGGCCTCCGGCCTCAACCTCCTCACCGGCGGCGGCGTCAACTGGACCTCCGCCTCCACCATCGTCGCCTCCAACGCCGCCGCCCAGGCGTTCATCACCCAGATCGATACCGCCATCACCACCCTCAACACCCGCCGCTCCGACCTCGGCGCGGCCCAGAACCGCCTCGAGCATACGGTCAACAGCCTCGGCGTCGCCGTCGAAAACCTCACCGCCAGCGAGAGCCGCATCCGCGATGCCGATATCGCCGAGCTCTCCAGCCAGCTCGCGAGCTCGACGATCCTGCAGCAGGCGGGCACGGCGGTCCTGGCGCAGGCGAACCAGTCGGCGCAAAGCGTACTGAGCCTGCTCCGCGGCTAAGCGGCGAGCTGAGCGCGCCTCCTGGCGGGCCCGGGGAGAATCCCGGGCCCGCCGTTTGCGCGCACGGCCGGGCTCAAGGTCGGGGAGGCGCGGACCGATGATCAGGTAGTTTCCGGAAAGGATGGGCGCCATGCGGGAGCTTAGACTCGAGAGCATCGACCCGGTCCGGCTTTCGCCGGCGCCCGCATCGTGGGGCCAGGGGCGGCGGCAGGACCGGCCGAAACCGGGACCCCGCCGCGACGGCGGCAGCCGGGAACGGATGATTCGGATGCTGGCGCCCGGGCACGACCCGGCGGCGCTGGAACTGGAGTACGTCGTGGACCATGCAGGGATGATGGTCGCCATCCAGGTTCGCGACACGGCAACGGGGGACGTCATCGCGCGGGTGAGGGCAGAGGACCTTTGGCGGCTGGCGAGCGAGGAGGCAGCCAACGGACTTCTCCTGGAACGGCGAGGGTAGACGATGAGCGACCCGGTTCGGATCGGCGGGTTCTACGCGACGTTTGACACGGAGGCGGTGATTAAGCAGCTGACCGCCATCCGGATGCGGCAGGTGACGCTGCTCGAACAGAAGGGCGCCGACAACGACGCGAAGAAGGGCGCCGTGAACTCGGTCCAGACCGCGATGAAGGCGTTCCTGGAGAAGGTGAAAGCGCTCGCGGCGCCCCAGTCGGTGAGCGGAATGACGGCGACGGCGAGCGGCACGGCGGTCAGCGTATCGGCGCTGCCGGGGGCACAGGCGGGCAGCTTCACGGTCAACGTGACGCAGCTGGCGACGGCCACGCGGCTCCAGGGGGCGCCGGCGGCGGCCGGCATCGACGCGACGAAGGCGATGAACCGCTCGAACTTCGGAACCGTCCCGACGAACGGGACCTTCACCATCGCGACGGCGAACGGGGGCTCGCAGACGTTCACGGTGGGGCCGGCCGCGGCGCAGACGGGCGTGGCGCTGCAGTCGGCGAACATCGACATGGCGGTGACGAGCGGGACGTTCACCATCGGCACGGTGGGCGGCGGCACGCAGACGATCACCATCAACGCGGCCACCGACTCGCTGAACGATGTCATCAACGCGATCAACAGCGCGGGCGTCGGGCTGACGGCGAGCATCGTGAACGATGCAAACGGGCGGGCGAACCGGCTGCAGCTGACGTCGAGCAACGGGGACATCATCCTCGGCGGGCCGGGGGACAGTTCGAACTTCCTCTCGGCGATGCGGCTGCTGAGCACGCCGCCCGGGACGACGCGGACGGGCGAGGCGTTCACGCAGCAGATGTCGCTGAACGACGTCATCGCCGACATCAACGCGAGCAGCATCGGGGTGACGGCAAGCATCACGAACGACAGCTACGGGCGGCCGACCATCCTGACGGTGACCTCGACGCAGGGGAATATCTCGTTCGGGAGCGGGTCTGACTCGTCGAACTTCCTGGCTGCGACGGGTCTGCTGACTTCTTCGCCCGGGACGACGCGGTCGAGTTCGAATCCGATCTCGCGGCTGAGCACGTCGGCGAAGCTGCAGGATGCCGGGTTCAACGGTGGGCCGCCGAACGCCGGGGACCAGGCGATTGTGATCAACGGGGTGAGCATCAGCTACAACGCGGCGACGGACTCGCTGACGGACGTCATCAACCGGATCAACGCAAGCCAGGCCGGCGTGACGGCGCGGTACGATTCGCTGACCGACACCGTACGGCTGCAGAACAAAGCGACGGGGAACCTGGCGCTGACCGTGCAGGACGCGCCTGGCGGGAACCTCGCGGCGAAGCTTGGGCTGACGACGGGCACGCTGACTGCGGGGCAGAACGCGGAGTACAGCATCGACGGGGGGCCGACGCAGCAGTCGGCGTCGAACTCGGTCGGGTTCGGCGGCGTGACGATGACGTTCAAGGAGACAACGAGCTCGCCGGTGACCGTGACGGTCTCGCAGGACACGTCGAGCGCGGCGAACGCGATCAAAGCGTTCGTGACCGAGTTCAACAACGTGATGAAGGCGATCGACGCGGCCACGAAGGCGGACGGTTCGAAGAAGAACAACCAGTCGGGGCCGCTGAGCGGGGACGTCTCGCTGCGGCAGCTGAAGTCGGACCTGCGGAGCATCCTGACGAGCCCGGGGACGAACCTGGAGGGCGGCTTTGCGACGCTCTCGCAAATCGGGCTGACGTTCGGGCCGGTGGGGTCGGCGATTGGTACGACGAACACGCTGCAGTTCGACGAAGCGAAGTTCGCGGAGGCGGTCCGGACGAATCAGGCGGGCGTGCAGGAGCTGCTGAGCCGCCTGAGCCTGGCTGCGACGCTCGAGCCGGGCGGGACGGGGTCGATTACCGGCATCTCGGGCACGTACGCGGGGGCAGAGCCGGGGAAGTGGGTAATTACGGATGACGGCGCGGGGAACCTCTCGGCGGTGTTCACGCCGGCGAACGGGGGCCCGCCAATTTCGGCCTCGGGGACGATTGCGCCCAACGGGTCGAATTCGGGGCTGGTCCCGGGGCTGACGCTGACGGCCGGGCCCACGCTGCAGGCGGGGACGCACACGATCACGGTCAGTGCGACGTCCGAGAGCGTGATCCAGCGGCTCAAGCGGTTCGCCGAGAACCAGGCCGGCATCGGGGGGACGCTCGACAAGCGGAAGGCGACGTATGACCGGATCGCCTCGGACATCTCGGAGCGGATTGCGACGCTGGAGAAACGGATCGAGGCCGAGATGGAGCAGCTGCGTCGGAAGTTCGCCGCGATGGAGCAGGCGCAGGCGCGGAGCCAGAGCATCCTGGGGAATCTTCAGCAGCTGGCGAACCAGCTTTCGGGCAACAGCGGCCGAAAGTAGACGCGACGCTGAAGATGCGCGAAAACCGGCCGATAACCGAAACGACACCGAACACGGGAGAACAAGCCTGATGACCAGCAATCCCTACGCCGCGTACCGCACCGTGGAGACGATGACTGCCGACCCGGTGACGCTGACCACGATGCTCTTCGACGGCGCAGTGAAGGCGCTCCGGAAGGCCCGGCTGCACTGGGAGAACGGCAACCGGCAGGGGTTCAACGACGAGACGAACCGGGCATTCCTGATCATCGGGGAGCTGCGGGCGACGCTCGACATGAGCCAGGGCGAGATTGCGGAGAATCTTGCCGCGCTCTACGCCTACTGCCTGCGCCGGATTGTCGAGGGGTCGCTGGGCGACCTTGCGAAGCTCGAAGAGGTGGAGCGGCACATCGGGCAGGTCGGCGAGGCGTGGAAGACGGCGACGGCAGCGCTGCGGGCGCAGGCCGCGGCGGCCCGGCCGGGAACGGAAGCGGCAGCGTGACGGAGGCGGGCCGGCCGATTCAGCGGGCGCTGGAGCTGGCGCGGGCGCGGCTCGCGCTGCTGCAGGCCGGCGGGGAGTTCGCCGGCCTCGAGGAGCTGGACCGGGCGCTGGAGGAGGCCTGCCGGGCGGCAGCGGCGGACGGACGGCCGGGGGATGAGCAGCCGCTCGGCGAACTGCTGGCTGTGCAGCGGGCGGGGGACGCAATCCTTGCGGCAGAGCTGGCGGCGACCGGCGCCCGGCTGCGGCGGCTGCGGGAGGGGCAGGCGGGCAACGCCGCCTACCGTGCAGGGAGCGAAGGGTTTGGGGGCGCCCGGTAACCGGGCGGGCCGCGTTTTTTCACCCCGGGAGGCACGGCCGGGCCGCCGGCGGCGATGCACCGAGTCGTCACCGGGCATTCATCGAATGGCGCCTGACCGACCACCGTCCGCGCATCAAGAATGACCCGCGGGCTACCGACACTCTGGGCAGCGCGCACCAGCGCAGGGGCACACGGTTGACGACGAAACACCAGGGCAGCCAGCGCGGGTCGACGGTGATGGCCATCGGGATGGTGCTGGCCGCCGGGGCGATCGCGTGGTTCGGCGGCCGGGGGCCGGAGTCGGCACCGGCAGGCGCCGGCGAGACTGCGACCCTGCCGGGCCGGGCGGCGGAGCAGACGCCCCGCGTCGCCTTCCGGGCGGTGTCGAACGGCGGCCTGCCGACGCGGATTGTAATCCCGTCGGCGGGGATCGATGCGCCGGTCGCGGAGGTCGGCGTCGTGATCGAGGATGGCGAGCCGCGGTGGGAGACAGCGTGGCACGCGGCGGGGCACCACGTGGATTCGGCGATGCCGGGGCAGCCCGGAAACATGGTCATCACGGGACACGTGTCGGTTGCCGACCGGCGGAACGTGCCGGTCTTTGCGACGCTCGACCGGGTGCGGGAGGGCGATGAGATTGTGGTGTACGCGGGGGCGGCCGCCTATCGTTATGTCGTAGAATCGATCGCGGTGGTCGACCCCGGGGCGACGGAGGTGCTCCGCTCGGATGCGCGAGCGACGGTGACGCTGATCACCTGCACGCGCGACCTGCGGCACCGGCTGGTTGTCACGGGGCGGCTTGCGGGCGAGGTCACGCCCGGGAACCCGGCGTAGGGCCTGGCACGATGGTGGGGAGGAGCGTGCCGGACCGAACGATGACAAGGAGCAGCGCATGACAGGAGTACGGAAAACCGGAGGGCCGCGGGGGGTTGCGTTCGACCCGGTGCCGCTGCGCGGGCCGCGGCCGGCGCCTGCGCCGGAGCCGGCAGACCGGGCGGGCATCACCGACGAGGCGCGGGAGCTCTCCCGGGCGCTGGAGGCCGTGCAGGCCGCGCCGGAGGTGCGGACACTGCGGATTGCGGCGCTGCGCCGGGCAATTGCAGAGGGGCGCTACCGGCCGGACCCGCGCGAGATTGCGCGGACGCTGATGGAGCGCGGCGGTTTCGACCTGGAGGGGCCGTAAGGTACCGGGCGGGGTTCGCACGCGGCGGGTTGGTGCCGGTCCCCGGTGCGAAACGGGGGATGCCCTGATGCCGCGAGGCGCCTGCCTGGCGGTAGCCTGAGCATCGATGACCGGACACCAGATGCGTTCGAGAGCGGGCCAAGAAGCAAGGCAGCAGGAGGTTGCAGCGGGGGCAATGGCACGGGTGCTCATCATCGACGGCGGACTCCCGCGGGCGCTGGAGGGGCGGTCGCTCCTCGGGGAGGGGATCGATGCCCACCTGGTGCGCGATGCCGAGGGACCGCTGGCGAGGGCCGACGCCGACGTCTTCGACCTCCTCGTGCTGTGCGGGATGCCGGCCGAGCAGCAGGCGGAGATTGCGAGTGCGTTCCACGCGCACCGGAGATGGCGGCTGGTGCCGGTGCTGTATGTGAGCGACCCGGCGACGCCGGGGCTGGCGATCCCGGGGACGTTCCGGCCGGAGATTGACGGCATCGCGCGGGGGCACCGGACGAGCGCGGCGGTCGAACGGAAGATGCGGGAGCTTGCCCGCGAGGGGATAAGCGATGCGGTCGCGGTGGCGGCCGGGCCGTTCGAGCTGGACCCGGTCCGGCTGCGGCTGGCGGGCCCGGGCGGGGAGATTGACCTGACCGAACGCGAGGCGGAAGTGCTCTCGATGCTGCTGGCGCGGGCGAACCGGACGGTCCCTGCGGCGGAGATCATCGAGCGGGGCTGGGGGCTGGAGGTGGACGAGCGGTCGCTCCAGATCCTGCGGCGGCATGTGTCGAACATCCGGCGGAAGCTGGCGGAGAAGGGCGCGGCGAAGGCAGTGCGAACGGTGCGCGGCACCGGCTACCGGTTCGAGGTGCGGGCGGGCTAAGCGCGGCCGCGGAAGGTGGGGTCGCTGGCGTCGATCCAGCAGCTGGCGAAACGGTCCTGGTAGCCGTCGGTGGTGTCGAGGGGGTAGCCCTTCACGTAGGGCCAGGCAAGGGCGACGACCCGTTCGCTCACGAGGTTGGCGCCGGGGTTGAGCGCGAGGATGCGGCGCTGGATTTCGTACCCGAGGTTACGGCGGGCGTCTTCGTTCAGTTCGACGCGCTGCTTTTCGATGAGGGCGTCTAGGTCGGAGTCGCGAAGCGGGAAGCTGTTCCGCGTGCCGGCGCTGTGGAAGTAGGGGTAGACCCAATCGTCGAGGTCGATCCAGCCGGTATCGGGGCCGGCGGCGAAGGGGGCTTCGGCGGAGAGGAGGAGGCCGACGAGCTGGCTGAGCGGCATGGGCACGATGCGGATATCGAGGTCGAGGGCGGCCTTGAGCTGGTCGCGGATCAGCGAGCCGAGGCCGATGGCGTTTTCTGTTGCGTCGACGACGAAGAGGGGCAGGGGATCGGCGGGGAGCTGCTTCTCAGAGCGGAACGCCTCGAGGGCGGCCCGGGCGTCGCGGAGGTCGGCTTCGCGGCCGCCATCGCCGGGGCGGTAGCCGGGGACGGTGGTGAGTTCGCTTTCGGGGAGGGTCCAGCGGGTGACCGGCCAGCTGATCCAGGGGCTGAGCCCGCCGGAGCCGTCGAAGAACTTCCGGACCATCTCGCGGCGGTCGAGCGCCCAGGTGAGGGCGTTGCGGAACCGCTGGTCGTTGTAGGGGTGGTTGACGAGCGAGTAGCGGACGCTGAAGAACATGGAGTGGCCGATGGTGTACTCGACGAGCTGGGGCAGCCCGCGCTTGAGGTGGTCGGCAAGGGTGCGGCTGACGATGGCGACGTCGAGGGCGCGGGTGCGGAGGCCGCTTTCGACTTCGGCGGTGGTGCGGGGCTGGACGAGGGAGATGCCCTCAAGGTAGGGGCGGCGGTCGCCGCCGAACCAGGCGGGGTTGCGGCGGACGCTGGCGAAGCGCTGGTCGCTCCACTCGACCCAGAGGAAGGGGCCGCTGCCGACCTGGGCGTCGAGGGGGATGTCGCGGCCATCGGGAGCGAGCTCCGGGGCGACGATGAAGGAGGCCACATCGGCGAAGAGGTGGTGGGCGGCGGCGAGCGGAGCCTTGAGCTTGAAGGTGATGGTCTGGGGCGAGGTGACCTCAATGCTGTCGATGGCCGCCCACTGCGGGGCGCGGACGAACGTCGTGTCGCCCGAGCGCTGGCGTTCGATGCTGAACTTCACGTCGTCGGCGGTTACCGGGCGGCCGTTGAGGGGCGGGAGGTCGTGCCAGCGGGCCTGGGGGTTGATGCGGAAGACGAGGGTGGTCGCGTCAGGGCGTTCGGGGAGTGCGGCGGCGAGGTCGGCGGCGATGGTGCCGCGCGCCTGGTCCTGGTAGGTGAGGAGGCGGCTGAAGACCATCGCCTGGTGGCCGAGGAGCGGCCCGGCCTGGGTCTTGTGGGGGTCGGCGAAGGCGTCGCGTTCGACGAAGCCGGTGTGGCGGAGGGTGTGGCCGTGGCGGGACGAGAGGGTAGTCGGCGATGGCGACGGCGCGCGGGTGGGCGAAGCCGATGGCTCCGCTGTGGGGCTGAAGGGCGTGGGCTGGCCGCCGCCTCCGCGCGAGCAGGCGGCTGCTGCGAGGGCCGCGGCGGCGCCGGTCGCGCCGAGGAGCCTTCGGCGGGTCAGCCGCCGCTGCCATGGTGATTCGAAGGTCATACGATCGTTCATACTAGGGCGAACGGCGGGTACGGACCGGCAACGGACGGTTCAGGCCGCAAATTTGAACGGTTTGAGAACACCGGAGGCAGGCGAGATGGCTGAACGGCTGACGGAAGCGGCGATCGCGGAGTGGCTGGCAGGCCTCAACGGGTGGAGCGCGGAGGGGACGACCGCGATCACGAAGACCTTCCGGTTGAAGGACCACGTGGCGGCCGTGGGGCTGGTGATGCAGGTCGCCGTGGCGGCGGAGGTGATGAACCACCACCCGGAGGTGGCGTGGGTGTACAACCGGGTCACGTTCCGGCTGAGCACGCACGACGCGGGAGGGGTGACGGAACTGGACCTCGCGCTGGCGAAGCGGATTGAGGAGCTGGCCGGCGGGCAGGGCTGACCGGCGGGACGCGTTCGGAATATAACGAGGGCCGCCCGATGGGGCGGCCCCTGGTGCGGTGCGGCGGACGGAGGGTCAGACGACGCCGAGCGCCTTGCGGGCGCGGGCGACAATCTCCTTCTCTTCTTCGGTGAGCTCGGACCAGTCTTTGATGACCTCTTCCTTGAGCGGGAAGATGTGGATTGCATCCCAGCCGCAGACGTCCTCGCAGAGGCGGCAGCCGGTGCACTTCTTCTCGTCGACGGTGGAGACGCCGAAGAAGTCGTCGATGCGGTCGGTGTGCTGGAGGGAGAGGGCATCGAAGGGGCAGATGTTGATGCAGAGTTCGCAGCCGGAGCCGATGCACTTCTCTTCGATGACGACGGCTTTCGGCCACTGGTCTTTCTTGAGGGAGCGGCAGACGTTGCCGTAGGTATCGAGGATGGCTTCGGGCGGGCAGACAACGCCGCAGGCACCGCAATCGATGCAGAGGGTGGGGTCGATGACGTGGAGCTGGTTGCGCTCGCCGGTGATGGCGTTCGTCGGGCACCGCTTGGTGCAGGCGGTGCAGCCGATGCAGGTTTCGACGATGGAGTAGGGCACGAAGCGTCCCCCTGCGCGGGTGTTGGACCCCCAGCATAGCACGGCCGGGAGGGAGAGACCCGTCAGGGGAGGCCGGCGAGGAACGCTTCGACGGCGGCGTTGAAGGCTGCCGGGTTATCGATGTTGGCGGCGTGGCCGGCGCCGGGGATGACGACTTTCTGCGCGCCCGGGATCTTCGCGGCCATGTAATCGGTGGCGCCCAGGAAGGGCTCATCCTTTTCGCCGACGAGGACGAGGGTGGGGACGCGGATGCCTTCGAGCGACTCGATGACGCGGCTATCGAACTGGGCGAGCATGCCGCGGGCGGCGAGGGCGAGGCCTTTGGCCGAGCGGTGCTGGGCGATGCGCACCTCGGCGCCGCTGCCGAGCGCATCGAGCCCGCGTGTTTCGAAGGCGACGGCGCGGGCCTCGGCGGTGCGGTTCCAGGCTTCGCGGCCGGCAGGATTCCGGTAGCCGGGGCCGGTATCGAAGAGCATCAGTGCCCGGACACGGCCGGGGTGGGCGAGGTGGAAGGCGAGCGACATGTAGCCGCCGAGGGAGAGGCCGCCGATGACGGCCGTATCGATGCCGAGGGCGTCGAGGATCGCGGCCATGTCGCCGACGGTGGCGGCTTCGGAGTAGAGGGCCGGGTCGTCGGGGCTGTCGGACTGGCCGTGGCCGCGCATGTCCCAGGTGATGATGCGGTAGCGGGGCGCGAGCGCCTCAACCTGGCCGCGCCACATGCGGGAGGTGGCGCTGTAGCCGTGGCTGAGGAGGACTGGCGGGCCTTCGCCCGCCGCTTCGTAGAAGATGCGGACGCCGTCGCGTTCGACGAAGGGCATTGCGGGTGCCTCCGGGGTTCGAGTCGTGGGCGGGATTGTACGCGCGGGCGGACGGTGCGTCAGAGCGGGCCGCGGGCGGCGAGTTCGCGGCCGAGGAGCGCCTCCGGGGTGCCGTCGAAGGGGAACCGGCCGCGACGGACCATCCGGAGGGCGTGGAGGATGCCGCACCAGGCGGCCCGGCGGACCTCATGCGGGTAGCCCATGGCAGCGGCGCGGGCTTCGAAGACATCGCGGTCGCGGATGTAATGGTGTCCTCCGGGGAGGACAATAACGTCGAGGTCCAGGTCGACGAAGTCGATGGTGCGGCCGGCGATGGTGGCGGGGAGGGCGGCGTCGCATTTCGCCTCGACAAAACGGCCGAGTTCGTCGAACCAGTGGAGGACGGTCACGGGCTCGCGGAGGCCGATGGTATGGATGCCGAATCCGCGCGGTTCGGCCGGTTCAGGCGGCTCTTTCTGGTGGCGCTCGGGGTCGTGAAAGACGATGAGCCAGTCGTCGCCGCGGGCGTCGATGAGGTCGCCGGGCCAGGCGGAGCGGAGTGAGCCGTCGTACTTCAGCTTGCGGACGAGGACCGGGTTGGGCATGGTCAGCCGGCCGCGGGCGGGTGCGGATGGCGCCTGAGGGAGGCGGCTTCCTCCGGTTCGAGGCGGGCGGCGAGGGCTTCCTTCAGCTCGGCGATTTCGGGGTGCCGGCCTGCCGCGCGGCGGGAGAAGATGCGTTCGCCGTTGACATCGACGTCGAAGTCGCCGCCGCCGGCCGGGACGAGGCGGAGGTCGGCGATGTACTCGCCGAAGGTGTGGAGCAGCTCGTGGGCGACCCAGAGTGCGCGCGGGAGGAAGTTGCAGCGCCGGCAATAGGTGATGGAGACGGAGAGGCGGCTGGCCACGGAACGGCTC
Organism: Tepidiforma bonchosmolovskayae; assembly: GCF_008838325.1. Classification (GTDB taxonomy): domain Bacteria; phylum Chloroflexota; class Dehalococcoidia; order Tepidiformales; family Tepidiformaceae; genus Tepidiforma; species Tepidiforma bonchosmolovskayae. The sequence goes on along the minus strand of NZ_CP042829.1, from coordinate 1,948,277 downwards.
CCCGCGGGGCTACTGGCGTTTGTTGCCCCACTGCTCCCAGTAGGTGACGTCTTCGACGGGCTTGCGGAAGCCTTCGCCGAACCTGCCCATGGGCCAGCCGACGGGGATGAGGGCTGCGGTCTCGACCGTCTCGGGGATGCCGAGGAGCTTGCGGATGTCGTCCTGGTGGAAGCGGTGCAGCGTCGTGAGCGCGGTGCCGAGACCGAGGGCGCGGGCGGCGAGCATGAGGTTCTGGACGGCAGGGTAAATGCTCGAACCGGCGGTGATGTCGGGCCGCTGGCCGGGGTCGACGAGGAGGCAGGCGAGGATGAGAACGGGTACCTCGTGGAGGTGGTCGGCGAGGTACTGGGCGGAGCGCATGACGCGTTCGTTGCTGGCGGCTTCTTCGGGAGGCAGGTCGGGGCGGTTGCCGTAGCCGCTGGCGACGAGGCGGTCCCAGCCTTCCTTGTACCACTGCTGGATCTGCTTTTTCTTCTCGGGGTCGGTGATCACGAGCCAGCGCCAGTTCTGGCGGTTGCCGCCGCTCGGCGCGCGGGTGGCAGCCCAAAGGATCTTCTTGATGTACTCCTCGGGAACGGGATCGGGCTTGAGGCGGCGCATGGCGCGCTGGGTGCGAATGACTTCGAAGATATCGGATACGACTGGCTGGACTTCGGGCATGACAGTGCTCCGCCGGGGGATGTGGCGCTGATCCTACAGGGTCAGCCGGCACGCGCGAGGGGGCTATAATCCGGCGGCGATGACGGAGCTGCCGCTTTCGGGCATCCGGGTGTGCGACCTGACGTGGGTGATCGCGGGACCGACGGCGACGCGGATCCTGGCGGACTTCGGGGCAGAGGTGATCCGGGTCGAGCACGGGCAGGCGGCAGACCCCATCCGCTTCGGGCGGCCGATTGCGGGGGAGCGGCCCACGCTCAATAACTCGGGGTTTTTCAACTATTTCAACCGGAACAAGAAGAGCGTGCTGCTGAACGTGCGCCACCCCATGGGGATGGAGGTGCTGCAGCGGCTGATCCGGGTGAGCGATGTGGTGATTGAGAACTTCTCGAGCGGCGTGCTGGAGTCGTGGGGGCTCGACTACGCGGCGCAGCGGGCGATCAACGCGGGGGTCATTTACTGCTCGATCTCCGGGTTCGGGCATACCGGCCGCGACCGGCACTACACGACCTGGGGGCCGACAGCGCAGGCGCTCAGCGGCCTGACGCTGATGTCGGGGCTCCCGGGGAAGCCGCCGGCCGGGTGGGGGTATTCGTACCTGGACCACACCGCCGGCTACTACGCGGCGATCGCGATCATGATGGCGCTCCACCACCGGAACATGACCGGGGAGGGGCAGGCGATCGACATCGCGCAGGTCGAGACGGGGATGGTCCTGGCGGGACCGGCGGTGCTGGACTTTACGGTGAACGGCCGGAGCTGGCTCCGGGAGGGCATGCCGCCCGGCAACCGGGCGTGGGAACCGTCGATGGCCCCGCACAACACCTACCGGTGCGCGGGCGAGGACCGGTGGGTGGCGATCGCGGTGCGGAACGATGCGGAGTGGGAGGCGCTGCGCCGGGCGATGGGCGAGCCGGCCTGGGCGGCCGATGCGCGCTTCGCGACGGCCGCGGGGCGGCTCGCGCACCAGGACGAGCTGGACCGGGGAATCGGGGCGTGGACGCAGGAGCGCGATGCCTACCAGGTGATGGCGACGCTCCAGGCCGCGGGGGTGCCGGCGGGGGTCTGCCAGACGGCGGGCGACCGGGTGGAGCGGGACCCGCAGCTGCGGGCGCGGGGCTGGTGGACGACGATGCCGCACCCGGAACTGGGGGAGGCGGGCATCGATGGGGTGGCGCCGCGGCTCTCGAAGACGCCGGGAATGAACCGCACGGCTTCACCCTTGATGGGCGAGCACACGTACGAGGTGATGACCTCGACGCTCGGCATGAGCACTGAGGAGTACGAAGAGCTCGCGGCGCTGGGGGTGTTCATGTGAGCGGGCCGCTGGCGGGGCTTCGCGTGGTCGAGCGGTGCGGGGCGCTCGGCCAGTACGCGGGAAAGCTGCTCGCGGATATGGGCGCGGACGTGGTGAAGGTGGAGCCGCCCGGGGGGAGCGAGGCGCGGGCCATCGGGCCGTTCGTTGACGACGTTCCCGGGCCGAACCGCTCGCTGAACTTCTGGTATTTCAACACGAACAAGCGGTCGGTGGTTCTGGACCTCGCGGAGCCGGACGGTGCGGCGACGTGGCGGGAGCTCGCGGCTGCTGCGGATGTCGTGATCGAGGATGGGAGGCCAGGAGAGCTCGACCGGCTGGGGGCCGGGTACAGGGCGGTCGCGCCGCAGGCGCCCGGGCTCATCTGGTGCGCGATGACGCCGTTCGGGCAGGACGGGCCGTGGGCGGAGTACGAAGCGACCGACATGGTTCTGCTGGCGCTCGGCGGGGCGATGATGATGAACGGGTACGACCCGGAGGATGCGGAGGAGGCGCCGCCGATCCGCGGGCACGGCGACCAGGGGTACCTGACGGCCTGCCACTATGCGGTGCAGGGCATCCTGGCCGCGCTGCTTTGGCGAGACCGGACGGGCGAGGGCCAGTTCATCGACTGCTCGGCGCACGAGGCGATCAGCAGCACAACGGAGGTGGCGCTGCCGTACTGGTTCACGCAGCGGGTGAACGTCATCCGGCAGACGGGGCGGCATGCGGCGGCAACGCGGACGGAACGGTGGCTCTACCGGGCGGGCGACGGGCGCTGGGTGCTGGTGTTCGGGGTCGGCCGGGACAACGCGAGCTGGAAGCGGATCAAGGAGTGGTTCCAATCGGAGGGGTTCGGGCTGCAGTTCGACGAGCCGCGGTTCGATGACCCGCTGAACCGGCAGGCGGCGCGGGGCAGCCCCGAGGCGGCGGAGATCTTCGCGGAGCTCGGGCGGTTCATCGCAGCGCACACGGCGGAGGAGGTGTACCGGGGCGGGCAGGAGCGGCGGCAGGCGTGGGGCATCGTCCGCAGCCCGGAGGAGGCGCTCTTCGACCCGCACTGGGACGACCGCGGGTTCTGGGCCGAGGTGGAGGGCGAAGGCCGCGAAGGGCGGCCGGTGCGGATGCCTGGCGCGCCGTACCGGTTCGGGGCGACGCCGTGGGAGCTGCGCCGGCCGGCGCCGAAACTGGGAGAGCACACCGGGGAGGTGCTGGCGGAGTGGCTCGGGCGCGAAACATGACCGATACGCCACGATAACGCGGGGTTCACAGGCGCCGGGGATACTGCGGGCATCGGGACGTTCCCGATGCAGCCGCCTCCCCTGTCCCCTCCGGGCGCGCTGCATGAGGGGCCTGGCGTACGGTGCCGCCAGGCCCCTTCGTTTAGAGCGGCGGGAGTACGGGATTCGCGTTGCGGTGGCGGCCAATCGTGCACGGAACGTGAAAATTCGGTAGCAGCGGCTGACGGGAGGAGCGGGGCGTCGTACGGTAGCCTCCTGCGACATCCAGCATTCACACGGCTGTGACACGGTTGTGATGCAGGGCGCGCAGGATACCGCCATCGTGTGGGGGTGACACGCATGGTCAGTAGCGCAACGATTGCAGAACGGGTTTCGCTGTACGAAGTGCTGCGGGCCCGGCACGCCTCGATGCAGCAGCTCGGGGCGTTCGGGCTCGACCGGGACGACCTCGGGGCTTCGCTGGCGGCAGCGGCGCGGAAGGCGGGGATGAGCCCGGACCGGCTGGCGGCGGCGATTTCGCCGGCGGGGCGGGAGACCGCCGAAGCGGCGGCTCGCTGACCCGGGACAACTGAGCTACGGGATTTTGACTTCCTGGCCGACTTTGAGCGGGCAGTCGGGACTGAAGCCGTTGTAGGCGATGAGCTGCTGGAGCGAGACACCGTAGCTGGCGGCGATGTCGGCGCAGGTATCGCCGGGCTTCACCACGTAGACCTTGCCGGAGCCGCTCGAGGAACCGCCGGACGAGCGCGGGGCGGTCGGCGTCGGGCGGACGGTCGGGTTGGAGGTGAGGCCGCCGGTACCGCCCGCGACCGGGGTGGGGGTGGGGGCGGGGATGACGAGCGTGTCCCCGGCGCGGAGGTTGTTGCAGGCAGTTGGGTTGGCCTTCATGAGGGCATCGAGGCTGACACCCTCGGCAGCGGCGATGCCGGAGCAGGTATCGCCGGGCTTGACGGTGTAGGTCTTGCGCGGCGTGGGCGTGGATGCACCGCCGGTCGGCGTCAGGGCTGCTGGGCTGCCGCCTTCGAGGATGACCTGGTTGCCCTGGATGCGGTAGAGGACCGGGTTCTGCATCGGGGTGGCCGTGGGCACGCGGGCGGGGTCGGTGATCCGTTCGCCGGCGGCCGATTCGGGCTGGCCTCCGCCCCCGCAGGCGGCAGCGAGCAGGGCGGCTGCCAGCGCGAGGGCGGCGGTCGCGGCTCCGGGGCGGCGCGGGCGAGCGATTGCCATGGCGACCATGCTAGTGCGGGGCACGGCTGTCAGCCAACCTCGCGGAGGAGGTCGCTGACGAGGAGGAAGGCGGCGTCGCCGATGGCGTCGAGGATGCGCCGGTCGATGGCGTCGGCGACGTCGCGGGGGGAGTGGATGGTGGAGAAGTCGCCGGAAGTGAAGAAGACGATCTCGACGCCTGCATCGGCGAAGCTCATGTGGTCGCTTCCGGAGTTGGGCGGGAGGCGCGAGGGGACGGCGTCGAGGCCCGCTGCGCGGGCGAGGTCAATGGCGCGGGAGGCGGCCGGGCTTTCGCCGATGACCTCGATGCGCTGGCCGATACCGGTGACGTCGAGGTTGACCATGTAGCGGGGGAGGGCGCCGTCCGAGCGGAGCCGTTCGACGAGGGCGCGGCTGCCGTGGAGCCCGGATTCTTCGGCGCCGAAGAGGGCGAAGCAGAGGCCGGGGCGCGGGCCGCCGACGGCGAAGGCGCGGGCGAGCTCGAGCACGTTGGCGGTGCCGCTGGCGTTGTCGTTGGCGCCGGGCGCGCCGGGGACGGTATCGAAGTGGCCGCCGACGATGATGGCGCAGGCGGCGGTGCCGGGCGGCCGGGCGATGACGTTGAAGGCTGGCGTGCCGCCGGAAGGCTGCGGAGCCGTTATGGCGACGCGCTCGCCAGCGCGGGCTGCGTCGACCAGGTCGGCGCCGGGCTCCCGGGCGACGGAAACAACGGGGAAGCGGGCCTCGAGGGTGAGGTTGCCGGAGAAGGGGCCGGGCTGGTTGTTTACGACGACCAGCCCGATGGCGCCGGCGGCGGCAACGTTCTGGTACTTGGCGGCGAAGGTGAGGCCGCCCCGCTCGGCGACGGCGATGCGGCCGGCGAGGTCGCGGCCGGCGATGCCGGCGTCGTCGGCGAGGCCGACGAAGATGGACGGGGCCTCAACGGTGCCGCCGGGGCTGCCGGACATCGTGAGCGCCTCGAGGGCCGCGCCGCGGACACGGACTTCGCCGACGCGGAAGGGGTCGTCCTGGAAGGTGAAAGGCATGCGCTCGACGTCGTAGCCGAAGGAGGCGAGCTGCGCTTCGAGATACTCGACCGCGCGGAGTTCAGCGGGCGTGCCGGCGACGCGGGGTTCGCGGGTGAGGGCTGCGATGTGGGCGAAGGCGAGGTCGGCGTCGTGGCCGGCCGGCCCGGACGCCTGCCCGCGGGCGGGTGTCGTGCGGGATGCGGGAGGGGAAGGCGCCGGGGACGCGGCCGGGGATGCGGGGGCCGGAGGGGACGGCGACGCTTCGGCGGGCGGGGCTGCGGCAGGGTCGCGGCTGGAGCAGGCGGCAGCGAGGAGGAGCGCCGGGAGGGCCGCGAGGAGCAGGAGAGGAGGGCGCATCACGTTCCCGAGGGTACGGGGCGAGGGCGTAACGTGCCCGGAAAGGCTAGCGGCGGCGGAAGGGGTTGCGGAAGCGGCTGGAGTGCTCGGGCGGGCCGTAGTCGATGTAGCGGTCGCGCCAGTAGACGCGCCGGGGGCGGGACCTGCCGATGCTCCCAATGGGGCGGCTGCGGAAGGAGAGGAGGAAGGCGCCGATGAAGACGACGACACCGGCGAAGGAGACCCAGATGAGCGGGCTCCAGAACATCGAGAGGAAGAGGCCGGCGATCATCGTGCCGGCGCCGGCAAGGAGCAGGCGGGCAGGGTCGAGCGCGGGGAGCGAGAGCCGGGGAAGCGAGCGGCGCGGCCTCCGCCGGCGGCGGCGCTCTTCGAGGGAGATGGGCTGGCGCCCGCCCTCGGGGAGCTCGGTTTCGAGCTTCGCGAGCAGCTCTTCGATTTCGCGTTCGATGCGGTCGGCCATGTCGCTTCCACGGTAGGACATTCGCAGCGGCGCGTCGATGGGGGCGGGTTCAGGAGCCGGATACGGAGGGGGCAAGGATGGCCCGGGCAGCCGGGAGCAGGAGTTCGACCCAGCGCGCGTACATGCCGGCGGAGGGGTGGAGGCCGTCGCCGGCGAGGAGGCCGGGGTCGCGGGCCGCTTCGCGCGAGACGGCGGTGACATCGAGCCAGCGGGCGCCCGCGGCGGCAGCAGCTGCGCGGTTCACCTCGTTGAAGGCGTCGATTTCGGCGGCGATGCGGGCGCGGTCACGGCCTTCGGCGAAGGGGGTGACGCCCCAGTCGGGGATGGAGAGTACGACCACCCGGGAGGGATCGCCGGCTGCGGCTTCGATGGCGCGCCCGAGCAGGCCGTTGATGCGGGAGCGGTAGGTGCCGTCGCAGGGCAGGCCGCGGTACTGGTCGTTGACACCGATCAGCAGCGTGACGAGGTCGAAGGGACCCTCGGGCGGGGCGGCATCGAACGCGGCGGCCAGCTCGGCAGCAGTCCACCCGGTGGTTGCGATGATGACAGGGTCGGCGAGGTCGAGGCCGGAGGCCCGGAGGCGGCGGACGAGCTGCGCAGGCCAGCGCTCAGCGGGGTCGACGGCTTCACCGATGGTGTAGGAATCGCCGAGGGCGAGGAAACGGAGGGGCATGGGATCAAGGTACTGACTCGGACAGCAGCTGTCGCGGGGGCGGGCGACGATGCGGCGCGATGACCGTACACGGAGGGCATGAGAATGTACGGTGACCGCCCGGGAGTCGGAGAGGCGCTCGCCCGGGTACTGTTTGCCGCCCTGCTCTGGTGGCTGGTCACGCTGGCAGGGGACGTTATGTACGGGCTCGGGCTTTGGCCGATCGGGGCGTTGCTGCGGATTGTGGCCCTGGTGCTCTTCGGCGGCGCCGTGCTGGCTTTCTTCCAGCTCGTATCGGCGCTGTTCCGGCGGTAGGGATGCGGGCCGTGATTAGAGCTGGGCTTTGACGCGCTCGGCGAGGGCGCGCGTGAAGCCGACGGTGGCGGCGATTTCGTCGACGTCGGCTTCGCGGATCGCCTTGACGCTGCCGAACTTCTTAAGCAGCGCTTTCTTCCGCTTGGGACCGATGCCGGGGATCGTGTCGAGCGCGCTCTGGATGGAGGACTTGCCCCGGACCTGCCGGTGGAAGGTGATGGCAAAGCGGTGGGCTTCGTCGCGGATGCGCTGGACGAGGAAGAGCGCCTCGGAGCCGCGGGGCAGGACGATAGGTTCGTCGTCATCGGGCACGAAGATCTCTTCGTGGCGCTTGGCGAGGCCGACGACGGGGATGTGGTGGACGCCGAGCTCGTGCATGACCTCGAGGGCGGCGGAGAGCTGGCCTTTGCCGCCGTCGACGATGACGAGGTCGGGGAGGTCCCACGCATCGGCCGAGGCAGCGTCGGCGCCGGGGGTGTTGTCGGCTGCGGCGGTCTCGGCGGTGCGGGCGTGGCGCCCGAAGCGGCGGCGGAGGACCTCCTGCATGGTGGCGAAGTCGTTGGCGCCCTGGACGGTTTTGACGCGGAAGCGGCGGTACTGGTTGGGGGCGGGGCGGCCGTCGATGAAGACGACCATGCTGGAGACGGGGCTGGTGCCCTGGATGTTGGAGTTGTCGTAGCACTCGATCCGGCGGGGGATTTCGGGCAGGGAGAGCTCTTCGCGGAGCTGTTCGAGGGCGAGTTCGGTCTTGCTGGAATCGGCGAGCCAGCGGACGCGGGCGACGGCGAGCGCCTCGCGGGCGTTTTCGGCGGCGAGGTCGACGAGGCGGCGCTTTTCGCCCCGGGCCGGGATGCGGATTTCGAACCGGGAGCCGCGCTTCCCGGTGAGGAGCTCCTCGATGCTCTCGCGGTCTTCGGGCTGGGCCGGGACAGCCACGAGCCGGGGGATGTACTGGGCGCCTTCGTAGTACTGGAGGAGGAAGTTGGAGAGGACGGTGGCATCGGGCTCGTCGCGGACGCCGGCGAGCATGAAGCTGTCGCGGCCGATCATCTGGGTGCCGCGGATGAAGAAGACCTGGACGCATGCGTCGTCGCCGTCGCGGGCGAGGCCGAAGATGTCGGCGTCTTCGTTGCGGGTGGTGGCGACGTGCTGGCGCTCGACGGTGCGCTCGATGGCGCGGATCTGGTCGCGGAGCTGGGCGGCGCGTTCGAATTCGAGGCGCTCGGCGGCGTCGTCCATCTGCTTGCGGAGGCGGCGGAGGACGTCGTCGGCCTTGCCTTCGAGGAAGAGGATGACCTGCTGGATGACCTCGTCGTACTCCTCTTTTGTGCAGTAGGCCGTGCAGGGCGCGATGCAGCGCTTGATGTAGTAATCGAGGCAGGGACGGGGGTCGCGGCCGGTGATCTCCTTCGTGCAGGAGCGCCAGGGGAAGAGCTTCTTGGTGAGGTCGAGGGTGGCGCGGACGGAGCCAGCGCTGGCGTAGGGCCCGAAGTAGCGGGCGCCGTCGTTTTCGATGCGGCGGGTGATGGAGACGCGCGGCCAGGGGTTCTGGACGTCGATCTTGAGGTAGGGGTAGCGCTTGTCGTCCTTCAGGCGGATGTTGAAGAAGGGCTGATGGCGCTTGATGAGGGCGGCCTCGAGGAGGAGGGCCTCGGCAGGGCTGGAAACGACGATGTACTCGAAGTCGTCGATCTGTTCGCGGAGGGCGCGGGTCTTCGGTTCGAGGCCGTGGGGGGAGCCGAAGTAGGAGCGGACGCGGTCGCGCAAGCGGGCGGCCTTGCCGACGTAGATCACCTCGCCGGCGGCGTTGCGCATGATGTAGACGCCGGGCCGTGCAGGGAGGGCCGCGAGCTGCTTGCGGAGCTTCTCGGAGATGGTTGAGGAGGCCACGGATCCAGTGTAGCGAGGGTGAGCGCGGCCGCTCAGGCGGCGGGGGAGGCGGCGAGGGCGGCGGTCACCTCGTCGTCGGAGGTATGCGGGAAGGCGCGGTACCAGAGGCCGACGGCGTAGAACGGGTCGGGAGTCCGGAGCACGACGCATTCGAGGCCGGGGAAGTCCGCGGCGAGCTCTTCGCAGACGCCCGGGGGCGCGACAGGAACGGCGACGATGACCCGGTCGGCCCCAAGGGCGCGGACGGCCTCGATGGCGACGCGCATCGAGGCGCCGGTGGCGAGGCCGTCATCGACGAGGACGACGGTCCGGCCGCGGAGGTCGAGCGGCGGGCGATTGCCGCGGTAGGCGGCTTCGCGGCGCTGGAGTTCGCGCTCTTCTTCGCGGGTGACGGCTTCGATTTCGGCGTCGGTGACGCCGGCCTCGCCGATGACACCCGGGTTGAGGACGCGGCGGCCGCCGGTGGCGATGGCGCCGAAGGCGAGCTCGGGCTGGCCGGGGACGCCGAGCTTGCGGACGACGAGGACATCGAGCGGAAGACCGAGGGCGCGGGCGGCTTCGGCGGCGACGATGACGCCGCCCCGCGCGAGGCCGAGGATGATGGCGCCGAGCGGGAGGCCGAGGCGGCGGAGGGCCTCACCGAGGAGGCGGCCTGCCTCGCGGCGGTCGGCGAAACGGTCAGTCACGCCCGGAGTGTGCGCCCCGGCGAGGGCCGCGTCGAGGGCCGGTGGGGCCGCAGGGCCGGGGCCGGTCAGCCGGCGAGGACGCCGTTGGCAGCGAGCCTTTCGCGGAGGGCCTCGAGGCTGGGGATGGGCTTACCGTCGAGGGAGTCGATGGCGTCGATGACGTCATCGGAGAAATCGCCGGTGAAGGCGATTTCGAGCAGGTCGGAGCGGTCGGGCTGGATGCCCTGCTCGAAGAAGGGGCGGGCGAGGCGTTCGATTTCTTCCCAGGATGCTGCGGGCACAGGCGGACCTCCGTGGTGTGACCGCGTGGAGGGCCACCCGGTCGGGATGTGGTGTAAGCCGGCGGTTAGCGGTCGCCGAAGGCGTCGCCTTGCGGCGGCCGATCGTAGTCGATGTAGGGCGGCCAGAGAGATTCGAGCTCTTTGCGGATCGGGTCGCCCTCGGGCAGGTAGCGCTGGAACTGGGGTTCGACGTCGCGGCGGACCCAGCCCTTGCCGATGGTGTCTTTCTTGATCTTGTCCTGCAGGAGCATGAGCCCGGTGAGGAGCGACTCAGGCCGGGGCGGGCAGCCGGGGACGTAGACATCGACGGGCAGGAGGGTATTGACGCCCGGCGTCACGCTGTAGGCGTAGGCGAAGGGGCCTCCCATGATGGCGCAGCCGCCCATGGCGAGGGCCCACTTCGGCTCGGGCATCTGGAGCCAGATGCGGCGGACGGCGGGGGCCATCTTCCAGGTGACGGTGCCGGGGACGATGAGCAGGTCGGCCTGGCGGGGCGAGGCGCGAAAGATCTCGGCGCCGAAGCGTGCGATGTCGTAGCGCGGCGTGGCGGTGGCGATCATCTCCATGGCGCAGCAGGCGAGGCCGAACATGCAGGGCCAGAGCGAGGAGCTTCGCGCCCAGTTGAGCACCTGGTCGACGCTGGTGACGAGGATGTTCTGCTGGACTTCCTGCTCGACGTCGCTCTCGGTCCGCAGGGGCAGGGGCTGGTAAACCTTGTTCGGCTGTGCCATCGCTCGTTCAGTTTATCACAAGGGCGCCGGCCCGCATGGGGGCCGGCGCGCGGCCCGCGAGCTACCGGCGGATGTAGCCCTGGCCGTCGTTAATGGGTTCGTCGATGTAGATGTCGCCGTTGCGGATTTTGATGTTGTAGCCGCAATCGGGGTTGGTGCAGACCCAGGCTTTGAAGTGAATGGGTGCGCCCTGGCTGCCGAAGTCGGAGAAGGGGACGAGGTCCCCGTAATCACATTTTCGACATTTAGGAAACTGATACATCCCGTACCTCCCCCAAGTCGGGGGATACTATGGCACGCCTGCTGGAACGGGCAAGACCGGCTGGGGTTTCAGGGGCGGGTGACGCGGCGGAGGAACTGGCGGGCGCGCTCGGTCGCCGGGCTGGCGAAGAAGCGGTCGGGGGTCGACTCCTCCTGGATGACGCCTTCGTCCATGAAGATGACGCGGTTGGCGGCTTCGGCGGCGAAGGCCATCTCATGGGTGACGGCGATCATGGTCATGCCTGCGGCAGCGAGGTCGCGCATGACGGCGAGGACTTCGCCGACGAGTTCGGGATCGAGCGCGCTGGTTGCTTCATCGAAGAGCATGAGCCGGGGCTGCATGGCGAGTGCGCGTGCGATGGCGACGCGCTGCTGCTGGCCGCCGGAGAGCTGGGCGGGGTAGGCATCGAGCTTTGCCCCGAGGCCGACCCGTTCGAGCACGGCAACGGCGCGGGCGCGGGCTTCTTCGCGCGGGAGGCCGAGGACGTGGACGGGCGCCTCCATGACGTTGCCGAGGGCGGTGAGGTGCGGGAAGAGGTTGAAGCGCTGGAAGACCATGCCGATGCGGGCCCGCACGCGGGCGATTTCGCGCTCCGGGGCTTCGACGAGGCGGCCGTTCCGCTCGCGGTAGCCGACGGGCTGGCCTTCGAAGAGGATGCGGCCGGCATCGATGCGTTCGAGGTGGTTGATGCAGCGGAGGAGGGTCGACTTGCCGGAGCCGGAGGGCCCGAGGATGGCGACGACCTCGCCTTCGGCGACGGCCGCGGTGATGCCGCGCAGGACCTCATTGCGGCCGAACCGCTTGTGGACGTTCTCAATCTGCAGCAGGGGCGGGGCAACAGGGGCGGTCATGGGGGTCAATCCCGGGCGCCGAAGGCGAGCCAGCGTCGGCGGGCGGAAGGGCCGTAGCTGGCGGCGCCGTACCGGTATTCGAGCCAGGACTGGAAGAAGGACCCGAGCGTGGTGAGGATGAGGTACCAGCCGCTGGCGATGATGAGCCATTCGAAGTAGCGGAGGGTGGAGGAGTACTGGAGCTTGGCGACGAGGAAGAGTTCGCTCACGGAGATGAGGGAGACGAGGGAGGAGTTCTTCAGCATGGCGATGAACTCGTTGCCGGTGGGAGGAATGATGACGCGGAGGGCCTGGGGCAGGATGATGCGGCGCATGGCGAGGCGGTAGGTCATGCCGAGGGAGCGGGCAGCTTCGAGCTGGCCTGGGTCGACGGACTGGATGCCGGCGCGGACGATTTCGGTCATGTAGGCGCCTTCGTTGATGGCGAGGGCGAGGATGCCGGCCTGCCAGGGGGAGAGCTGGCCGTCCCAGGGAGCCCAGGACGGCCAGGCCTGGGGGAGGGCGAAGAACCAGAAGACGACCTGGACGAGCAGCGGGGTGCCCCGGAAGAACCAGATGTAGGCGAGCGCGACGGCGCGGACCGGCGCCGCCCTGGCGACGCGGCCGAGGGCGAAGAGGGTCCCCAGTGCGATGCCGAACGCCATGCCGATGACGGAGAGCTGGAGGGTCATCCAAACGCCGCGGAGGACGATGTCGGAGAAGAAGTTGTCCGCGATGTACGTCCAGCTGACGGCGAGGACGGGCACGGTCGGCTCCTCGGGGAGGGAGGTTCGGGGCAGAGACCTACTTCAGTGCGCCGGCCTCGAGTCCCCAGTACTTGAGGATGGCCTCGTACTTGCCCTTCTCCTTCATGGCGGCGAGGGCGGCCTGGATGGCAGTCCGCACTTCGGTGTCATCCTTGCGGACGGCGATGCCGTAGGGGCCGGTGTTGTACTGTTCGCCGACGACTTCGGTGCCCTTGACCTGGCGTGCGCCGTAGGCGGCGACGGGATAGTCCATCAGGGCGGCATCAGCGCGGCCGCTGCTGACCGCGGTGATGGTGTCGGTGTTCTGCTCGAATGTGGTCACCTGGATTTTCTGGGCGCACTTTGCGTTCTGCTCTTCGGCCTCGTCGATCTGGACAGTGCCGACCTGGATGGCGACCTTCTTGCCGCAGAGGTCGGCGAGGGACTTGATGTTCTTCGGGTTGCCCTTCTTGACGAGGATGCCGGAACCGGCGACGAGGTATTCGACAAAGTCGACCTGCTGCTTGCGCTCGTCGGTGACGCTCATGGAGGACATGATGACATCGGCCTTCTTGCTGGTGAGGGCCGGGATGATGGCATCGAAGGAGGTGTTCTGGACCTCGAGGGTGACGCCCCAGGCTTCGGCGATGCAGCGGGCGAGGTCGATGTCGGCGCCGATCGCCTCGTTGGAGCCGGGCTTGACGAATTCCATGGGGGCGTAGCTGAGGTCGCTGGCGACGACGAACTTGCCGGCGGACTTGATGCGGGCCGGCGCGGCGACGTTGAGGTCTTTGCAGGAGACGTTTGCCGTCACGAGGTCGGCGGCAGCGCCACCGCCGGTGTCGTCATCGTCGCCCCCGCAGGCAGCGAGCGCGAAGGCAGGGACGGCAAGGGCAGCAAGCGCGAGGCGGAGGGCAGTTCGGCGAAGCATGGAGCGCGACCCCCGTTTTGGAATGTGGGGACTATGGCATGGAACGCGGCGGAGGGGAAGACAAGCGCGTGGTTGGAGGTTTGGCGGGGGTGGTTGGTACCATGCGGGCTTCGGGAACCGGGAACAGGGAGGCAGTGATGCCGGGTACGGCGATTACCGTTCGTGTGCCTGCGACAAGCGCAAATCTCGGCGCGGGGTTCGATTGCCTTGGGCTCGCGCTGGATATGTTCGCATCGGTGACGGTGACGTTCTCCGAGGCGGAGCAGCCGCCGACCGAGGACGTCGGCGAGAAGATGGTGCTTTCGGCGGTGCGGCACGCCTATCAGCGGCTGGGGAAGCCGGTGCCGGGCGGGGTGCGCGCGCGGTACCAGGTGGCGATCCCGCTCGGGCGCGGGCTGGGCGCGAGCGCGGTGGCGCGGGTTGCGGGCGTGCTGGCCGTGAACGAGCTCGAGCGGGGCGTCTTCGACGAACAGGCCCTGCTGGACCTCGTGAGCGAGCTGGAGGGGCACGGGGACAACGCCTGCCCGGCGCTGTTCGGCGGGCTGCAGGTGTGCGTGCAGGGCGGTGACGGGCACTACGTGCGGGCGGCATCGCGCTTTCCGGCGGATGCGCACATTGCGCTCCTCATTCCCGACCATTCGATGCCGACGAAGGAGGCGCGCAAGGCGCTGCCGGAGAGCTACTCGAAGGCCGATACCGTGCACAACATCGGCCGGGCGGCGCTGTTCGTGGCGGCGATGGCGTCGGGGCGGATGGAGCTGCTGGCAGAGGCGACCGATGACCGGGTGCACCAGCGGCAGCGGGCCGCGCTCTTCCCGCCGCTGTTCGATATTTTCGCGGCGGCGCGGCGGGCGGGGGCGTATGCGGCGTGGCTGAGCGGCGCGGGGAGTTCGGTAGCGGCGATCTGCCCGGAGGAGCCGGCGCGGGCGGTGGCGAACGCCATGCTGGCGGCTTCGAAGGCGGCCGGGTACGACGGCCGTGCGCTGGTGACGCGGATTGCGAAGGAAGGGGCGACGGTATCGCGGGTTGAGCTGGTGGGGGAGTGATGCGCATCCGCTTCGCCGGGCCGGGCGACCTCGACGTCATCATCGAGCTGATCCGGGCGCTGGCAGAGTACGAGCGGGAGCCGGACGCCGTGCGGCTGGAGCGGGAGACGCTCGGGCGGCACCTGTTCGGGCCGCGGCCATACGCGGAGGTGCTGCTGGCGGAGGATGCGGGGGGCGTGCAGGGGTTCGCGCTCTTCTTCCACAACTTCAGCACGTGGGAAGGGCGGCCGGGGATCTATCTCGAGGACCTGTTCGTGCGGCCGGAGGCGCGGGGGCGGGGGTACGGACGGGCGCTGCTGGCGCGGCTGGCTGCGCTGGCGATGGAGCGGGGCTGCGCCCGGCTGGAATGGGCCGTGCTCGACTGGAACGAGCCGGCTATCGGGTTTTACCGGGCCCTCGGCGCGGTGGCGATGGACGAATGGACGACTTACCGGCTGACCGGGGAGGCGCTCGCGCGGCTCGCAGATGCGGGGCGCGGCGGCGGCCCGTAAGGGATTTCCCGGAATGACGCGGGCGCGAAGCGTTGGTTTGGTGGTGGAAAGCGGTGGTATAGTGGCCGACGGTGCCGGCGGGGTCCTGGCAGCCCCGGCTGCCGGGGGCATCGTGTCCATTCCCCGTGACCAACACTGTGAGCTGGAGGACGGTCGCACTTGACCGAGCCACTCCAGGTTGGCCAGTTCGCGATCGTGGATCACGAACCGGTCGACCGGGGGCCGAACGCCGGGGTATTCCACGGCCGGGGCCCCGCAGACGACCGCGTGGAGCTGTTCATCGTCGCCGAGGGCACGACGCCCGCGGGTGAGGCGTTCGCGGGCCACGTCGTTTCGGCGATGGGGCAGGCGCTCACGGCGCTTGACATGAGCCTGACGGGCATCCTTCGGCGGCTGTTCGCCGAGGCCGAGCGGGCCGTGGCCGACTGGAATCGAAAGAGCATTGCGCAGCATCGGGTGGCGCTTGGGGTCAGCTGCCTTGTCCGGCGGGGCGGGCAGGTGGTGCTCGGCCAGGCGGGGCCGGCGGCGGCCGTGGCGGTCCATGGCGGCAGGGCAGAGCTGCTCCGGCCGGAGCCGCCGTTCGACCAGCCGATTGGGAGCGGGAAGGGGCCGGGGCCGCTCCTTCGGCGGCTCCCGTTCGAGGCGGGCGACCGGGTGGTGCTGCTTTCGACCCCGGCGCTGGCCGAGGTGGAGGAGGAGGTGCTGCGGGGGATCGCCGGGCTGCCGCTCGAGGAGGTACTGCCGGATCTGTACCGGCGGGTGCAGCACCTGCGGCACCAGACGGTGCTGCTCGCCGCGCTGCCGGGGACGGTGTCAAAGGCCGGCGGAGCGCCTGCGGAGGAGTCGGCGCCGGCAGGGGGCGCGGTCATCGACGCGACCGGCGGGGGAGCCGGGGCGCCGCGTGAGGAGCGGCTCTACCAGCCGAGCCTGTTTGTGGACGAGGAGCACGAGGAGGCGGTGCTGGAGGCGCGGCATGAGCTGGAGCGGGTGACGCCGCGCCGGCTGCCGGTGGCGGCGCCTGCGGCCGATGCTGCTGCGGAGGAAGTGACGCTGCCGCTGGCGGCGGGGGAGCGGCGCTCCGCGCTGATGCGGGTGGTGGCCGAGAGCCGCGAGCGGGCGGAGCGGGCGCGGGCTGCACTGGGCGGGGCGGAAGGGACGGCGGCGCTGCGGCCAACCTGGGGTGCGGCAGCGGCCAGCGCGGGGAGCCCGCCTCCGCCGCCGGCGCCGCGTAAGAATCCGCGGGCGCAGAGCTTCACACGGAGCCTCGCGCCGGCGGAGGGCCCGAAGCCGGGTCCATCGACGGAAACACTGGACCTCCCGCTGGTGGATGAGCTGGCGGCCGAGCGGCGGGCGCGGCCGAGCGGGGAGACCCCCTCCGCAGCGGCGGTGACGCGCGAGACGGGCCTTGCCCCGGGCTCAGGGGCGCTGGTTCGGGTTCGGTCATCGATGGGGGGCCGCTGGCGCGGGAGCGGGACGCTCGACCGGCCGCGGCTCGGGAACTACCAGCTGCCGCCGACGTGGGCGGTCATCATGGCCGGCCTGGCCGTGCTGCTCCTCCTCGTTGGGATTGTGACGGTGCCTTCGATGCTGAAGGGCGACCCGGGAGCGGAGTATTCGAACCTGCTGAACGGGGCAGCCCAGAAGCTGGCCATCGCGCGGGTGGTCGACGACCCGGCGGCACGTCGGACGGCGCTGGTCGAGGCGCAGGCGCTGCTGCTCAAAGCGCGCGAGCTGCAGGGCAGCGACCCGCAGGCCGAGACGCTCTTCAATGAGGTAGCGGGAGCCCTGAACGAGATGGACCGGGTGGTCCAGCCGGCGTCCGTTGAGGTGGTGACATCGCTCGACCGGTTCGGCGAGCGGCCGGTCGCCCCATCGCGGATGGCGGCAGGGCCGGACCACGTGTACCTGCTGGATGCGGCGACGCCGCAGGTGATTGCGGTGGCGCTGGCAGACGGGTCGGCGAAGAGCATCTACGCGGAGGATGCCGCGGCGAAGCGGGGGCGGCCGGTGGCGATTGCGCACCTCGACGCGAACGACCGCGGCGCGCCTGCGCTGCTGATCGTCGACCACCAGAATCGACTGTGGGCATGGGAGAACGACGCGCTGACGGCGCTCGCATTCAACGCGCCGGAGGGGCTGGTGGTGACGGATATCGCCGTCCGGGGACGCGACCTGTACGTGCTCGATGCGGCGCACAAAGTGGTGTACCGGTACGCCCAGGAGCGGGACGGGTTCCCGAATCCGCCGGCGAAAGCGCTGGAAACGGCGGACCTTGCCAACGCGCGGCGGCTGTTCGTGGACGCCGAAATCCTGACGGCCGACGCCGACGGGACCCTCCACCGGTTCATCGGCGGCGGCGTGGCGCTCACGCTGTCGCAGGCAGGGATCGACCGGAAGCTGGTGGCGGCCGAGACGCCGCAGGCACTCTCCGCAGCGGAGGTGGCGGTGCTGGACCCGGCGAACAGCCGCGTGGTGGTGCTGCTGCGCGACGGGGCGTTCGACCGGCAGTACCGGCACCCGGATTTCGCGGGGGCGCGGGCGTTCACGGTCCGCGGAGGAACGGCGTACATCCTCAGCGGAGGGGCACTCCGCCGGATTACCTGGTAGACGGCCGGGCGGACGTTCCCGGGGGGCACGAACGGCCGTGACGGGCCAATTCGCGCATGGCATACTGTTCCTGCAGTGCAGGAGACCGGTTTCGCCGGAATGGGAGAATTGGAAGGTTCGGCCGCTGCGCCGCGGCAGGCGACGACGCGGGGCGTCCGCCGGTGGGTCTACGTGGGCCTTGGGAGCGTGCTGGTCGGCGTGGGCATCCTCGGGATCTTCCTGCCGCTGCTGCCTTCGACCGTTTTCTTCCTCGGAGCTGCGGGGCTGTACGGGAAGAGTTCGCCGGGCGCGTACCGGTGGCTGACCACGAACCGGTGGTTCGGGCGGCACCTGCGGGCGTATAAGGAGGAGCGGGGCGCAACGGTGGGGACGAAGGTGTGGTCGGTCGTGACGCTCTGGGCCGGGATCGGGGTGAGCGAGTACTTCATCGGCATCCCGTGGGTGCAGCTGCTGCTCATCGCGATCTGTGTCGCGGTGACGGTGCACCTCGTAACGCTTCGGACAATCCGGCACCGGTCTTAGGCAGAGGCGGCGGCCTCCCCGCGGGCGGCGCGTTCGAAGTCGGCAAGCAGCAGGTCCATGTCCTCCTGCGGGATTTCGTGGAGGTTGCCCTGGTAGGCGAGGGTCCAGTTCGCGCGGGGCCAGCGCTGGGTCCAGCGGAAGCGGTCGTGATATGGCTCGGCGTCGAGCCAGCGGTCTTCGGGCAGGACGAAGACGGGTTCGATGCCGGCCCGGTAGGGGTAGAGTTCGTCGGGTTTTTTGGCGCTCTGCCAGATGCGGGTGTGCTCTTCGACAACGGGCGTGGTGACGCGGCAGATGGCGGCGAACTGCTTGCGCCCGGAGATATAGAAGGCAAGGAGATCTCCGGGCTGGATGCTGTTGGCCATGTTGCGGCGGGTGCTCTTGAACCCATGGCGGGTGAAGCCGAGGGCGCGGGTGGTTTCGAAGATTTCGGGTGAGCCGACGACGATCCAGTTGCGGGGCATTCAGCGCTCCGGTGCGAGGATGGGCAGGGGCGGCTGCCAGCTGCCAGTGTAGCCGCGGATGAGCACGTCGGGCGGCAACGGGGCAATTTCGACCGGGTCGATATGGATGACCGGGAGGCTCGCGCCCTGCGGGACGAGCGGGATGCCGGCGCTGCCAAGGAGCCGCGGGGTGACGTAGGCGTGGACCTCGTCGACGAGGTCGGCCTCGAAAAAGGAGGCGTGGACGGTGGGGCCGCCCTCGACGACGAGGGACTGGATGTTGCGCTGGCCGAGGGCGCGAAGGAGCTGGCGGAGTTCGAGGCGGCCCGAGCTGCGGTCGAGCTCGAGGAGGGTGGCGCCGGTCCGGACGATGGCCTCGCGCCATTCCGGCGGCGAGCCGTGCGCTGTGGCGACAATCACCGGCGCGCCCGGGGCGAAGACGCGGGAGTCGGGGGAGGTGCGGCCGCGGGCATCGAGCACGACGCGGACAGGCTGGCGATCGGCGGGCTGGCCGCCGGGCCGGGCGGTGAGGGCCGGGTCGTCGGCGATGACGGTGCCGCTGCCGACGAGGATGGCATCGACCCAGTCGCGGTCGCGGTGGGCGCGTTCGACGGCGGCCTGGCCGGTGAGCCAGGTGACGCCGGCGGACGGGGCGCCGACGGCGCCATCGAGGCTGACGGCGAACTTCGCGATGACATACGGGAGGCCGAGCTGGCGCCACTTGAGGTAGGGCCGGAGGAGGTCGGTGACGGCTTCGGCGCCGTCGCCGACGGCTACCTCGATGCCAGCGTCGCGGAGACGCTGGACGCCGGTCCCGCCGACGTGGGGGTCGAGCAGGGCGACGACGACGCGGGCGACGCCGGCCTGGATGATGGCGTCGGAGCAGGGAGGGGTGCGCTTGCCTTCGAAGGGGACGCAGGGCTCGAGGGTGCAGTAGAGGGTAGCGCCGCGGGCGTCGACCCCGGCGAGGGCGGCGGCTTCCGCGTGGGGGCCGCCGTAGGGTGCGGTGGCGCCGCGGGAGATGACCTGGCCATCGCGGACGAGGACGGCTCCGACCCAGGGGTTGGGCGAGGTGCGGCCGCGGACGGATGCGGCGAGGCGGATGGCCTCCTGCATGAAGGGCGAGGGAGCGCTCATGCCACGAGGGTAGCGGAGGGACGGGCGACATGCGTGCGGGGGCGCTCCGAGGGCGCCCCCGCACGACCCCGGCGGAAGCCATGCCCCGCCGCCGGAGCCTCAGTTAGGCCGGAGGAACCAGCTCCCGGCGATGGTTGCGAACCGGCTGGGCTGTTCGAGATTCACGAGGTGGCCGGCATCGAGGATGGTTTTCGACTCAGCGCCGGGGATGTGGGCTTTCCAGATGGGAATGTAGGCGGGCGGGACGACGCGGTCGCCGGCGGCGCCGACAAGCATGGTGGGGGCCTGAATTCGGGGGAGCCGGCGGATGACGCCGGTATCGGGAATCGGCCAGAGGAATTTGGCGGCGGCCTTGAGGTCCTTCATCTCCTGGACGTAGTTCTCGAGGGGGTCGACCGTGCCGTCGCGGAGGATGAGGTTTTCGCGGCGGGCGGGGTCGGCGAAGAGCACCTCGGTGGCGCGGAGGGGGTTCTGAGCGAAGGGGTCTTCGCCCCGGATTTCGTCGTCCCAGATGCCGATGGGGGTAAACAGCACGAGTTTCCGGACGCGGTCGGGGCGGATGGCGGCGAGTTCGGCGCCGATCCAGGCACCGATGGAGTGACCGACGACGTGGACCCGTTCGAGGCCGAGGGCGTCGAGGAAATCGATGTAATGGAGGACGAGGTCGAGGCCGGTTTCGACGTCGTCGAGGCCCTGCGAGGGGCCCCAGCCGGGGTGATACGGGGCGAAGACTTCGAACTTTGTGGCAAGTTCGGCGATGGCGGGCTCCCAGCCCTGCATGCCAGCGAGGTGGTGGAGGTAGAGGACGGGCTCGCCGGCACCGCCGCGGAAGAAGTGAACAGGTGCGGTGCCGGGGCGGACGGTGATGGTCAGCTGTTCCATGGCAGTGCTCCCTGGTGCGGTTCAAGCGTTGATCGGCTGGCGGATGGGGCGGGGTTCGGCCATGAGGTGCGGGGGGAGCGGCCTGGGCGACCAGTGGTCTTCGTACCCCTGCCAGAGGTGGCGGAGGCGGGGCATCACCTTTTCGGCGAAGAGGCGGGTGCTCTTCTCGCACTTCTCGCGGGGCATGTCGCCGATGTGGAGGAGGCAGAAGACGTGGCCGACACGGAGCGAGGTGATGAGGTGCTCCATCTGCTCGGTAACCTGGTCGGGGTTGCCGGCGACGAGGAAGCCCTCATCGACGCACTGGCGGTAGGACTTGCCGACGGCGCCGCCGGAGGAGACGCCGCCGACCTGGGCCTTGAGGCCGGCGCGGATGGTGGCTTCGGTCCGGTAGCCGGGAGCATCGGCGAAGCCGGGGTAGATGTGGAGGCAGCGCTCGAAGAAGTACTTCGCGTGCTGAAAATAGCTCTCTTCGGCCTCGGCATCGGATTCGGCGACGATGATCTGCTGGGCGAATGAGGCCTGGTAGGGGTTGAAGGGGAGGCCGAGCTCGGCGACGCGGTCGTGGAAGCCGTTCATGAGCTGGGCGGCGCGCTTGAAGCCGGAGAAACTGAGGTAGGAGTAGTTGTAACCGCGGGCGGCGCAGAAGTCCCAGGTTTCGATGGAGCCGCCGCCGGGGATCCAGATTGGCGGGTGGGGCTTTTGGATGGGGCGGGGCCAGATGTTGACGTAGCGGAGCTTGTTGAAGCGGCCGTTCCAGGCGAAGACATCGGGGTCGGTCCAGGCGCGGATGATGAGGTCGTGATTTTCCTGGTACCGCTCGCGGAGGGTGGCCGGGTTGGCGCCGAAGGCATAGTTGGTATCCATCGACGTGCCGACGGGGAAGCCGGCGATGAGGCGGCCGCCGGAGATGACATCGAGCATGGCCATCTCTTCGGCGACGCGGGTCGGCGGGTTGTAGAGGGCGATGGACATGCCGAGGAGGACGATGGAGACGTTGCGGGTTCGGCGGGCCAGGGTGGCTGCCATGAGTGCCGGCGACGGCATGAGCCCGTAGGCATTGGCGTGGTGCTCGTTGACGCCGATGCCATCGAAGCCGAGTTCGGCGGCGAACTCGAGGAGGTCGAGGTAGTCGTGGTAGATACGATGACCCTTGACCGGGTCGTAGAGGCGGGAATCGACATCGACCCAGACGCTGCGGTACTTCTGCCGGAAGTCGTCCGGCAGGTAGGGGTAGGGCATGAGGTTGAACCAGTGGAACTTCACCCCGGGCTCCTGCGCAGATGTTTTGCGCGAGGCTAAAGGCCGGGGGGCGGGCTGGAGACGGCCGAATGGGGCCTCTCGGCCGGGCCGATGGGCTACTCGTCGGGCGTGAGTTCGTAGGTGCAGAGGGGGTCGCCGGCGAGGCGGTGCTCGACGCGCTCGACGGTCATGCCGGGGAGGACGGCGCGCAGGGCGGCGCACTCGGCCTCGCAGACGTCGGGGATTTCGGCGGCGAGTTTCAGGAGAGGGCAGTGGCGGAGGACGATGCGGGTCGAACGGTCGTCGGGAAGTTCGACGCGGGGGAAGTAGCCGAACCGCTCGAACAGCTCGAGGACGCCGACGATGCGGTCGTCGCGGGCGAGGGCGAGGAGGTGGCTTTCGGCGAGCTGGACCTGGCCGTCGATGAGAGCGGCGAAGGCACGGTCGAGGACGGCGGGCGATTCGCCGCGGATGGCCGCGAGGAGCGAAATTGCAAGGTCGGCGGACTGCTGGGGGAAGAGGCTTTCGCCGCGGGGGGTGAGCCGAAAGACATGGCGCGGCCGCCCGGGGCCTTCGCGGACCCTGGTGAAGGTGACGATGCCCTGGGCCTCTAGGGAGAGGAGGTGCTGGCGGACAGCGCCGGGGGAGAGGAAGGTTTCGCGGGCGAGCTGGTCGGTCGTGGCTTCGCCGAGGACCTTGATGGCTACCACCAGCGCCTGCCGGGTGGGGGACAGATAGTCGATGCTTGCGCCCTGCGGCGGTTCGCTCCCCAACACGTGGGCAACGATACCCGCCGGGTGCGTGTCGCGCGAATGGCGCGACGTATTCGAATTGAATTAGCGGAAACTCTGCAACAGATAGGCGCAGGCCGGGGCGCCCTCGCTGCGGGCGCAGGTGCGTTCGACGCGGCCGCCGGGGAGGGCGACCTGGATGACGCGGGATTCGATGGCGCAAACTTCGGAGTGGTCGGCGACAAGCTCGACGAAGGGGCAGTGGCGCAGGGTGAGGCGCCACTTGCTGCCGGGGATGGTTTCGAGCAGGGGGTAGTAGCCGAGGTCTTCGAGGACGCGGGTGAGCTGCTGAACGCGGCCGGCGGGGGTGGGGGCGTCGAAGGCTTCGGCGGCTTCGCGGAGGCGTGCCTCGACGAGGGCGCGGAGGAAGGGCTTGCGGATGGCGGGGTCGGAATCGGCGGCTTCGAGGAGCCACCGGGCGGCGCGGGCGTAGCCCTGCGGGAAGAGCGATTCGGCGCGGGGGGTGAGGGCGTAGCGGTTGCGCGGGCGGCCGGGGCCTTCGGGTCGGCGGGTAATCGAGACGAGACCGTGGCGGGCGAGGCCGGCGAGGTGGGCGCGCACGGCGGGCACGGAAAGGAAGGCGACGCGCGAGAGCGATTCGGCGTCGGTTTCGCCGAGCTGCTTGAGGCCGAGAAGCAGGAGGCGCCGTGCCGGGGGCAGGAGTTCGAGCTGGGGGGTGAGTGTTTCGGCCATGGAAGGAATCGATTGGAGGGTAGGGGGAAACCTGCGCCCCGGTGAGGGCCGATCGGCCCACGGTCGACGGGCCGGGAGGGCCGGATGCAGCGGGTCCGGCCCTCCCGGGCGGGGGCGTCAGGCCGCGGCGGGCTGGCGGAGGGTGAAGGTTTCGCCGCGGGAGTTATGGGCGAGCGTGCCGAACCGGAGGATGAAGCTCGCGAGTTCAGCGGTGCTGCCGGCGAGCGCCTGGGTTTCGCGGGCGATTTCGGAGACCTGGGCGGCGATCTCTTCGACGCTCGCGGAGACCTGCTGGCTGGCGGCGGCGGACTGCTGGGCGACAGCGGAGGCATCGGCGACGGCGTGGCGGACCCGCTCGGCGGCGGCGGTCATTTCGGCGGCGCGGCCGGCAGACTCGCGGGCGAGACCGGCGACGCGCTCGAGGATGTCGACGACGATGGCGACGCTCTCGTCGACGGAGCGGGCGGCCTCGGAGATGCGGCGGATTTCGTCGTTGACGACCGAGGCGCCCTGGACGATGCGCTCCAGGGCAGCGCCGGCCCGCTCGGCGCGGGCTGCGCCCTCGTCGACGTTGGCCATCGAGGTCTCCATGGCGCGGACGGCGCGCTGGGTGCCGCCCTGGACGGCGCCGATGAGCGCCGCGATCTCCTTGGTCGCGACGGCGGTGCGCTCGGCGAGGGAGCGGACGTTTTCGGCGACGACGGCGAAGCCGCGGCCCTGTTCACCGGCGCGGGCGGCTTCGATGGCGGCGTTGAGGGCGAGGAGGTTGGTCTGCGCGGCGATGTCATCGATGACCTGGACGATGGCGCCGATTTGCGAGCCCTGGCGGCCGAGGTCTTCGATTTCCGCGGCGGTCTGGCGGACGGTGTCGCGGATGGCAGCCATGGCCTCGATGGTCTGCTGGACGGCACCCGTGCCCTCGCGGGCTTCGGCGAGGGAGGCTTCGCCGCGCTCGGTGGCCGAGGCTGCAGCGGCGCGGGCGCGTTCGAGCGCCTGCTGGACGGTATCGGTGGCGCGGACGGCTTCGTCGAGGGCGGCAGCCTGGTCGGCGGCGGCGCGGGCGACGCCAGCGAAGGCGTCGCCGAGGGCATCGATTTCGGCATTGAGGGCGGCCATCGTCGAGGTCTGGCTGGCTGCGCCGCGGGCGACTTCGGAGACGGCGCCGGCGATATCGCGGGCGGCGACATCGACCTGGGCGATGTTCTGCCCGAGGTTCTGGAGGGGCTGACCGAGGGTGTCGTGGATATCGACGAGCTTTTCGAGGACGCCTTCGCTGATGAACGTTTCGACGGCGAGCGAGGCGTCGAGGACGAAGACCTTCATGAGCGCGGCGATGGTCTCGGCGAGCTCCTGGCCCTTGAGCTTCTTTGCGAGCACGGGGAAGAGGAGCTGGCCGTAGACGCCGTAGTTGCCGACGTTCCAGCGGGGTTCGATGTGCAGGCGGGCGTGGGCGGCGCCGACGCGGAGGCGGTGTTCGAAGTACTCCTCATCGAAGCGGGCGTCGAGGAGGCGGAGCAGGTAGTCGAGCTGGGCGGCCTCGAGGCGGGCGCGGGTGGAGCCGGCTTCCTGGACCTTCCGCTGCCATTCGGGGAAGGCGGATGCGTGGTCGTAGAAGCGGCGGACGATCTCCTCGGCCTGCGGGCGGAGGATGGCGGCGGCGCGACGGACCAGCGCGGCGTCGCGTTCGGAGATGCCGACCCAGCGGAGGCGGAGGGCCTGGTCGGCGCGGTCGATATGGAGGCGTTGGGTGAGGCGGTCGGACATGGATGGACTCCCGGGCAACGAGTTAGCAATCGACGGCGGCCCTTGATTGCCGTCTACCAATCCACAAAGGGATGACCGGGGGTGCCATCAGGAGAAACCCTGTGGGGCGGCTTTGTCGGATTTCTTTGTGGCAAAGCGCAACAAATTCTCCCCCGGGCGGGGCCCGCTGCCGAAGGGATTTCGCGGAAGCGCACGGAAGAATTTGAAATACGCGGGTGTCGGGGAAGTCCCGCATTTATGGTCACGTTGCGGACCTATCATGCTGGCGGTCACGGGGAGGGCATTGCGATGGCGCACTATGTCCACGTTGGGAAGTCGACCGCCAGCTGGCAGGAAGCTGTTGTTGCCGGGGCGCCAGACGGCGTGGTGCTGGTCGGCGGGGACGGGCGGATCCTGGCGCTGAACCCGGCGGCGGAGCAGATCTTCGGGCTGACGGCCGGGGAGGCTCGCGGCCGGAGCGTGCAGGAGCTCGTGCCGTGGCGGCTGCGGAAGCAGCACGCGGCCGTCATGGCGGAGTTCTTCGCGACGGCGGTGAGCCCGCGGGGCATGCAGGAGCGGGCGCCGGTCCCGGCTGTGCGGGCGAACGGCGAGGAGTTCATGGCGGAAATTGCGCTCATCCCGGTCGAGGCCGGCGGGGAGCGGCAGGTCGCGTGCATTGTGCGGGACGTGACGGACCAGTTGCGGATGCAGGCTGCGCTGGCACGCGGCGAGCGGCTGGAAAGCCTGCGGGTGCTCTCGGCCGGGCTCGCGCACGATCTCAACAACATCCTTGCAGCGGTCACCGGCAACGCAGAGGTTGCACTCCAGCTTTCCGGGGAGGACTCGCTGCTGCGGGAGGCGCTGGAGGACATCCGGGAGGCGGGGCGGCGGGGCGCGGCGATGGTCCAGCAGATGCTGCGGTTTGCCCGCGGAGGCGAGCTGACCTGCGAGCCGGTCGACCTGGCGGCAGCGGCCCGGGAGACGCTCCAGATGCTGCGGGGGACTATCGGGGCCGGGGTGACCGCCCGTGCCGAGCTGCCGGACTCGCCGGTCATGGTGATGGCCGACCCGGTGGCCGTGCGGCAGGTGCTGATGAACCTGATCATCAACGCGGCGGAGGCGATGGAGGGGTGCGGCGGCACGATGGTGGTCCGGCCCGCGCTGCGTGCGGTGACGCTCGAGGAGCTCACCAGGTGCCTCAAGGGCATCTGCAAGGGCATCTGCATTGGGTGCGGCGCCCTGCAGCCGGGCACATACGCGCTGATTGAAGTGTCTGACACCGGGAGGGGGATGGACGCGGCGACCCGCGAGCGGATCTTCGAGCCGTTCTTCAGCACGAAGTTCCAGGGGCGGGGGCTCGGGCTGGCGGCGGTGCTGGGGGTGGCGGAGGCGCACGGCGGGGCGGTCTCCGTCGAGAGCGAGCCCGGAGAGGGCACGACCTTCCGGGTGCTGCTGCCGGCGGCGGAGCAGGGAGCGCCGGCGCCCTGAGTTGCGGGCGAACGTCTGTTCTGCCAGGATCCGCGCGTGGTGCGGTTTCTCCACAGCTCGGACTGGCAGCTGGGGATGACCCGGCATTTCCTCGCGGGCGAGGCGCAGGCGACGTTCGGGGCGGCGCGGATCGAGGCGATTGAGACCATCGGGCGGATCGCGCGCGATGAGGGCGCGGCATTCGTCGTGGTGGCCGGGGACGTGTTCGAGACGAACCTCGTCGGGGCGGATGTCGTCACGCGGGCGCTCGACGCGATGCGGGATGCGGGGGTGCCGTTCTACCTGCTGCCGGGGAACCACGACCCGCTTGCGCCGGGGTCGGTGTACGAATCGGAGCGGTTCCAGAAGCGGAAGCCGGGCAACGTGCACGTGCTGGGGCCGCAGCCAGTTGAGGCAGCGCCCGGGACGTGGCTGGCGGGGGTGCCGTGGCGGAGCAAGCAGGCGCCCGGCGGCGGGGAGGTGGCCGCCGCGGCGGCAGCGCTGGCCGCGCGCGAGGGGACCCGGGTGCTGGTCCTGCACGGGCAGGTGGAGCGCGGGCCGGAGGCTGCGGTCACGCTGGAGCGGACGTGGGTCGAGGCGGCGCTTCGGGAGCACGGGATTGGGTACGTCGCCCTGGGGGACCGCCACTCGACGACGGATATCGGGTGCGGCGGCAGGGCATGGTACTCGGGGACGCCGGAACCGACGGATTATGACGAGCTGGACCCGGGGAAGGCGCTGGTGGTGGACCTCGACCCGGGCGGGTGCGCGGTGCGGGCGGTGCAGGTCGGGCGGTGGCGGTTCGTCGAGCGGGCGCTGGAGATTTCGAGCAGCGAGGAGCTGCGGGCGGCGGTGGCGGAGCTGGACCGGCTGCCGGAACGGAGACGGACGGTCCTGCGGCTGCGGATTCGCGGCACGGGCGGGCCGGAGCTGCTGGGGGAGGTGGAGCAGGCCATCGAGGAGCTGAAGGAATCGTTCGCGGCCATCGAGCCGTGGGAGCGGTACAGCGCGTTCGTGGTCCGTGCGGACGGCGAAGGCATCGCATCGCTGGGCCTGACCGGGTATGCGGCGGCAGCGGCGGAGGAGCTCGACGCGCTGGCGAGCGGGGACGGGGAGGAGGCGGCTATCGGGGGCGAGGCGCTGGTGCTGCTCTACCGGCTGGCGAGGGGGTCGGGATGAGGTACCACCGGGTGACGGTGCGGAACTTCCGGGGGATTTCGGAGGCGCGGGTCGACTTTCCCGAGGGGCGGCTGCTCGTCATCGAGGGGCCGAACGAGGCGGGGAAGAGCAGCATCGTCGAGGCGATCGGGCTGCTGTTCGAATTCCCGGCGGAGTCAGGCGCGGAGCAGGTGCGGCGGGTGCGGCCGGTGGGGCGGGACGCCGACCCTGAGGTGGAGCTGGAGTTCAGCATCGGCAGGGCATGGTGCCGCTACCGGAAGGTGTTCAGCCGGCGGGGCGTGACGGAGCTGGAGGTCTCAGGCGGCAGCGAGGCGGTCTACAGCGGGCGCGAGGCGCACGACCGGGCGCGCAGGCTGCTCGAGGAGGGGGTCGACGAGGCGCTGTTCAAGTCGCTGCGGGTGCTGCAGGGCGAGAGCCTCGCGGCGCCCGGCGCACTCTCGAAGAGCCAGCAGCTGCTCAAGGCGCTCGACGCCGCGGCGGGGCCCGACCCGGCGGGCGAGGGGCTGTTCGAGCGGGCGAAGCAGGAGTTTGCACGCTACTACACGGAGAAGCGGGAGCAGCCGACGGGCGAGTTCGCGACGGCACGGAAAGAGCTGGAAGAGGCACAGCAGCAGGTCGCGCAGCTGGAGGGCGAGGTCCGGGCGCTGGAGGCGCAGGCGGAGCGGGTTCGGCAGCTGGAGCCGGAGATTGCGGCCCTGCGTGAGGCGGTCGAGGGGCTGGAGGCGCGGCAGCGCGAACTGGAGGCAGCGCTGGAAGCGCGGCGGGAGGCCGAGCACGCAGAAGAACTCGCCCGGAAGGAGCTGGAGGCTGCGGAGGCGCAGTTGCGACAGCTCGGCGAGGAGGTACAGCGGCGGGCCGAACGGGGGCGGGAGGTGGAGCGGCTCGCGCAGGAGCTGGAGGCGCTGGAACGGGAGTTCGCGGACCGGCGGGAGGAGCTTGGGGTGCTGGAGGCCGAGGCGCGAGCGAAGCGGGAGGCAGCCAATGCGGCCGGGAAACAGTTCGAGACGGCGAGTACACGGGCGAAGACGCTGGCAGACGACTTGAATTACGCGCAGGAGCTGCTCCAGGCAGCGCAGATGGAGCGGCGGCTGCAGGCGATTGGCGAGGCGGAGGAGCGGCGAGAGGCGGCGCGGGCGTTTCTGGCCCGGTGCAGGGTAACGCCGGAGCTGCTCAAGCGGGTCGAGGAGGCGGAACAGCAGGTGCAGCGGACGGAGGCCCAGCTGCGGGCGGTCGTCGTACAGGTGGAGGTGGAGGGGCCCGCGGGGGCGCGGGTGGTGGTGGACGGCGAGGAGCGGCCGCTCGAGCGGGGGCTGCTGAAGGTCGAGGTGACCGAGGAGCGGCGGATCGACCTGCCCGGCGGGTTCGCGGTGGTGGTGCGGCCGTCGCAGAGCCAGGGGCTGCTGGAGGGGCGGCTGCGGGAGCGGCGGGAGGAGCTGGAGCGGCTGCTTGCCGACGGCGGCGCGGCGACGGCCGAGGAGGCGCGGGAGCTGGAGCGGCGGCGGCTGGCGGCGAGGCAGGAGGTGGAGCAGGCGGAGCGGACCATCCGCCAGCAGCTGATGGACCTCCCGAACCGCGAGGACCTGGAGGGGCGGCTGCAGCGGACGAGGGGACGCATCGCGGCGTACCGGGCGGCGCATGCGGGGCGGACGCTGCCGGCGACCATCGAGGAAGCCCGGCGCGCGAAGGAAACAGGCGACGCCGAGATGCAGGAGGCGCGGGCGGCCGCCGAGGCGGCGGAGCGGGCAGCGCGGGAGGCCGAGGAGGCGCTGCGCAGGGCGGATGCGGCAGTGCGGGAGATCGTAACGCGGGTTGAACGGAGCCGGGGTCTCCTGGAGCAGCTGCGGTCGGAGGCGGAACGGGCCGAGCGCGAACGGCCGACGGCACAGCTGGACCAGGAGCTGGCGGCGGCGCGCGGCAAGGCGGCGCTGGCTCAGCGCAAGCTTGACGAGGTACGCGAACGGCTGGCAGCGCATGGCGACCCCGCGCCAGAACTCAAACGGGTTGTTTCGGAACGCGACACGGCGGAGCGGCGGCTGCGGGAGGCGGAACGGGAGGTTGACGAGGCGCGCGGCGCGCTGAAGCACGCAGGCGAGGGCCCACTGCAGGCCCGGCTCGACGAGGCCCGGAACCGGCTCGCGGCGGCGACGGAGCGGGCGGAGCGGCTGGAGCGGAAGGCGGCGGCGGCGCGGCTGCTCTTCCGCACGCTCGAAAAGCACCGGGAGGCGGCGCAGCGGATGTACGGCCCGCTGCTGGCGGAGCGGATGGCCGAGCTCGGGCGGCGGGTCTTCGGCGAGGATTTTGCGGTCGAGCTGGACGCGGAGCTGGCTCCGAAGCGGCGGCGGCTGAACGGGAGGTGGCTCGAGGTGGAGCAGCTCAGCATTGGCGCGCGGGAGCAGCTGGCGGTGCTGCACCGGGCAGCGTGCGCGGCAGCCGCAGCCCGGGACGGGGTGCCGTTCTTCCTCGACGATGCGCTCGGGTGGAGCGACGAGCAGCGGCTTGAGGAGATGGCGAGGGTGCTGGCGGGGCTCGCGCAGGAGGTGCAGGTGGTGGTGCTGACCTGCCAGCCGGGGCGGTTCGCTGCGGCGCAGCCGGCGGAGGTCGTGCGGATTGCGGGCGGGCGCACCGAGGGTACCGTCGACCCCGGGCGGGGGAGTCAGCCGGAGCTGCCGATCTAGCCGGCGGCAGCCGGCCGTTGCGGGAGGACGCGCAGCCGGTTGCCCGCATCTCTGAGACTGCGTATCGTAAGCTGTTGATACGAACTCTCAGAGGAGGCGGGGATGCGCAGGAACATTACCGCGGCGCTCGTCGCGTGTGCGGCGGCCGCTGCTGCCGTGTTGGGAGCCGCGTGCGGCGGCGATGATGCCGGCGGCGACGGGGTGCGGGTGGTGGCCACGACGACGCAGATCGGCGCGCTCGTCCGGGAGGTGGCCGGGGACCGGGTACAGCTGACGGTGCTCCTGGCGGCAGGAGCGGACGCGCACGATTACGAGCCGTCGCCGCAGGATTCGCGAACGATCAGGCAGGCGGACCTGGTGCTGAAGAACGGCATCGGCCTGGATGACTGGCTCGACGACGTGGTGAAGAACTCGGGGACGAAGGCCAGGGTCGTGGTCGCGACCGAGGGCATCGAGCCGATCGAGGGTGAGGCGCACGATGACCACGGGCACGACCACGGAGAGGGCGACCCGCACGTCTGGCACGACCCCGAGAACGTGAAGGTGATGGCGAAGAACATCGCTGAGGCGCTGGCGGATGTCGATGACGTCAACGCGGCGACCTACCGGGCGAATGCGGAGGCGTATGCGAAGAAGCTTGACGACGTGGACCGGGAGATCATGGCGCTGTTCGCCCCGATTCCGCCGGCGCAACGGAAAGTGGTGACCAACCACGAATCGCTGAACTACTTCGCGAGGCGGTACCAGCTTGAGATTATCGGGGCGATCATCCCGGGGACGGCGAAGGAGGCGCAGCCGTCGGCGCAGGACCTCGCGAAGCTCACGGACCTCATCCGGAGCGAGGGCGTGAAGGCAGTCCTCGCCGAGGCGGAGATTGACCCGAAGGTCGCTGAACAGCTGGCGAAGGACACCGGGGTACGGGTCGTGACCGGGGTGTATGCTGACTCGCTGGGGCCGGCAGGCAGCGGCGCCGACACGATTGACGGGATGCTGCTGCACAACGCCCGGCTGATTGCGGAGGCGCTGAAATAGTCGGCGAGGGGCAGGCAGGCAGCACGGCCGCGGCCAATCGGACGCTCGTCCTCGAGGGCGTCGCGGTTGCGTACGGCCAGAACCTCGCGGTGTGCGACGTCGACGCGGTGATCCCTCCGGGGTCGGTCGTCGGGCTGATCGGGCCGAACGGGAGCGGGAAGTCGACGCTGCTGAAGGCGATCGCCGGGTCGCTTCCGCTGCGGGACGGCGAGATCCGTTTCGGCGAGCGGCCGCTGCGGGAGCTGGCGGGGCGGGTTGCCTACGTGCCGCAGCGCGAGGAGGTGAACTGGGAGTTCCCGGTCACGGCGCTGGACGTGGTGCTGATGGGTCGGTACCGGAAGCTCGGGTGGTTCCGCTGGCCGGGCCGGGCGGACCGGGCAGCGGCGGAAGCGGCGCTCGAAGCGCTCGGACTGGGCGGGCTGGGACACCGGCACATCAGCCAGTTCTCGGGGGGGCAGCAGCAGCGGATTTTCCTCGCCCGGGCGATGGTGCAGGAGCCGGAGCTGGTGCTGCTGGATGAGCCGTTCACGGGGGTCGATGTGCAGAACCGGGCGGTGTTCCACGAGCAGATCCGTGCGTTTGCGCGGAGCGGGGTGACGGTGCTGTTCGCGACACACGACCTCGACGAGGTGCGCGCGACAACGACGCACGTGCTGCTGCTGAACCGGCGGATGGTGGCATTCGGGCCAACGCCGGAGACGTTTACGCCGCAGCACCTGCGGGCGGCGTTCGGCGGGCAGGTTGCGGTATTCGAGCAGGTTCCCGTGTTCGAGCGGCTGCCATGAGCTGGCTGACCGAGCCGCTCCAGTACGGGTTTATGCAGCGGGCGCTGCTCGAGGTACTGATAATCGGGGCGCTGTGCGGGCTGGTGGGCTGTTTCGTGGTGCTGCGCGGGCTGGCGTTTATTGGAGACGCGCTGGCGCATGCGGTCTTCCCTGGGGTGGTGCTGAGCTACCTCGCGGGGCAGAGCATCCTCGTCGGGGCGTTCGGGTTCGGGACGCTGACCGCGCTGGGCATCGGGGTGCTGGCGCGGAGCCGGCGGGTGAGCGAGGACTCGGCGATCGGCGTGATTTTCGCGGCGTTCTTCGCGCTCGGGGTGGTCATCCTGAGCCGGCAGGGCGGCTTCCGGCGCGACCTCGGGTCGCTGCTCTTCGGGAACATCCTCGGCGTGTCGTCGCAGGACGTGCTGGTGACCGCGGTGATTGCAGCCGTGGTGGCGGCCGTGATGGTGGTGCTGATGAAGGAGCTGACGCTGGCGGCCTTCGACCCGGTGATGGCGCGGACGCTGGGCTACCCGGTGTTTGCGCTCGACCTGCTCCTGCTCCTGCTGGTGGCGGCGACGATTGTGGTGAGCCTGCAGACGGTGGGGAACATCCTCGTGCTGGCGCTGGTGGTGACCCCGCCAGCCGCGGCGCGGCTGCTGACGGACCGGCTGCTGCGGATGATCTGGTTGAGCGTGCTGCTGGCGGCGGTATCAGGGGTGGGCGGGCTGTACCTTTCGTACCATGCCGGCACGGCCGCGGGTGCGACGATTGTGCTGACGGCGACCGGCCTGTTCCTTGTTTCGCTGGTGTTTGCGCCAAATCATGGGCTGGTGGCGGCATGGCTGCACCGGCGGCGCGGGATGCACCACGCGCACCACTACCACGCGGCAGGCGAGGAGCACCACGTGCACGGGCGGTAGCGGAGCGGGCGGGAGCGCGGTAGAGTTCGGGGGCAATACCGCGACCTGAGGATGGGTTCGATATGACGACAGCCGAGCACCCGCACGCCGGCGACCGGGTTCTGACCGACGCCGAAATCATGGAGCTCCGCGAGAAGGTGAAGGCCTTCATGGCGGAGCACATCTATCCGAACGAGCCGTTCTTCCACGCGAACCACCCGCGGCAATCGGCGGCCGGCCGCGAGAAGATGAAAGAGCTGCAGGCGATCACGAAGTCGCTCGGCATGTGGGCGCCCCATCTGCCGGCGGCGGCGGGCGGCATGGGCATCGGGTTCATGCCGTACGTGTACATGAACGAGATCCTGGGGCGGAGCCCGTACGCGCCGATTGCGTTCGGTTCGCAGGCGCCGGATTCGGGGAACGCGGAGATTCTCTGGCAGTTCGGTTCGAAGGAGCTGCAGGAGAAGTACATGAGGCCGCTCGTGGCCGGCGAGATCTGGTCGTGCTACTCGATGACGGAGCCGGAAGTTTCGGGGGCGGACCCGACGGGGCTGCGGACGACGGCGGTGCGCGACGGCGACGAGTGGGTGATCAATGGCCACAAGTGGTTCACGAGCCAGGCCGAGGGCGCCACGTTCGCGATTGTGATGTGCGCGACGGAGCTGGACCAGCCGCCGCACCGGCGGTTTACGCAGATTGTGGTGCCGACGGACACGCCGGGATTCGAGATCGTGCGGCCGGTGCCGGTGATGGGCGAGACGGAGGGTTCGCACTGCGAAATCCGGTACACGAACGTGCGGGTGCCGATTACGAACACGCTGGGCGAGCCGGGGAGCGGATTCCGGATTGCGCAGAAGCGGCTCGGGCCGGGGCGCATCCACCACTGCATGCGCTGGCTGGGGCAGATGCAGCGGGCGTTCGAGCTGATGTGCGAGTACTCGCTGAAGCGCGAGGTGTTCGGCTCGACGCTTTCGGAGAAGCAAACCGTGCAGAACTGGATCGCGGACAGCTATGTGGAGATCCAGGCGGCGCGGGCGCTGACCCTTTCAGCAGCGAAGAAGATCGACCAGGGCGACGAGGCCCGGGTGGAGATCTCGGCGATCAAGTTCTTCGGGGCGCAGATCCTGCACAACGTGATCGACCGGGCGATCCAGGTGCACGGGGCGCTGGGCGTCTCGGGCGATACGCCGCTCGAGTCGATGTACCGGAACGCCCGGGCGGCGCGGATTTACGACGGTCCGGATGAGGTGCACCGGATGGTGGTCGCGCGGCGGATCCTGCAGAGCTTCAAGGCCGGCAACGGCTGGGACTTCGGCCTGCAGTAACGCGGAACGCAGCATCGCGGCGCCGGGGTCTGCGGTGCAGGCCCCGGCGTTTCGTTGCGCGCCGGGCGGGAAATCGCCATGCTTCCGACGCCGGCTGCCGGCGACCGAACCAGGCTGGGGACAGGGACGATGGAGCTCGATGAACTGCAGGCGCGGCTGGTGCCGTTCGTGCGCGAGAAGCTGGGTGACCCGGGCGCGCGGGTCGAGAACGTGCGGAAGGGACCCGGGCACGCGGGGTTCTCGTATTTTTTCGACGCTGTGATGTCGAGCGGGGAGCGGCGGGAGTACTTTCTCCGGCTTCCGCCGCCGGGGGTGAAGCTGGAGGGGACGGCCGACCTGATGCGGCAGGTGACAGCCGTGCGGGCGCTGGAGGGGACGGGCGTGCCGCATGCGCCGATCCTCTGGGCGGGGACCGAGCCAGACTGGTTCGGGCTGCCGTACTTCGTGCAGCCGCGGCTCCCGGGCGACACGCTGAAGGACGACTACCCGGAGCGGTTCAGCGATGCGCAGCTGCGGGAGATGGCGCGGCAGGCGATGACGGCGCTGGCGGGGATTCACCGGGTTCCGCGCGAGCGGCTCGGCTACCTCGGGGAGTTCTGGGGATACGAGTTCGACGTGACACGCTGGGACCGGTTTTACGAGCGGGCGGCCGAGCCGGAGCTTTTGGCGCTGCAGCCGCGGGTGAAGGAGCTGCTGCTGCGGAACATCCCGCACGAGGCGCCGATCGGGCTGTACCACGGCGATTTCCAGTGGTCGAATCTGCTGTATTCGCCGGAGGGGGAGCTGCTGGCGGTCATCGACTGGGAGCTGTGCGGGGTCGGCCCAACGCTGAACGACCTCGGCTGGGTGTGCGTGTTCAGCGACCCCTCGGCGTGGGCGCACGACCGGGCAAGCAGGATGCCGCACGCCGACGAGCTGGAGGCGTGGTACTGGGAGGCGATGGGCGGGCGGCCGGGCGACATCCGCTGGTTCAAGGCGCTGGCGGCGTACAAGTTCGGCATCATCACGGGGTTCAACCTGATGCTGCACCGCCGCGGCAAGCGGCACGACCCGCACTGGGAGGAGATCGCCCCTTCGATGCAGTCGAACATGGAGTACGCCCTGCGGATGCTTGGGGGCTGAGCGGCCCGCAGGCGACAGGATCTGTCGCGCGGGGGCGGTAGCATGGCCGGGCATCCAGGCTGGAGGGCGCGATGTCAGCGGTGCAGGTCATCGGGACGGAGTACGGCAAGGCGCGGGTGGTGCTCGCGCGGGTGATCGCACAGGGGCGGGGCGGCGACCCGCTTGCTCCGGTGACCGTGGTGGTGCCCTCGAACCTGGTGGGGCTGGACGTGCGGCGCTGGCTGGCGCGCGAGCGGCCGCTGGCGAACGTGCGGTTCCTGGTGGCGGAGCGGCTGGCGGAGCTGGCGGCAGCGCCGCGGCTGCAGGCCCGGGGGATGCGGCCGCGGACGCGCTGGCTCTGGCTGGAGCACCTCCGTGCTGCGGCTGCGGCGTCCGGGGGCCGGCTCGGGGAGCTGGCGCATCACCCGGCGACGCTGCGGCGGCTGGCCGCGCTTGCTTCGGACCTGAAGGGTGCCTCGGCGGAGGTGGTGGACCGGCTTGCGGCGCACCCGGAGCCGCTGGTCGCGGAGGCGGTGCAGGTGGTGCTCGCGGCGCGGCGGGCGACGCCGGACCTGTACGACGACCACGACCTGGTGGTCGAGGCTGCGGCGGCGTTCCGGGAGGGCGACCCGGCGGTGCGGGAGGCCGGGACGGTCATCTTCTACCTGCCGGACCGGATGACGCGGGCAGCGGCGGAGCTCGCGGGGGCGGCCGGGGCGACGGTCATCCTTGGGCTGACGGGCGACCGCGAGGTCGACGGGCAGGCAGAGGCGTGGTGCCGGCTGCTCGGGGCCGGCCTCCCGGCAGGGCAGCCGGCGCTGCGGCTGCCGGGCCGGCTCGCGAGCCTGCCTGACCCCGAGGAGGAGGTCCGGTTTGCGACCCGCGAGGTTTGGCGGCTGGCCGAGGCCGGGGTGCCGCTGCACCGGATGGCGATCCTGTACGGGAATGCGGAACAGTACGCGGGCCTCGTGCACGACCGGCTGGAGGCGAGCGGCACGCCGCACAACGGCCCCGGGCTGCGGACGCTCGGGGAGTCGCTGGCAGGGCGGACGGTGCTCGGGGCACTGCGGGCGGCGCGGAGCGAGTGGCGGCGGGATGCGGTCGCGGACTGGCTGACCTCGGCGCCGCTGGTGGTGCAGGGCGAGGAGGTGCCGGGGCACGCGTGGGACCTGCTCTCGCGGGAGGCGGGTGTGGTCCGGGGGCTCGACCAGTGGCAGCGGGCCAGGGAGGTTGTGCGGGCCGAACGGGGGGCGCGCGCTGCCGATTCGCCGGGGCTCGAGGCGTGGCGGGACGAGGGTGCAGCGGAAGCAGGGCGGATGGCCGAGTTCGTTGCCGGCGCAGCCCGCAGGTTCGACGGCCGCGCGGAGCGGGCGGTGGCGGAGTGGGCCCGCACAGCGGCTGCAGCGCTCGCGGAGTGGCTCCCGCGGTCGTGGCTGGCGCGCTTCAGCGAGGGCGACGGCGGGGGACTGGCCGAGGCGGAGCTGGCGGCCTACGACGAGGTGGTCCGGGTGCTCGAAGGGCTCTCCGGGGCGACAGCCGGCGACGCGACCAGCCGGGTCGGGCTGGCGGTCTTCGAAGCGACGCTCCGAGAGGCGCTCGATGCGCCGGCAGGCCGGCACGGCAAGCTGGGCGAGGGGGTGTACACGGGGACGGTCGACGAGGCGGCCGGCATGGCCTTCAACCACGTGTTCGTGCTCGGGATGGCGGAGCGGGTCTTCCCGCCGCAGCCCTCCGACGACCCGCTGCTGCCGGAGCGGCTGCGGCGGGAGCTGGACGGCGCGGTCCCTTCGGCGGCGGAGCGGCTGGTGGAGGTCCGGCGGGCGTACCTGGCCGTCGCTGCGAGTGCGGAAAATTGCGTGGTGACGGCACCGCGGGTCTCGCTGCGGGACCAGCGGCCGGCGCAGCCGTCGCGGTGGTTCCTCGAAGCGGCGGGCGTGCTCAACGGCGGGCCGGTGTACGGGCGCGACCTCGAGCGGTGGGTGCGGGAGCCGGCGGCGCGGCCGGACTGGCTGACGGTGGTGGACTCGTTCACGGCGTGGGTGAAGGCGGGCGACAGGTTCGCGGACGTTCACGAGCGGGACCTCGCGGAGGTGTCGCGGGCGACGGGGGAGCCGTGGCGGCATCGGCTGCTGGTCGACCTGGGCGTGCAGGACGGCATCACGGCGCGGGCGGAGCGTTCGCGCATGTCGGCGGCGGGCGGGTCGCCGCGGATTGGTCCGTGGACGGGGGAGGCGATCGGGAGGGGGCTGGAGGCGGGGATCGAGTTCTCGGCGAGCGCGCTGGAGGCGCTGACGAGCTGCCCGTTCCGGTTTTTCCTCGGCCACGAACTGCGGGTCAGGGAGGCGGAGCGGCCGGAGGAGCTGGACACGATTGAGCCTTCGACGCGGGGGTCGCTGGTTCACGAGGTGCTGGAACGGTTCGTGCTGGAGGTGAAGCAGCTGCGCGGGGAAGAGACCATCCGGGACGCGTGGACGGAGGAGGAGCGTGCGCTGCTGTTCGAGCTGGCGGACCGGGCGTTTGCGGAGTACGAGCGGCGCGGGGTGACCGGGCGCCCGGCAAGCTGGGCGGCGACGAAGGAGCGCGTCCGGCAGGACCTCGTGCGCTTCCTCGAGGAGGACGGGACGTGGCGGGCGCAGGAGGGCACCGCGATCCGGGATGCCGAGCTGGCGTTCGGGGGCAGGAGCGGGAGGACGGTCGAGTTCGAGGTTGGGCCGGGCCGGCGGATTGCGTTCCGGGGGAAGGCTGACCGGGTCGACGTCCGGGCGGATGGGGGCCTGGTGGTCATCGACTACAAGACGGGCAGGGCGGACAGCTTCAGGGGCGCGGATGGCAGCCGGCTGGCGAAGAAAGATGGGGGGTGGCTGCTGCAGCTGCCGATTTACGCGCTGGCGGCAGGGCAGGGCGGGAGTGTCCCGACGCGGGCGCTGTACTGGTTCATCTCGGAGGAGGGGAAGTTCGAGCGGCGCGAGGTGACACTCGATGCCGATACGGAGGAGGAGTTCCGGCGGGTGGTCGGTGAGGCCCTCGCGCTGCGGGAGCAGGGGCTGTACCCGGCGGTTTCGGGCCCGCCCAGCTTCGACCGGTGGCGCAACTGCGGCTTCTGCCCATTCGACCGGGTGTGCCCGGGGAGCGACCGCGAGCGGCTGTGGGAGCGGTGGAAACAGGACCCGCGGCTGGAGCGTTTCGTCGCTGTGGTGCTCCGGGAGGGCCAGCCGGACGCCGGGGAGGATGCCGAATGACACTGAAGGACCGGGAGGCGAGGGAGCGGATTCTCCGCGAGACGCAGAGGACGATGTTCGTGGAGGCGGGCGCCGGCACGGGGAAGACGACGGCGCTGGTAGGGCGGATCGTTGCGCTCGTTGCCGACGGGGCGCGGATCGACCAGATTGCCGCGATTACGTTCACCGAGAAGGCCGCCGCCGAACTGACGGACCGGGTGCGCCAGCAGCTGGAGCGGGCGGCGGCCGGGGACGGCGAGTATGCGCAGCTGACGGAGGCGGCGCGAGCGCGCTGCCGGGAGGCGGCGGCGGGGATCGACGGCGCGGCGTTCCAGACGATCCATGCGTTTGCGCGGAAGCTGCTGGCGGCGCACCCGGTCCAGGCCGGGCTGCCGCCGGAGTTCGACGTGCTCGACGAGACGGAGGAGGAGCTGGAGACGCGGGAGCAGGTGCGCCGTTTCCTCGACGAGATTGAGCGGGGGGACGGGACGGCGCAGGCGGTGACGGTCGGCTACGCGCTCGGGCTGCAGCCGCGGCACCTGCGGACGCTGGCGCGGAAGTTCGCGGCAGACTGGGACCGGCTGCGGGAGGTAACGTTCGAGCGTCCCGCGGAGCCGGAATGGGAGCCGCCCCTGCGCGCGCTGCTGGATGAGGTGGACCCGGAGGGGCAAACGGACGCGTTCGCTCGGCACTTCGCGGTGGTGACTGAGTTCGCCGATCGGCTGGAGGACGCCTACCGGGCGTTCAGGACCTCTCGCGACGGCGAGGAGCGGGCGCGGCGACTGGTCGAGCTGGTGACGCTGGTTGCGCGGGGGCCATCGATTAACGGGACCCTCGGCAGGGGAAAGCCGCTGGGCCCGGTGAAGGAGGAGTACGAGGCCTGGGTGAGGCAGGTCCGGGCTTGGGCGCTGGGGAACCTGCTGCCGGCGGTGCAGGCGTTCGCGCTGGCGTACGCGGAGGAGCGGCGGCGGAGCGGCCGTCTGACCTTCCATGACCTGCTGGTGCTGGCGGTCGACCTGCTGCGGACCGACCCTGCAGCCCGGCGGGCGGTGCACGAGCGGTATCCGTTCCTGCTAATCGACGAGTTCCAGGACACGGACCCGCTCCAGGTGGAGCTGGCGGCGCTCATCGCGGGCGAGCCAACGACGCTGGCCGCGTGGCAGGAGACGGAGGTGGAGCAGGGCCGGCTCTTTTTCGTGGGCGACCCGAAGCAATCGATCTACCGGTTCCGGCGGGCAGACATCCGCATCTTCCTTGCGGCGAAGGGGGCGTTCGGGTCGGAGGCGGCGCACCTGACGACGAACTTCCGCTCGGCGCGGCGGATCGTCGAGTGGGTGAACGGCGTGTGCGGGCTGCTGTTCGGCGACAGTGGCGATGGGCAGGCGACCTGGACGCCGCTTGAGGCGCGGCCGGACGCGCCGGAGGGCGAGCCGGTGCGGGTCCTGGGCGGGCCAGTGGATGGGGCGAAGGCGGAGGAGGTACGGGAGCGGGAGGCTGCCGATGTTGCGCTGGGCGTGCTGCGGGCGCGGGCCGAGAACTGGGCCGGGCGCGAGGGCGGGACGCGGTTCGAGGACATCTGCATCCTGCTGCCGCGGCGGACGGGGCTGCCGGCGCTGGAGCGGGCGCTGGCGGACCGGGGCGTCCCGTTCCGGATCGAGAGCCAGTCGCTGATGTACGCAGCGGAGGAGGTACGCGACCTGGCGAACGTTCTGACAGCGATCGACGACCCGACGGACCAGGTGGCGCTGGTGGCGGCGCTGCGGTCGCCGCTGTTCGCCTGCACGGATGCGGAGCTCGCGGAGCACGCCGCGGCCGGCGGGAAATGGAACTACGAGGCGGCGGTCCCGGACGGCAGCCCGGAGCGGGTGCGGGCGGCGCTGGCCCGGCTGGCGGCGTGGCACCGGGAGCGGTGGACCATGACGCCGGCGGGGCTTATCGAACAGCTGCTGGGGGAGTGCCACCTGCTGCTGGCGGCGCTCGGCGACCTCCGCCCGCGGGAGGCATGGCGCCGGTACCGGATCATCGCGGAGCAGGCGCGGGCATTGACGGTGCGCGGCTCGGTGGCGACGTTGCGGCAGTTTATCGCGTGGCTGGACCAACAGCGGGAGGAGGGCGTGCGGGTGAACGAGGCGATCGCGCCCGAGCCGGACGACGATGCCGTGCGGGTGATGACCATCCACGCGGCGAAGGGACTGGAGTTCCCGGTGGTGTTCGTGATGGGGCTGGGGACCGAAGGCAGGAGCAACGACGATGCGCGGGTCTGGTGGCCGCCGGAGGGGAGGGGGCTGCCGCCGGAGGTGCGGTGCGGGAGCCGGGAGCGGATGTTCGCGACAGCGCGGTTTGCGGCGGTCGAGGCCGAAGAAGATGCGCAGGAAGCCGCGGAGCAGGCGCGGCTGTTCTACGTGGCTGCGACGCGGGCGGAGCACGCGCTCGCCGTTTCGCTGTATCGCGCAGCGGAGCGCACCGGGAAGTCGATGGCGGCGCGGGTGGAGCGCGCGCTCGAGGGGGCGTCGCCGGAGACGTGGGAGCGTTTCGAAGCGAGCGCCGGCACGCTGCCGGCAGCGCCGACGGCAGATGGTGTTTCGTTGGGCGCCCCGCCGGTGCCGGAGCGGGCCGCCTGGATGGCAGCCCGGGCGGCGCTGGCGGCGAAGGCGGGGCGGGCGCCGGTGGTGGCGGCGACGACCATCGCGCACGAGGGGCTGGCGGATGTACCGGAAGAGCCGGCCGACGAGCTGGCGGGACCCGAGGAGCCGTGGCGGAAGGGCCGGGCCGGCACATCGCTCGGGCGGGCGGTCCATGCGGTGCTGCAGGGCATCGACCTCGCGACGGGGAACGGGCTGGAGGAGGCCGCGCGGGCACAGGCAGAGGCCGAGGGGATCGGCGACCGGTGGGAGGAGGTGGCGCGGCTGGCGCGGCACGCCCTCGCGTCGCGGGCGGTGCAGGCGGCGGTCGCCAGCGGAAGGTACTGGCGCGAGGTGTACGTCGGCGCCGACCTGGATGGGGCTGTTGTGGAGGGGTTCATCGACCTGCTGTACGAGGGGCCGGACGGGCTGGTGATCGTCGATTACAAGACCGATGGACTGCGGGGCGCCGAGGAGATCCACCGGGTGATGCCGGTCTACCGGCTGCAGGGCGGGGCGTATGCGGCAGCCGCGGAGGAGGCGACAGGGCGGCGGGTGGCATCGGTGGTGTTCGTGTTCACGGAGCCGCGGGAGGAGCGCGCCGTCGCCGACCTGGCGGCGGCGATGCAGGAGGCGCGCAGCCGCGCGGCCGAGGTGCTCGGGCGGGGGCCTTAGCCGCCCTTTGGGGGCACCTGCTCGAGGAGCCAGGCGATGGCGGGCTCGCGGCGCGTGAAGAACTCGACCGGGGCGGGATGCGGGAGTTCACCGCGGTAGGCCAGCGCCTGGCGGAAGGTGCCGAAGACGAGGGGCGAGGGCGCGACGACGGCGGTGACGAACGGCCCGCGGGACTGGACGGAGCGGGCAAAGCCGGCGAGCCACAGGAGATCGGCGGCGACGTGCTCCACGTCCGAAGCGTCGAGCAGGAGGCGCCCGGA
This sequence comes from Tepidiforma bonchosmolovskayae, assembly GCF_008838325.1. GTDB lineage: Bacteria > Chloroflexota > Dehalococcoidia > Tepidiformales > Tepidiformaceae > Tepidiforma > Tepidiforma bonchosmolovskayae. Next base: position 1,905,897 of record NZ_CP042829.1, on the reverse strand, counting down.
CTGCACGATGCGGCGGTACCAGTCGTCGCCAGGAAGGTCGACGCCGCGCACGACGCCGAGGAGGCGGAACTCGACGAAGGGGCCGTGGTCGAACATCTGGTACGGCACGGCGCCACCACTCCTCAGGGCAGGTCCGGCGCGGGCGGCGGCACGGCGACGGGTTCGGGGTCGAAGATGACGCCGGGGTTGAGGATCGCGCCGGGGTCGAACGCCCGTTTGATGGCCAGCATGGCGGAAATATCGGCAGGGGAGCGGGTGAGGCTGAGCCATGGCTTCTTGGCGATGCCGATGCCGTGTTCGGCGCTGATGGAGCCGCCCAGCGAGGCGACGAGTTCGAGGACAGCGCCGTCCGCGGCGTCGTCGTCCGTGTCGAGTCCGAGGATGTTGACGTGGAGGTTGCCGTCGCCGGCGTGGCCGAAGAGGATGGGGCGGGCAGCCGGGCGGAGCGCGGCAAGGCGGGCGCGCACGGCGGACTCGAATTCGGCGAGTCGGTCGGCGGGGAGAGTGACGTCGAGCTTGTGGGGGATGCCCTCAGCGGAGATCGCCTCGGTGTGGCGTTCGCGGTAGGCCCAGAGGCGGTCGCGGTCGGCGCGGTCGACGGCGAGCAGGGTTGCCGCGGGGTCGGCGAGGGGTTCAAGCGCGGCGGCGAGCGCGGGAGCGGGGTCGGCGGGCCCGGCGCATTCGAGGAGGAGGTAGCAGGGGTGGGGCCGCGGGAAGGGCGGGGCGAGGCGTGCGTGGCGGAGGACGAGGTCGAGGCCCTCGGGGAAAAACACCTCCGCGGCTTCGAGGTTTGCGGCCGCCCGGCGGACGGCGCGGACGACCCGGAGGGCGGCATCGAGCGCGGGGAGGCCGAGGAGGGCCACGGCGCGGGCGGGCCGGAGCGGGACGAGCCGGAGGCGGACGCGGGTGATGACGGCGAGGGTGCCTTCGCTGCCCGCGAGGAGGCCGGGGAGGTCGTAGCCGGTGTTGTCCTTCAGCAGGCCGGGCAGGCGGCGGAGGATGGCACCATCGGCGAGGACGGCTTCGATGCCGATGAGCTGGTGGCGCATTGGGCCGAAGCGGATGACGCGGACGCCGCCGGCGTTGGTGGCGACCATGCCACCGATGGTGGCGCTGGCCCGGGAGGCGAGGTCGACGCCGACGTCCCAGCCGGCCGCGCGGACGTGCTGCTGGAGGCGTTCGAGGGTGACGCCAGCGCCGACGGTGACTTCGCCGGCGACCTCGTCGAAGTCCTCGATGGCGTCGAGGCGGCGGAGGCTGAGGACCGCTTCGCCGGCGCGCGGGACGCTGCCGCCGACGAGTCCGGTGTTGCCGCCCTGCGGCACCACGGCGATGCCGGCGGTTCGGCAGATTCGGAGGACGCCGGCGACCTCCCCGGCGGAGGCGGGCCGGACGACGAAGGCGGCCGTCCCGGAGAAGCGGCGAGTCCAGTCGGTTTCGTAGGAGGCGCGGGTATCAGGGTCGTCGATGACGTGGGCGGGCCCAACGACAGCTTCCAGGCGGCGGCGGAGGTCGGGGTCCACGGGCGGAGTCTACCGCGCCGGGGCAGGTTCAGTGGGAGTGCGGCCGGGTGCCGGGTCCGTGGCTGTGGCCGTGGTGAGACCAGCGGGCCCCGCCGGAGGGCGGCGCGGGGTTGGCGAGGGATTCACAGGCCGCCCCGCGGGTGAAGGTCATCATCGGCGGGGTGAAGACGCGCTTCGCCGGGACGTTGCACATCGGGCAATCGGCGGGGATATCGGCCTCCTTGATGCTGCGGGAGACCTCGAAGTCGAGGCCGCAGCTTTCGCAGTGGTAGTCGTAGAGGGGCATGGGTGCCTCCGGACTGGATAGCTGCAATTTACTGCACCTGCTACCTCTTGCAGAATAGGGGCCATGCAGGAGGAAGGTTCCGTACCGACAGCAGAGAACGACGTGGTGAGCGCGGCCGGGCGGCCGACGCTCGCGGTGCTGGTGCATGAAGGATTCCCGGCGGACCTGGTGGTCGACGTCGAGGAGCTGTGCCGGTCGTTTTCGGGGTTCACCGGGGCGCCGGTCGCGCTGGCGGCGAGCGGGTCGCGGACGCTGGAGTCGACGCTGGACCGGCTTTCCGGGGACGCCGGAGGGTGGGATATCCGGTTCGTTGCACCGCCGACCTCGAAGGCGGCGAGCATGAGCTCGGCGCCGTTCGTGTACCGGGAAGACGGCCGGCCGGACTGGGGCGCGATGTGGCAGGGGTTCTGTGAACTCGCGCTCTACGGCGGGCCGCCGCACCGGGGCGAGGCGGATGCGCTGCACGCGGTCGAGAACCCGCTGGAGGTGCCGGCGAACCCGGAGTTCGATGCCATCGCGGAGATCCGGCGGGGGATTTACGAGACGACGGGGCTGTACTCGGAGCCCGCTGCGGAGCCGGGCTGGCTGGCGGTGACCTGCCATTCGAAGAAGATGGCGGCCTGGATGGCGGCTTCGATCATCCTCGAGAACGTGGATGCGAAGTGCGACGAGGAGCGGCTGCTGGTGCCGGCGCATCCCTCGTTCCGGCTGAAGAACGAGGTGAAGAGCGTCATTACGGTGGTCGCGAAGTGCAACCACTACTGGCAGGCGCACATCGCGGCGGGCGGGGCAGCCGAGTAGGCGTCAGCGCTGGATCTGGCCCATGACATCGAAGGCGGCGCCGCCCTGGCCGGGGGCCGGGACCTCGACGATGCGCTCGTCGACGTCGTCGTACTCGAGGCGGAGGGCGCGGCAGATGGTCGCGTGCATCCGGTACGTGGCGACCGCGTACGTCAGCTCGAGGATTGCTTCATCAGACAGGACTTCGCGGAGGGCGGCGAAGGTCGCGTCCTGGACGCGGCCGTCCTGGAGGACGAGGTCGTCGGTGTAGGCAAGAATGGCGCGGTCGGCGGCGTCGAAGACGGGGCTGACGCCCCAGGCGGGGATGGCGGCGATTTTTTCTTCGGGCACGCCGGCGGCGCGGGCGGCCTTGCAGTGCTGGGAGAAGACGAACTGGCTGCCGGCGGCGAAGCCGGTGCGGACGAGCGCGAGTTCGCGCTGGTAGGGCGTCAGCGTGCGGCGGCGGCTGTTGAGGAGGGCGAATCCGTCCTGGGCATGGACGAGGACATCGGGGACGAGGGCGAAGACGGTCCACCAGTTGCCGGGGGTGCCGGTGGCGGTGCCGGGCTCGACTACGGGGTCGCGGTCGCCGAAGAGGCGGTCATAGGCTTTGAGGGCTTCGGGCGAGGCTTCGGCGCGGGGCACCTGGCGAAGGCGCGGCATGGGCGGGAGCTCCGGGTGGGATGTTCGGGACGTACTGTAGCGGATTGGGCGGAGGAGTCCTTGCTGGCCGTCCGGATAGTTGACCGGGCGGAGGCGGCTCCGTAGGTTCGGCGCTGCACTGCTGCGGGCGCGGGCTGTGCCGCGCCCGGAAACGAAGGAGAGGTTCGCTCGACCGATGGCCTATACGAAGCCGATACCCGAGCCCGACCCCGTGAACCGCGTGTTCTGGGAGGGGGCGAAAGCGGGGAAGCTGATGCTGCCCCGCTGCACGACCTGCAACCGGGTGCACTGGTACCCGAGGCTGCTCTGCCCGTTCTGCCACTCGCGGGAGCTGGAGTGGATCGAGGCGAAGGGCGAGGGGCGCATCCACACGTTCGCGGTCCAGCACCGGGCCTTCGGCGGCTGGGCGGATGAGGTGCCGTTCGTGACGGCCTACATCGACCTCCACGAGGGGGACCGGATGTTCACCGTCCTGCGCGGGGTCGACCCGGCGAAGCCGGAGACCATCCGGATCGGCGCGAAGGTGCGCGTGGAATTCGAACAGGCCAGCGACGAGGTGAGCATCCCGTTCTGGCGCGTGGTGGAGGAGTAAGGATGCCCGGAGAGCTTTCCCGAGCGGCCGCCATCATCGGGGCGGCAGAGGCGAACGAGATCGGCTACCCCGCAACGCCCAAGACGGCGATGCAGCTGCACATCGAGGCGATCAAGAACGTCAGCGAGCAGACGGGCATCCCGATTTCGCGGATTGACGGCGTGTTCAGCGCCGGCTGGTCGTCGCAGCTGGCGGAGCACCTCGGTCTCCATCCGAAGTACATCGATACGACATCGGTGGGCGGGTGCTCGTTCGAGATGCACGTGCACCATGCGCTGGCGGCGATCCATGCGGGGATTATCGACGTGGCGCTCATCAGCCACGGCGAGAACGGGTGGTCGGCGCGGGCGACCGGCGGCCGGGGGACCGGGCGGCCGCGGGGCGCGCCGGACCCGTGGGACCCGGGGCAGCAGTTCCAGGCGATTTACGGTGTGGCAGGCGCGCCCTCGAACTACGCGCATGCGATGACCCGGCACAACTACCGGTTCGGTTCGACGCCCGAGGACTTCGCGCACATTGCGGTGGTAACGCGGCAGTGGGCCCTGCTGAACCCGCGGGCGATCATGTTCTCGAAGGAGACGAACCCGGGCGGCGGGCCGATTACGGTGGAGGACGTGCAGAACTCGCGGGTGGTGGCCTGGCCGCTGACGCTGCTGCACTGCTGCCTGGTGACGGACTACGGCGGAGCGGTGCTGGTCGCGAGCCCGGAGATTGCCCGGAGCGTGAAGACGAAGCCGGTGTGGATTGCCGGGGCCGGCGAGAGCATGGGGCATTCGAACATGCTCGAGATGGAGGATTTCACAGCGACGTCTGCGGCGGCTTCGGCTGCGGCGGCCTACAGGATGGCGGGCATGGGGCCGGAGGACATGGAGATGGCGATGATCTACGACTCATTCACGATCACCGCCGGGATAACCGCCGAGATGCTGGGACTGGCACCGCGGGGCGAAGGCTTCCGGCTCTGGAAGGACGGCCATGCGGCGCCGGGCGGGAAGTTCCCGATCAACACCAATGGCGGGGGGCTCTCGTTCAACCACTCGGGGATGTACGGGATGCAGCTGCTGGTCGAGGCGTACCGGCAGCTCTCGCGGACCGCGGAGGACGGCGTGACCGGCCTGCCCGGGAAGCAGGTGAATGCGCGCTCGTGCATCGTCAACGGCACGGGCGGGAGCCTTTCGACGACGGGGACGCTGATTCTCGTGGCCGACTGAGCCTCGCACCGGGCACTGTGCACCGGGGCCGGTCCGGAGGGCCGGCCCCGGCCTCGTCGTGGGAAGTCGTTCAGGCGCGGGCGCGCTCGGTCGGCGTGGTGCCGGTGACGCCGGCCGCCTCGAGTTCTCGGAGTTCGTTCTCGGTGAGGCCGAGGCCCCGGAGAACTTCGGCGGTGTGCTGGCCGAGCAGGGGCGCGGGGCCGTGGGCGGTCACGTGTTCGCCGTCAGCGCGGATGGCGAGCGCCGGATAGAGGTGGAAGCCGACGGGTTCGCGCTCCTCGCCGACCCAGAAGCCCGCGGCGACGAGGGGCTCGAACACGAGGACGTCGGCTTCGGTGTGGACGGGAGCGGCAGGGATGCCGCGCTCAAGGAGGAGTGCTGCGGCGGCCTCGGCGTCGCGTGCGGCGGTCCAGCGGGCGAGCGCGGCATCGATGTCTGCCCGGCGGGCCTCCCGGACGGCGACGTCGGCGAGTTGGGGGCTCGCGGCCCAGGGTTCGCCGAGCAGGTCCGCGAGGGCGGACCACTGCGCGCCGGTCTCGACTTCGACGGCGACCCATCGGTCGTCGCCAGCGGCAGGATAGACGCCCGACGGGACGCTGCCCGGGCGGCGGTTGCCGCGACGGCGGGGGAGTTCGCCGGTGCGCTGGTAGTGGATGAGGGCTTCGGAGACGAGCGGCAGGAAGCCTTCGAGCTGTGCGCATTCGAGGAGGCGGCCTCGCCCGTCGCGTTCGCGGGCGCGGAGCGCGGAGAGGACCGCGATGGAGCCGATGAGGCCGGAAACGGGGTCGCCGCAGGCGTTGGCGAGCATCGTGGGCGGGCCGTCTTCGTAGCCGACGAGGCTGGTGAGGCCGGACATGCCTTCGATGGTGTTGCCGAAGCCGAGGTAGCCGGCTTCGGGGCCGGTGGAGCCGAAGGCGGGCTGGCGGAGCATGACCAGGCGCGGATTCCGGGCGCTGACGGAGGCCCAGCCGAGGCCGAGCCGCTCGATGACACCGGCGGCGAAGTTTTCGATGAGGATGTCAGCGCCCTCGATGAGGCGGAGGGCGACGTCGCGGCCTGCGGGACTGGCGAGGTTGAGGGTGATGCCTCGCTTGCCGCGGTTGACGGCATTGAAGACGTGGGAGCGTTCGTGGAGGGCGAGCCCGGGGTCGTCGCCGGGCGGACGGGAGCCGCGCCACCAGTCGAAGTGGGTGTGGCTCTCGATCTTGATGACGTCGGCGCCGAGGGCGGCGAGGACATGGCCGACGAGCGGGCCGGCCCAGCCCATCGAGAGGTCGACGACGCGGAGGGCGCCGGGCCGCCAGGGGCCCGGGTCGGCGGGATCGGGGTCCGGTGCGGGGCCGGCCGCGGCGATGACCCGCGCAGGCGGACCCGGGACGCGGTACTCGCGGCTGGACGGGGTGCGGACGGTGTGCCAGGCGCCGCGGGCGGCGAGCTGCGGGGAGGCGAGCACTTCGTCGATGGTGGGGATGGCGGAGGCGCAGATGCGGTGCGACTGGAGGAGGTGGTAGAGCTCCCAGCGGCTGCGGCGGGCGAGCCAGGGCAGGAGATACGCGTCGAGTTCGCGGATGTTTGCAGCGCGGTCGGCGGGGGAGGCGAAGCGGGGGTCGTCGACGAGCTCGGGGTGGCCGCAGAGCCTGGCGAGTTCGACCCACATGCCGTGGAGCGCGGCGTGGATGCCGATGTACCCATCGGCGCAGGGGAGGGTAACGATAGTGGGCTGGGTCGGGGCGTAGCGCTCGCCGACGCGGCCCCGTAGGCGGCCGAAGTACTGGAAGGCGACGGCGTCGTAAATCATCGTGGCGGCGAGGCCGGCGACGATCGGCACCTCGAGGAGGCCGGGACCGCGGGTTCCCCAGCCGAGGGCGGCGAGGGCGGCCCAGAGGCCGGCGATGAAGAGGTCCTGCACGCCGGGCGGGGCGAGGGGTTCTCGGGCGGGGTCGCCGACGTGGCACATCCAGCCGCCGGCGGCGTAGTGGGTCAGGGAGGTGGAGGGAGCGCGCTCCCACGCGGTGCCGAGGCCGAAGGGGGTAATCCAGACGACAGCCGATTCGCGGGCGATGTCGCGCAGGCGGGCGACGGCGGCATCGGAGACGGGGGCGTCGGTGATGAGCAGCGGCCCGGGCGCGTCCGGGATGTCCGGTGCCGGGTCGAACGCGGCGCCCTCGGCGAGGAAGGCGCCGAGGCCCTCGGGGTCGAGCGCGGCGCGCATGTCGACCGCGGCGCCGAACTGGCGGAGGAGCCACCCGGCGTACGCCGCGGCCGGCGAATGGGCGATGACGCGGACGCGCAGGTCTGCGAGAAGGTCCATGACGCGGGATGATAGCGCAGCCGGCGCGGCGGCGCGGGTAGAATCCGGTGCACTGCAGGAACGCACAGGACAGGGGGTACGGGATGACCCAGCCGAACGAGACGTGGCAGCCGGAGGTCGACGAGATCCGGCGGAGGGAGCAGCTTGCCTACGGGATGGGCGGGCCTGAGAACATCGCGCGGCAGCACGCGGGCGGCAAGCTGACGGTGCGGGAGCGGATTGCCGCGCTGGTCGACCCGGGAAGCTTCGCGGAGTTCGGGACGCTCGCCGGGAAGGCGGAGTACGACGAGCAGGGGAACCTTGTCAGCTTCCGGCCGGCGAACTTCGTGGCGGGGATGGCGCGGATCGCCGGGCGGCGGGTGGTGGTCGGCGGCGACGACTTCACTGTGCGGGGCGGCGCGGCCGATGCGGCGATCGCGGGGAAGCAGGTATACGCGGAGCGGATGGCGCACGAGCTGAAGGTGCCGATCGTGCGGCTGGTGGACGGCACCGGCGGGGGCGGCAGCGTCCGGACGCAGGGCACGCAGGGACATACGTACATCCCGGCGAACCCGGGGTGGGACACCGTGATTGCGAACCTCTCCGAGGTGCCGGTTGTGGCGGCGGCGCTCGGGAGCGTGGCGGGGCTCGGCGCGGCGCGGGTGGTGACGTCGCACTTCAGCATCATGGTGAAGGGGACCTCGCAGGTGTTCGTGGCGGGGCCGCCGGTGGTGGAGGCAGGGATGGGGGAGACGGTGACGAAGGAGGAGCTCGGCGGGTGGGAGATTCACTGGCGGAACGGCGTGGTCGATAACCTCGCCGAGAACGAGGAGGATGCGTTCGCGCAGATTCGGCGCTTTCTTTCGTACCTGCCGCAGAATGCCTGGGAGCAGCCTGCGCGGAGCGAGCCGAACGACGATCCGAAGCGCCGCGACGAGTGGCTGATCGGCGCGATCCCGAAGAACCGGCGGCGGCCGTACCGGATTCGGCAGATCATCGCGAGCGTCTTCGACCGCGATTCGTTCTTCGAAATCGGCGCGGGCTGGGGCCAGAGCGTAGTGACGGGCTTCGCCCGCCTGGACGGCTACCCGGTGGGGGTCTTGGCGAACGACCCGTACCACTATGGGGGCGGGCTGACCGCCCAGGGGAGCGAGAAGCTGGCGCGGTTCGTGGACCTGTGCGACACGTTCCACCTGCCGTGCGTGAACCTGGCCGACCAGCCGGGCTTCGTCATCGGGACGTGGGGCGAGAAGCAGGCGACGATCCGGAAGGGCGCGCTGGCGCTTGCGGCTGTCTTCCAGGCGAAGGTGCCGTGGGTGACGGTCATCCTGCGGCGGCTGTACGGGGTTGCGGGCGCGGGGCATGCGAACACGGCGGGCCTGAACCTGCGGTATGCGTGGCCAAGCGCGGACTGGGGGTCGCTGCCGCTGGAGGGCGGGATTGAAGCGGCGTACAAGCGTGACCTCGCGGCGGCGGAGGACCCGGATGCGCTGCGGGCGGAGCTGATGGCGAAGCTGGGCGCGGTGCGGTCGCCGCTGCGGACGGCGCACGCCTTCGGGGTGGAGCACCTGATTGACCCGCGGGAGACGCGGCCGATCCTGTGCGACTGGGTGGAGCAGGCGTACGCGGTGGAGCGGCACCAGCTGGGGCCGCGGCTGCGGGGACACCGGCCGTAGGACCCGGCGAGGGCTGGCAGAAGGAGCGCGGGCTGTAAGATGCGGGGCGGCCCGGGTGTCGAGGGCTTGACGCTGGGGGGTAGAGTTACGGTGATTTCCCGCGCGCCGGGAACCATGGGACGGCGAGCGGACGTTTGAACGAGCAGGAGGTGAGCCCATGCAAGGGACACGTGCGACGGTTTGGCCTGCGCGGCGGCGCGTGCTGGCCGCGGTGCTGGCGCTGGCCGCGGCAGTGCTGGCGGCGGTAGCCGGGGTCCCGCGCGAGCGGGCGGCAGCCGATGCTGCGACCAACGGGTCGTTCTTCTTCGGGAACACTACGGGAACACCGGTGACGGCGCTGACGGTGACAGAAGGCCAGGCGGCGTGCATCAACATTCACCGGGGCGGGGGCACGGCGGGCCTGCAGCAGGTGCAGGTCACCGTGTCGCCCGCGTCATCCCCGGACGTCGGCGGGCTGGTCTCGGCGTTCGTGAATTTTTCCCCCGGGCAGGTCAACCGGACGATCGACTACCCCGGTCTGCCCGGGACGTGCCTGCAGACTGTCGACAACGCGGCTTCCGACGGAACGCGGACTTTGACGTTCACGATTGCCGGGGTCACGGGCGGCGGGGTGGTCGGAACTCCAAGCACGTTCACCCTGTTCATCCTCGACAACGACGGGCCGCCGAAGTATTCGTTCCAGGCGGCGACGTCGTCGGTGGTGGAGGGGAATGTGACGCACCAGGTGGCGGTGGTGCGGGAGGGGAGCACCGCGGGGACGGACTCGGTGACATGCCAGCTCGACACCCCGGCGGGGACGGCGGCGCAGGGCGCGGGCAATGATTACACCTTCAGCAGCCAGCCAATCACGTTCAATCCGGGGGAGACCGGACCGAAGTACTGCAACATCTCCATCCTGGACGACGGCGCGACCGAGCCGAGTGAAACGATTGTGCTCACCTTCGGCTCTGCCAGCTCTGGATTCGGACCTGGAACGCATACCACGCACACGGTCACCATCATCGACAACGATGGGGCGGGGACGCTGCAGTTCGCGCAGGCGACGTACACGGTGAATGAGGGGGCGGGCACCGCGTCCATTGCGGTGACGCGCATCAACGGGAGCACCGGGGCAGTGACCGTCGACTGCAGCACCATCGGCGGGGGCACGGCCACAGCCGGCAGCGACTACACCGCCGTCACCAACCAAACACTGAGCTGGAACCCCGGCGAGACCGCGACGAAGTTCTGCACGATCTCAATCCTGCAGGACACCGCGGTCGAGGGGCCGGAAACGATTAACTTGCAGCTTTCGAACCCCACGGGCGGAGCGGCGCTGGGAACGCCGAGCACGGCCACGCTCTCCATCCTCGATGATGACGGGACCGGGAGCATCCAGTTCACGTCGGCCACGTACACGGGGACGGAGGCCGGGGGCGCGATCACCATCACCGTCTCGCGGACGGGCGGGACGACCGGGGCGGTGACGGTGGACTACGCGACGAGCACAGGAGGCAGCAACCCGGCGACCGCGGGCGTGGACTACGTCGCGACGAGCGGGACGCTGAGCTGGGCGAACGGCGAGGGCGGCACGAAGTCGTTCACGGTGACGCCCATCCCGGACACGCTGACAGAAGGCACCGAGACGGTCATCCTGACGCTTTCGAACCCGACCGGCGGGGCAGTGCTGGGCTCGCAAAGCACGGCAACACTGCTTATCAGTGACTCGACGATCATCCCGGTGATTACAACAATCGTGCCGAATGTCGGGCCGACCGCGGGCGGCCAGACGGTCACGATTACCGGCCAGAACTTCACGGGGGCGACGAGCGTAACCTTCGACGGTATCCCGTGCACGTCATTCACGGTGGTGAGCGCCACGCAGATCACCTGCGTCACGCCGCCGCACGCGGCGGGCGTCGTGGAGGTCGTGGTGACGACGCCGGTGGGTTCGAACGTGACCACCGGGACGGCGAACGACTACATCTACACCACCGGGCCGACGGTGCTCTCCCTGACACCGTCGGAGGGGGCGTGCAACGGCGCAACCGTGGTAACCGTGACCGGTACCGGGTTTACCTCGAGCGGGATGACGGTCGCCTTCGGGACCGTGCAGGCGGTGTTCACCTACATCTCGTCGACGACGCTGGTCGCGGTGGCGCCGGTGCAGGGCGCGGGCGTCGTTGATGTGCGTGTGACGACGCCGGCGGGGACGAGCCCGAACACGGCCGCGGACGACTTCACCTGCACCGGGACGCCGATTCCGACCGTGACGGGGCTGAACCCGACGAGCGGGCCGATCGGGACGACGGTGACGATTACCGGTACGAACTTCACCGGGGTGACCTCGGTAACGTTCGGCGGGGTTTCGGCGACGTTCACGGTCGTGAGTTCGACGCAGATTACGGCGACGGTGCCAGCCGGGACGCCGCCGGGGGTCGTGGACGTGCGGGTGACGAATGCGGCCGGGACGAGCCCGAACACCTCCGCGGACAACTTCACGAACACGTCGACCTCGACGATCCAGTACACGCTCTACCGGACGTTCACGCTGATCGTGTGGACCGGAGCGGACAACAAGCCGATCGCGCAGGCGATTGGCGGGACGCAGGCGGGCACGACGAACGTGTCGGCGCTCATCGGTGCGATCTGGCTCTTCAACCCCCAGACGCAGAGCTGGGCCGGGTACTTCCCGGGGACGGAGAACGTTCCGGGTGCCAACGACTTCACCACGTTCCGGGCCGGGACGGCGTACTTCATCGCCCTGCGTCCGACCGCGCCGGCGACGGTGAGCTGGGTGGCGCCGGCCAACTAACCCAGGCGGCGCGAAGCGAAAAAGGGGGCCGAAATCGGCCCCCTTTTTGCTGGACAGACGTCCAGAGCGGTGCCGGGGCTGCTATAGTTCGGGCCGATTCGATGCATCGAGGAGGTCCGGATGGAACGCAGGAACTGGCTGGCCCGCATCCACGAGGACGAGGCCGGGCATGCGACCTCGGCGGCCGGGGCGCTCATCGCCGGCGCGGGCGCGGTGGTGCTCGGCATCGGCGCGGCGAACGATACCGGCTGGCTGGCGGTGGCGGGCGGGATCATCGCCGGCGTCGGGCTGGTGGCGTGGGAGCTGCTGCGGCACGTAGCGATCGACCAGAAGCTGATGGGCCGGCTCGACCGGCTGGAGCGTTAGCGAGCACGACCAGGCACCCGTAACAGGAGGCAGGCGATGGGCATGCTGAGCCCCTACCGTGTCATCGACCTGACGGACAGCCGGGCGGCGCTGGGGCCGCTGATGCTGGCGAACCTCGGCGCAGAGGTCATCCGGGTGGAGCCGCCCGGGTTCGCCCCGCCGGAGGAGGAGGCGCTCCAGTACGCGGTCTCGAACCGCGGAAAGCGGAGGGTGGCGCTCGACCTCGACGCCCCGGGCGACCGGGAGCGGTTCCTCGAGCTGGTGAAGACGGCGGACTTCCTGTTCGAGAACGCGCCGCCGGGCGCAATGGCGGCGCGGGGCCTCGGCTGGGAGCAGCTGCGGGCGTTGAACCCGGCGCTGGTGTACGTGGCGACGACGCCTTTCGGGCAGGACGGCCCGTATGCCCACTACCGGACGACGGACCTGGTGCTGGCGGCGATGGGCGGGATGATGGCGCTGAACGGCGACCCGGACCGGCCGCCGGTGCGGGTGACGGTGCCGCAGTGCTGGCACCACGCGGCTGCGGAGAGCGCCGTGGGCGCGCTGGTGGCGCACCACCTGCGCGAGCGGACGGGCGTCGGGAGGTTCGTCGATGTGTCGGTGCAGGCGGCGGTCTTCTGGACCGGGCTCCAGGCGATGATCGCGCATGCCATCCAGGGGAAGGACTTCGAGCGGGCCGGGACGGCGCTCCAGCTCGGGACGATTACACTGCCGATGGTGTACCGGGCGAAGGACGGCGAGGTCGTGGTGCTGGGGAACGGGGCGACGCTCGTGCCGATGATGAAATGGCTGGTGCGCGACGGCATCGTGCCGGAGGAGTGGCTGGAGGGTGAGGAATGGGCCCGGTACGACGTGAAGGTGCTGGCCGGGGAGCCCCTGAGGTACTCGTACGAGGAGGTGCTCGGCGCGCTGCAGCGGTGGATCGAGACGCGGACGAAACGGGAGCTGCTCGAGATCGGGCTCGAAACGGGCGTGACGTTCGCGCCGGTCACGACCGTGCCGGAGATCCTGGATTTCGTCCATCTGAAGGCGCGGGAGTACTGGCGGGACCTCGCGGTGCGGCCGGGCGTGGTGGTGAAGGCGCCGGGGCCGTGGGTGCGGGCGCAGTGCGACCCGCTCGTCTTCGGGGAACGGGTCGAGGAGCAGACCGGGCCGGAGGCGCTCCCGGCGCGGGAGCCGCGGAAGCCGGCCGGCGGCGACCCGGAGGGAACGCTGCCGCTGGCAGGGCTGAAGGTGGCGGACTTTTCGTGGATCGGCGTGGGGCCGATTACGGGGAAGTACCTGGCCGACCACGGCGCCGACGTCATCCGCATCGAAACATCGAACCCGCCGGACCGGCTGCGGGTGGGCGGGCCGTTCAAGGACGGCGTTTTCGGGCCGAACCGGAGCCAGTTCTTCGGCGCGTTCAACACGTCGAAGCGGTCGATCGCCGTGAACCTGAAGACGGAGGAGGGACGGGAGATCGCGCGGAAGCTCATCGCTTGGGCGGACGTGGTGCTGGAGTCGTTTACGCCGGGGACGATGGACGAGCTGGGGCTGGGATACGAGGCGGCGAAGGCGCTGAACCCCGACGTGATGTATGTCTCGACGTGCCTGATGGGGCAGACCGGGCCGGCGGCGCCGATGGCCGGGTACGGCAACCATGCGGCGGCGATCAGCGGCTTTTACGAGGTGACCGGCTGGGACGACCGGCCGCCGTCGGGGCCGTTCACGGCATACACGGACACGATCGCGCCGCGCTTCCTGGCGACGGTGGTGATGGCCGCGGTCGACCGGTGGAAGCGGACGGGCGAGGGCTGCCGGATCGAGCAGGCGCAGATGGAGGCGGCGCTGCACTTCCTCGCGAAGGAGCTGGTGGAGTACCAGGTGAACGGGAGGGTGCCGCGGCGGGCCGGCAACGCCGACCCGGCGATGGCGCCACACGGGGCGTTACCCGTCGCGGGGACGGACGAGTGGATCGCGATTGCGGTGGAGGACGACGCAGCCTGGGCGCGGCTGGCAGCGCTGATCGGCGAGGCGTGGGCGCAGGAGGATCGGTGGCGGACGCTGGCGGGACGCCTGGCGGGCCGGGAGGAGCTGGAGCGGCTGCTGGCGGGGTGGACGGCGCCGCAGGACGGGATGGCGCTGGTGGAGCGGCTGCAGCAGGCGGGGATTGCGGCCGGTTTCGTGAAGCGGTCGAGCGACCTGCTGGCGGACCCGCAGCTGGCGCACCGGCGGTTTTTCCACCCGCTCCAGCACCCGGAGATGGGCGAGGTGCCGTACGAGGGGCACCAGTTCATCATCAGCGGGTACCAGAGCGGGCCGCGACGGCCTGCGCCCTGCCTCGGGGAGCATTCGATGGAGGTGCTGCTGGAGGTGCTGGGCCTGAACGAAGAGGAGGTAGCGCGGCTGGCAGCGGGGCTCGGGTGAGTTCGTTATGATCGGCGCAGCATATTGCGGGCGTTCGTGAAACCGGCAACGATGCAGTGCGCAGCAGGCGCAACCAGCGCCAGGGAGGCAAAGGGAGTTGACGACAGCAACAGCGACGAATGGTGCCCTCGCGGAGAAGGGCTACAACGGCAAGATGCTGAACGTGAATCTCACCACGGGTGAGATCACGGTGGAGTACCCGGACGAATCGCTGTATCGCCAGTACCTGGGCGGGTACGGCATCGGGGCGCGGATGCTCTGGGATCGCGTGCCGAAGGGCGCGGACCCGCTCGGCCCGGAGAACATGCTCGGCATGTTCGCGGGGCTTCTGACGGGCACGCCGCTGTTCGGCCAGCGGTGGCAGGTGGTGTGCAAGAGTCCGCTGACGGGCGGCTGGGGCGACGCCAACTGCGGCGGCGACTTCGGCGGCGTGCTGAAGCTGGCCGGGTGGGACGGCATCATGTTCTTCGGGAAGTCGGAGAAGCCGGTCTACCTGCTCATCGATAACGACAAGTTCGAGCTCCGGGACGCGAGCGACCTCTGGGGCCAGGGCGCCATCGAGAACGAGAAGGTGCTGAAGGACCGCCACGGGAAGCGGGCGAGCGTCGCGAACATCGGCCCGGCCGGCGAAACGCTGTCGCTGATCAGCGGGGTGTGCAACGACCACGGCCGGCTGGCGGCGCGCTCGGGCGTGGGCGCGGTGATGGGTTCGAAGAAGCTGAAGGCGGTCGTGGTGCTGGCCGACCGGAAGGTCATCAGCCAGACGCCGGAGACGATCAAGATGCTCCGGGAGAACCTCGACCAGTTCATCAAGCCGCTGAAGGACTTCTTCCACAACTTCGGCACGACGGGCATTACGGCGATGTCGGCGCTGAACGGCGACAGCCCGGTGAAGAACTGGGGCGGCGTCGGCATCATCGATTTCCCGCAGGCGCAGCAGATCGACGGCGGCTCGCAGATCAATCCGCGGATGGAGAAGTCGTACGGTTGCTGGCGGTGCCCGATTGCGTGCGGGGCGGAGTCGAAGGAGTCGACGAATCCGAAGTACCCGTATCCGCATCACACGCACCGGCCGGAGTACGAGGCGATGGCGGCCTTCGGGACGATGAACCTGGTGGCGGACCCGGATGCGCTGATCTACGCGAACCACCTGTGCAATGAGTACGGGTTCGACGTCATCAGCGCGGGCGGCGCCATCTCGATGGCGATCGAGTGCTACCAGAACGGGATCATCACGAAGGAGGACACCGAAGGCATCGAGCTCCGCTGGGGCGACGCCGACGCGATGATCGCCTTCCTGAAGGCGATGGGCGAGCGGAAGGGGATTGCGGCGGTGTTCGCTGACGGCGTGAAGGTTGCGGCGGAGAAGATCGGGCGTGGCGCGGAGAAGTACGCGATGCACATCGGCGGGCAGGAGCTGCCGATGCACGACCCGAAGCTCCAGCCGGAGTACTACACGACCTACAAGCTCGACCCGACGCCGGCGCGTCACACCCAGTACGAGGGGAACAAGCGGCTTGGCAAGATCCCGCCGGCGCCGGCGGACAACAAGGTGTACACCGGCCGCGGCGAGCACCACAAGGGTGCGAGCGAGTACATGCACGTGGTGAACGCCGGCGGCATGTGCCAGTTCATCATGATGGCGGCGAACACTGCGAACATGCCGACGTGGTTCAATGCCGTCACCGGCTGGGACATGGACCTCGACGAGATGATGCAGATCGGCGAGCGGATCGCGAACCTGCGGATGGCGTACGAGGTGCGCGAGGGCGGGAACCCGCGGAAGCGGTATGTGCCGCCGCGGGTGACCGGCGAATCGACGGAGGCGACCCATGCGGGGCCGCTCCAGGGCATCAAGCTCGACACCGAGACGCTTGAGGTCGAGTTCCTCAAGGCGTGCGACTGGGACCTCGAGACCTGCAAGCCGTCGAAGGCGAAGCTGGAAGCGCTCGGGCTGCAGGACGTGGCGGCAGCGCTGCACGCGTAGACGGCCAGGCTGACTGCACGGTTATCGCCGATGCGCCCCTCCCGGATGCCGGGAGGGGCGCTTTGCTGTGCTGCGGAGCGGTGGAGACCGCGCTTTACCGGCGTTTGCGGGGCGATGGGGCACGGTAGTGGCTGCGGGCCTGCGAGCCCGGACCGTGGAGGACTCCGAGTGACGAGCTGGACCACTGAATCGCGCCAGGAGGCCGCGGCGCGCGCCCACGCGGTCTTCGAAGCCGCCATGTTCGAGATCAAGCGGGTGATCGTGGGGCAGGAGCAGATGCTCGAGCGGGTGCTCGTGGCGTTGCTCGCGAACGGCCATCTGCTGATCGAAGGCGTTCCGGGACTGGCAAAGACGCTGACGGTGAAGACGGTCGCCGAGGTGCTGGGCGGGACGTTCCACCGGGTGCAGTTCACGCCGGACCTGGTGCCGGGCGACCTGGTGGGGACGCGGATCTACCGGCCGGATACGGGCACCTTCGTGGCCGAGAAAGGGCCGGTGTTCTGCAACATCCTCCTTGCGGATGAGATCAACCGGGCGCCGGCGAAGGTGCAATCGGCGCTGCTGGAAGTGATGCAGGAGCGGCAGGTGACGATCGGGCTGGAGACGTTCCGGGTGCCGCACCCGTTCCTGGTGATGGCCACGCAGAACCCGATCGAATCGGAGGGGACCTACCCGCTGCCGGAAGCGCAGGTCGACCGGTTCATGATGAAGGTGGTGGTGGACTACCCGGCGGAGGCGGAGGAGCTGGCGATCGTGCAGCGGTCGCTGGCGCCGGTGGGGGAGGTGAAGCAGGTGCTCCCGATTGAGGAGCTGGCGAAGTACCAGCAGCTCACGGAGGAGGTGTACGTCGACCGGGCGGTGGCGGAGTACGCGGTCGCGCTGGCGAACGCGACGCGGCACCCGGAGCGGTTCGGGCTGGTGCGGCACAAGGAGCACATCGCATTCGGCGCGAGCCCGCGGGGGAGCATCAACCTGGTCCATGCGGCGCGGGCGGTAGCGCTGCTGCGCGGCCGGGCGTATGTGCTTCCCGGCGATGTGTACGACCTCGCGCGGGATGTGCTGCGGCACCGGATGGTGCTGACGTACCAGGCGCTGGCCGAAGGGGTGACGGCTGACCGGATCCTGGACGGGATCCTGGCGGCGGTGCCGGTTCCGCGCATCGAGCTGGCGGCCGGGGCAACGGCGTGAGCGGACTGGCCGTCCGCCGGCCGAGACGGGAGGCGCCCGGCCCGGGGCCAATGCCGGAGGCCGTGCTGCGGGCGCTCGATATCAGCATCGGGCGACGGGTGAGCAGCCTGCTGGCGGGCGATTTCCGGTCGCACGGCCTCGGTGCGGGGAGCGAGCTGGCGCAGGTGCGGGAGTACGTGCCGGGCGACGATGTGCGGCGGATCGACTGGAACGTGACGGCGCGGACGCTCGTCCCCCATGTGCGGGAGTTCGTCGCGGAGCGGGTGCTGACGACGTGGCTGGTGCTCGATGCGTCGCCATCGATGCTGTTCGGCACCGCCGAGCGGCGGAAGTTCGACGTTGCCGAGGGCGTGGCGCTGGCCGCGGGGCACGTCGCGACGCGGCACGGGAACGCGCTCGGCGTCTACCAGTTCGACGGGGTGACGGAGCGGCTGACGCGGCCGGCGCAGGGCCGTGCGGGGCTGCTCGCGCTGTTGCTGGCGCTCCGGCTGCAGCCGCCGTCGGAGGGGGCGACGGCCTCGCTCGGGCGGGCGATTGCGCGGGTCGACCGGGTCGCGGGGCGCGGCCGGCTCGTCATTCTCGTTTCGGACTTTCGCGGGCCGAGGGACTGGGAGCGGCCGCTGCTCCAGCTGTGCGGACGGCATGATGTGATAGCGGTGGAGATTCGCGACCCGAGGGAGCAGGAGCTGCCGGACGTGGGCGAGCTGTGGCTGGTCGACCCGGAGACAGGCCGGCGGCTGCGTGTCGATACCGGGTCGAAACGGCTGCGGGAGCGGTTTGCCGTGGCGGCGCAGGAAGAGCGGCAAGAGGTCGCGGCAGCGATCCGGCGGGCCGGGGCGCGCCACATCGTCCTGTGGACGGCCGGCGACTGGCTGCGGCCGTTCGCGGCAGGGCTGCTGGAGAACGGGGTGGTGCGATGACGTTCCTGTGGCCGTGGATGCTGCTTGCGCTGGGCGTGGTGCCGGTGCTGGCCGGGCTGTACGCGGTGATGCAGCGGCGGCGGCCGAAGTACGCCGCACGGTTCACCAACCTCGACCTGCTGGCGAACGTGGTCGAAGCGAGCCCGGGCTGGCGGCGGCACATCCCCCCGGTGCTGTACCTGCTGGCCATCGCGGCAGTGGTTGTCGCGCTGGCCAGGCCGCAGCTGGTGACGAAGACCCCGCGGCAGGAGGGGACGGTGGTGCTGGTAACCGACGTCTCGGGGTCGATGAATGCTACGGATGTGAACCCGACGCGGATGGCAGCGGCGCAGGAGGCAGCGCACACGCTGGTCGACCGTCTGCCGAAGGGGTTCCGGGTCAGCCTGATCGCGTTTTCGAGCGGGGTGAGCGTGCTGGTTGCACCGACGACGGAGAAGGAGAGCGTCCATGCGGCGATTGACCGCCTGTCGCCGCTCGGCGGGACGGCGATGGGCGACGCGCTGGCGACGGCGGTCGACGTGGTGAAGGCCGCGCTCGCGCCCGCGGATGGGGTGAGCGGGGGGCCCGCGCCGGCGCCGGAGGCGCCGATCCGCGCGGAGGGGGAAGCAGCCCCGGCGGTGATCGTGCTGCTCTCGGACGGGGCGAACACGGTCGGCACGTACCAGCCGCTGGATGCGGCGCGGCTGGCGGCGGAGGCTGGCATCCCGGTGTACGCGGTCGCGCTGGGGACGCCTGACGGCGTGGCAGTGGTCATCGACCCGCAGGGGCGGCAGCGGACGGTGCGGGTTCCGCCGGATGTCGAGACGCTGCAGGCGATTGCGGAGACGACGGGAGGGCGGGCGTTCCAGGCGCCGGGCGCTGACCAGCTGGCGAGCATCTACCGGGACCTTGGGGACCGGATCGGGTACTACGATGAGCGAACGGATGTGACCTGGGCCGGCGCGGCGCTGGCGGGGGTGCTGGTGCTGGCGGGGGGAGCGCTGGGGCTGCTCTGGTTCAATCGCTTCCCGTAACCTTGCAATTCGTTCAGGTTGGAACGAGATTGCGCCGAGGACAGCGATTCGGTAGGGTTCCGTCATGCCGTTCGCGGTATGCAACGGGGTGCGGCTGTACTACGAGGTGCACGGTGCGGGCGAGCCGCTGCTGCTCGTCATGGGGCAGGGGAGCGACCACCACGGATGGGACCCGGTGCTGGACGACTTCGCGGCGCGGTACCAGGTCATCGTGTACGACCACCGGGGCACCGGCCAGAGCGACAAACCGACCGAGCCGCCGTACACGACGCGGATGCTGGCAGCGGATGCGGTGGGGCTGCTCGGGCATCTGGGGATCGACCGGGCGCATGTGTACGGGATTTCGATGGGCGGCCGCATCTGCCAGTGGATCGCCATCGACTACCCGGAGCGGGTGCGCTGCGTGGTGCTCGGGTGCACGACGCCCGGCGATGCGCACGGGGTGAAGCGGCCGGAGGAGGTCGACGCGAAGATGCGGAACCGGCCGCAGGACCCTGAGTCGGCGGCGACCTGGCTGGCGGAGGAGATGGTGAGTCCCGGCTGGCTGGCGGAGCACCCGGAGTACCTGGCGTTTTTGCGCGAACGGGCGCGCAATCCGATCCCGGCGTACGCGCAGCGGTTGCATTACGAGGCCAGCCAGGGGCACGATGCATGGGAGAGGCTGACGGAGATCCGCGCGCCGGTGCTGGTGATCCACGGGACGGAGGACCGGATCAACCCGACCGCGAATGCGGAGCTGCTGGCGGGGCGGATTCCGGGGGCGGAGCTGTATCTTGTACGAGGAGGGCGGCACGGGTACTTCATCGAGTTTCGCGAAGAAGCGGGCGCGGCGGTGATGGGGTTCCTGGAGCGTCACACCACGAGGTAGGGTGCGGGCATGCATTTGCAACGGAAGATCATGGGCTTTTCGCGTGATGTGGGGCGGCGGCTCGACCGGGCGCTGGGTGAGAACCTCATCGGGCTCTACCTGCACGGCTCGGCGACGATGGGAGCGTTCCAGTACCTGCGGTCGGACTTCGACATGCTGGCGGTGGTGGAGCGGCCGCTGACCAAGGACGAGCAGCGGGTGGTCGCGGAGCTGCTGATGGACCCGGAGATGCCGTGCCCGGGTTCGGGGCTGGAGCTGAGCATCGTGACGGACGCGTCGCTGGACGTGGAGAGCCACTCGCCGCCGTTCGAGCTGCACCTGTGCACGGTGCCGGAGGCGCGGACGTTCGTCGACGGGCATGGCCACCCGGGCGACCCGGACCTGCTCATCCACTACGCGGTCGCGCGGGAGAAGGGGCGGGCAATCATCGGCCCCCCGCCGGAGGAGATGTTCCCGCTCATTCCGCGGAGCTGGGTCCTGGAAGCGATGGCCGACGAGCTCGGCTGGGCGCTGGCAAATGCCACGCCGGGCTACGCGGTGCTGAACGCGGTGCGGGCGCTCCGGTATGCCTACACGGGCGACTTCGTGAGCAAGCAAGAAGGGGCGTACTGGTTCTTCCGGCAGCGGAAGAACATGATGCCGGTCCGGCTTGCGCTGAAGCAGCACCTCGGCCGGGCGGCGACCGGCCCGACGCCGGAGGCGGCGGAGCGGTTCGTGGGCTGGGCGCTGGACGAGATCAACCGGGTGCGGATGGACCTGGACGAGGACGAGTAGGCCGGCCCGTGGACGGCGCAGCGATCCGTCCGGCCGGCCCGGGAGACGCGGGGGCGCTCGCGCGGCTGCGGTATGCGTTCCGCGCTGAGATGGGGCAGGCCAGCGAGCCGCTGGAGGCGTTCCTCGCGCGGGCGGTGCCCTGGATGGCTGTGCGGCTGCAGCCGGGCAGCAGCTGGCGGGCCTGGCTCGCGGAGGCCGCAGACGGCGCAGCAGCGGGGTGCGCGTGGCTGCAGTTCATCGAGAAGGTGCCGAACCCGGGCGACGAGGAAGAGCTGCACGGCTACGTGACGAGCATGTACGTCGTGCCGGCGGCCCGGGGCGCCGGGGTCGGGGCTGCGCTGCTGGAAGCGGCGCTCGGGGCCTGCCGCGATGCCGGGGTCGACTCCGTGCTCCTGTGGCCGACATCGCGCAGCCGGCCGCTGTACGGGCGGTTCGGGTTCGGGCAGCCGGATGACCTGCTGGAACTGCGGCTGGGGACCGGCCGCCGCCTTCCGTAAGACAAGACAGGACGGCGGTTTACTCGGCGGGCGGCGCAGCGAGGCTGCCATCCGGCGGGGACGGCAGCGGCGGCGGGTAGGGCAGGCCGCCGGGCGGCACAGTCGGCGTTGGCGTGGGGGCGGCAGGCGGCGGGGTCTCCGTGGGCGGCGGCACCGGGGCGGGCGGGGTTTGCACGGGCGGCGGCGTCGCGGCAGCGGTCGGTGAGGCCGGCGGTGTGGCCGCAGGGGAGGGGGTCGGGGTGGGAGGCGGGGCCTCGGGGGCGGGACCATCGGGGGACCGGGGGCGGAACGGGTTGGCCGCCGGCGCGGCGCCAGGGGTCCGGGGGAGCGAGCGGACCTGGTCGAGCGTGAGGCGGGTGGTCGGGACGGCGACAACGGAGGGTGTGACGGAGGGCGTGGGCCGGGCCGGGGCGGTGTGGGGGTCGGCCGCAGGGGTCGGGGTGCCGCGGGCGACCTCCGGCTCGCTGTGGGCGCCGGCGTCTGCGGGGGCAGGGGTGGTTTCGGGCGGGGGAGCCGATGCGGCGCCCATGGTGGACTGGTAGGCGAGCGCCCCGGCAGCGAGGAGTGCGCCGATGAAGACGAGGTTTCCCTTGTTCACGAAGCTCCCCCTCTGCGGTGATCGGCAGCGTGGGCGCCGGTGCGGGGCGGGCAGCGGGGAACGGGCCGGTTGCGGCGCGGTGACACGCGCGACAAACGGCGGGGGCCCCGCCAGTGCGGGGCCCCCGGGGCGCTGCGTCCTGCGGAATCCGGTGCGCTTAGCGCTTGGTGAACTGGGGCGCCTTGCGGGCACGCTTAAGGCCGGGCTTCTTGCGCTCCTTCATGCGGGGGTCGCGCGTGAGGAGGTTTTCCGGCCGCTTGAGGAGGGGCTTCAGGGAGGGGTCGGAGGCGACGAGCGCGCGGGCGATGCCCATCTGGATGGCGCCGGCCCAGCCGCTGATTCCGCCGCCGGCGCACTTGATGGTGGCAGAGAAGCGGCCTTCACGGCCGAGGCGGCGGAGGGGTTCGAGGATTTCGACGCGATGGGTTTCGCGGGGGAAGACCTCTTCCATCGGCTTGCCGTTGACGATGATGGCGCCGGGGCCGGGGATGAGGCGGACGCGGGCGACGGCGGTCTTGCGGCGGCCAGTGCCGTAGTAGTACTGCTGCTCGGCCATGGTGGCTACTCCTCGGTCTCTTCAGCCTTCGCGCGGCGGCGGCGTGCGGGCTTTGCTTCGGCCGCGTGCTCGGCGGCGGTTTCGGTTTCGGCCTGTGCTGCCGGGGCGGCGGTCCGGCGGCGCGGGGCCTTTGCGGGGGCTTCCTCGGCAGCGGGTGCGGTCGCTGCGGCCTCTTCGGCGGTCTCGGCCTCCTGCTTCATGACGCGGGCGCGGGCGCGGGCTGCGACCTCGGCGGCCTCGCTGGAGGGCGAGGCGGGGACGACCACTTCGGCAGCGGTGAGCGGCCGGAGGCCCTTCGGGCGGTATGGCGTGGTGGCGAGGGCTTCGAGGGCGGCTTTGCGGGCTTCCTGGGCGCGCTGGCTGGCGATGACCTGCGCCTGGTGGGGATGGTCCGGGCCGGCGTAGACCTTGAGGTGGCGGAGCATCTGCTTGCCGAGGGGGCCCTTGGGGAGCATGCCCCAGACGGCGCGCTCGATGACCTTTTCGGGGAAGCGCTGGAGCTGCTCGGTGAAGCTGCGCGCCTTGAGGCCGCCGGGGTAGCCGGAGTGGCGGTAGTAGACGATTTCCTGCGCCTTCTTGCCGGAGACACGGACCTTTGAGGCGTTGACGACGATGACGAAATCGCCGTCATCGAGGTGGGGCTCGTAGGTCGGCTTGTGCTTGCCGCGCAGAAGGGTGGCGACGCGGGTGGCGACGCGGCCGAGGGGCTGGCCGGCGGCATCGACGACGTGCCAGTCCTTATAGATTTGGGAGGCTTTGATGCGGACGGTGGTGTTCATGGTTGGTATCCCTCGTCGTACCAGACGCGTTCGAGACAGAGGCCGCGGGCGGGAGCGACGTAGCTGAAGCTGCCGGGCCGTGCCTGTTCGAGCAGGCGGACGATTTCCTCCTCTGTTGCGGCATGGCGCCCGACCCGGACGAGGGCGGCGACGATGCGCCGGACCATCTGGGGCAGGAACGCGTCTGCCTCGATATCGATATGGAGTTCATCGCCGGAGCGATGGACCCCGGATTCGAACACGGTGCGCACGGGGGAGCGCCCGGGTTCGAGTTTGCCGGCGAAGGCGCTGAAGTTGC
Organism: Tepidiforma bonchosmolovskayae; assembly: GCF_008838325.1. Taxonomy (GTDB): domain Bacteria; phylum Chloroflexota; class Dehalococcoidia; order Tepidiformales; family Tepidiformaceae; genus Tepidiforma; species Tepidiforma bonchosmolovskayae. The sequence goes on along the minus strand of NZ_CP042829.1, from coordinate 1,881,829 downwards.
GCCGGCCGGCGAAGGCTGCGGCGAGGTGCTGCATGGCCGGTTCATCGAGGGTGCCCTCGAGGTACCAGGCGTAGCGGCGCGCGAGGGGGTCTCGCGCCTCGCCGTTGGCGATGGTGTAGCGGTAGCGGCGGCGGCGGGCCCAGCGGCGGGGGTCGAACCCCGGCGGGACTTCGCGCACAGCGCGTACTGCTACATCTTCGGGCAGGAGCGCGTTGAGCGCTCGCCCGATGGCGGCCGCTTCGAGCCGGGTTGCGGCGGTGAAGGCGGCCACCTGGCCTCTCGCGTGGACGCCGGAATCGGTGCGCCCTGCGAGTTCGACGCGCACCGGAGCTCCGAAGAGCCGCGCGGCAGCGCGTTCGAGTTCTTCCTGGACGGTCCGGCCGTTGGGCTGGACCTGGGAGCCGACGAAGTCGGTCCCGTCGTAGCTGACCGTTGCCGCGAACCGTTTCGCGGCGGTGGGGTCAGTCGTTCTTCTCCTCCCCGGCGGCCTCGCCGCCTTCGGCGGATTCTTCGGCGGGTTCGGCAGCGGTTTCGGCCGACGCCTCCGGTTCGGCAGCGGCTTCGGAGGCTTCCTCAGCTGCGGCCTCGGCGGCTTCGGTTTCGGCGGCGCGGGCCGCTTCGATCTCGGCGGCTGCGGCCGCAGCTGCGGCGGCGCCGGGCGTTGGGGTACGGCGCTGCGACGGCGGGGCCGTCACCCGGTTCGGGCGGGGCATCGCGACCGCGCCGGCGATGTCGACGAGTTCGATGGTGGCCATCCGGGCGCCGTCGCCTTTGCGGGGCTCGAGGGCGGTGATGCGCAGGTAGCCGCCGGGACGGTCTTTCATCCGCGGGCCGATGTCATCGAACACCTTCTTGACGACCTTCGGGTCGTAGAGGAAGCGGAGGGCCTGGCGCCGGGCGTGGAGGTCGCCGCGGCGGCCGAGGGTGATGATCCGCTCGGCCATGGGGCGGATCTCCTTGGCCTTGGCCTCGGTGGTAGTGATCTTCTCGTACCGGAGGAGGTCGGTGACCAGGTTCCGGTAGAGGGCCATCCGGTGGGAGGTTTCGCGGCCGAGGTGGCGGCCGGCTACGCGGTGTCGCATGGGGCTACTCCTCGTCGTCGGCGCCGATGAGGTCCTCGGCGCTGCCGTCTTTGAGCAGCGCTTCTTTGAGGGCCTTGCCGAGGGCGCTCAGGTTTTCTTCGTCTTCTTCTTCGTCATCCATGATGACGGCGCTGGTGCGCGGCGCGGGTCGTGCGGGGGCTGGGGCGGGCCGGCCGGCGCGGGCACCGGGCCGGGCCGGCTGGTCGACCAGGGGGACGAGCCCGGGCTGGTCGGGGTCGATATAGCCGAGTTCGGCCAGCCGCTCGCGCAGCTCGTCGTAGGACTTGCGGCCGAAGTTGCGGAGGCCGAGGAGTTCGTCTTCGCTCTTTTCGAGGACCTGTCCGACGGTCATGAGGCCGGAGCGCTTGAGGCAGTTGTAGGCGCGGACGGAGAGGTTGAGGTCCTCGATCGGGGTGTTGTAGCGGTCGGGCGCCATCAGGAGCCCGCCGGCAGCGCCGGAGCCGAGGGCGGGATGGTAGGCGTGGGCGAGCTCGGGCCGGACGTGCTGGATGAAGAGGGTGAACTGCTCGACGAGGATCTCGGCGCTCATGCCGACGGCTTCGACAGGGTCGATGGTGCCGTCGGTCCAGACTTCGAGGATGAGGCGGTCGAAGTTGGTGGACTGGCCGACGCGGGTCTTTTCGACGCGGTAGTTGACCTTGCGGATGGGGGTGAAGATGGCGTCGACCGGGATGTAGCCGAGGGGGAGCCCTTCGACGGAGCCGGCCGGCTGGTAGCCCTTGCCGGTCTGCGCATGGAATTCGGCGGAGATGCGGCTGCCGGGGGTCTCGAGACGGCCGAGGTAGAGGCCGGGGTTGACCAGCTCAAAATCGGCCGGGACCTGGAGGTCGGCCGCGGTGATGACCGCGGGACCTTCGACATCGAGGCTGATGGTGGCTGGCCGGTTCGAGATCGGCTTGAGGCGGACCTCCTTGACGTTGAGGAGGAACTCGGTGGTGTCCTCGGCCATGCCGGGGATGGTGGAGAATTCGTGCTGGACCTGGTCGATGCGCACGTGGGTGATGGCCGCGCCTTCGAGGGAAGAGAGGAGGACGCGGCGGAGCGCATTGCCGAGGGTGATGCCGTAGCCGGCCTCGAGCGGTTCGGCGACGAGGCGAGCGTAAGTATCGGTCTGTTCTTCGACGCTGAGCCGGGGGTGTGCGGCTTCAGCCGATTGCCCGGTCACTTCGAGTGAATCCATAGTGGGTGCCCTCAACCGCTGACGGGGTTAGCGCGAGTAGTACTCGATGATGACGTTTTCGTTGAAGAGGTGGGTTTCGCCGGGGACGACGGCCGGCGGAGCGGTGACTTTGCCGGTCATGTTCGCCAGGTCGAGGGAGAGCCACGATGGCGGGTTCTTGGACTTGATGTTTTCCTGGAGGATTTTGAAGAACTCGCTGCGCTGGCCGCGCGGGGTGAAGGAGACGGTATCGCCCTCTTTGAGGTGAGCGGAGGGGATGTCCATCTTCTTGCCGTTCACGGCGATGAGGCCGTGGCGGACGATCTGGCGGGCCTGGGCGCGCGAATCGGCGAACCCGAGGCGGTAGACGATGTTGTCGAGCCGGGTCTCGAGGAGCCGGACGAGGTTTTCGCCCGAGACGCCGGGGCGGCGGATGGCTTCCTTGTAGTAGCGGACGAACTGCTTTTCGAGGACGCCGTAAGAGGCGCGTGCGCGCTGCTTTTCGCGGAGCTGGAGGCCGCGGTCGCTAATTTTGCGGCGGCGGGCCGGCCGCGGGCCGGGCGGGTTGGGCCGGCGCTCGAAGGCGCACTTGGGCGTGAAGCAGCGTTCGCCCTTGAGGAAGAGCTTTTCGCCGTGGCGGCGGCAGAGGCGGCAGACGGGGCCGGTGTAGCGTGCCATAGGGGATTCGAGCTCCTAGACGCGGCGCCGCTTGGGCGGGCGGCAGCCGTTGTGGGGGATAGGGGTAACGTCGCGGATGGCGGTGATGGTGAGGCCGGCGGCCTGGAGGGAGCGGATGGCGGCTTCGCGGCCGCTACCGGCGCCGCGGACGTAGACCTCAACGGACTGGAGGCCGTGCTCCATGGCGCGGCGGGCGGCGTTTTCGCTGGCCATCTGGGCGGCGAAGGGGGTGCCTTTGCGGGAGCCCTTGAAGCCGGAGGCGCCGGCCGATGCCCAGGCGATGACGTTGCCGTTGGGGTCGGTGAGGGTGACGAGCGTGTTGTTGAACGTGCTCTTGATGTAGGCACGCCCGCGGGGGATGGATTTGCGTTCGCGGCGCTTGAGGCGGCGGTTCTTGTCGGCGCCGCGCTTCTGGTCGGCTCGTTTCTGGTCGGCCATGGGGAGCTCCTGTTACTTCTTTCCTGCGCGCTTCTTGCCGGCGACGGTCTTGCGGGCGCCGCGCTTCTGGCGGGCGTTGGTGCGGGTGCGCTGGCCGCGGACGGGGAGGTTGCGGCGGTGGCGCTGGCCGCGGTAGCAATTGATTTCAATCAGGCGCGCGATGTTCTGGCGAACTTCGCGGCGGAGGTCGCCTTCGACGACGTAGTTCTTCTCGATGAAGTCGCGGATGCGAAGGATTTCTTCGTCGGTGAGGTCGCGCGCGCGGGCATCGGGAGAGATACCGGTGGCGGCGAGGACCTCTTTGGCGCGGGTCGGGCCGATGCCATAGATGTAGGTGAGGGCGACTTCGAGTCGCTTGTCGGCTGGGATGTCGACTCCTGCGATACGTGCCATGCGGCCTTACCCCTGGCGCTGCTTATGCTTGGGATTTTCGCAAATGACCATGACGCGACCGTGCCGGCGGATGACCTTGCACTTGTCGCAGCGTGGTTTGACGGATGCTCGTACTTTCATGGCTCTCCTGGTCGCGGCCCGGTCGGCCTATTTGAATCGGTAGGTGATTCGCCCGCGCGTGAGGTCGTAGGGCGAGAGTTCGACGAGGACGCGATCGCCGGGGAGGATGCGGATGAAGTTCATCCGGATCTTTCCGCTGACATGGGCGAGCACTTCGTGGCCGTTGGCCAGCTCGACCTTGAACATGGCGTTGGGGAGGGGTTCAACCACGGTGCCCTCGACTTCGATCGCGTCCTTTTTTGCCATAGACCCTCGTGCGGTGGAGTTCGGAACGTCATGGGAGGGTGAGGACTTCGGCCTCACCCTCGGCGCGGATGGCGATGGTATGCTCGAAATGACAGCATAAGCTACCGTCTTTCGTGCTTACGGTCCAGCCGTCGGGGCCTTCGACGACCTCCGGCGAACCGGCGGTGACCATGGGTTCGAGCGCGAGGACGAGCCCGGGCTTGAGCTCGGGCCCGCGGAAGCGCTGCCGATAGTTTTCGACGTGCGGCTCTTCGTGCATATCGCGGCCGACACCGTGGCCGCCATACCCTTTTACGATACCAAATCCGTGCGGCCGGATCGCGTCTTCGATGGCGCCGCGGATGTCGTTGAGGTAGTTGCCGGCGCGGGCGGCGCGGATACCGGCCCAGAGGGCTTCCTCGGTGACGCGCATGAGCTTTTCGGCCAGGGGGCTCACCCTGCCGACGCCGACGGTGATGGCCGCGTCGCCGACGTAGCCGTTGAGGGTGGCGCCGAGGTCGAAGGTGACGATATCGCCCTCCTTGAGTTCGCGGTCGACCGGGATGCCGTGGACGAGCTGCTCGTTGATGCTGATGCAGATGTTGGAGGGGTAGGGCGGGTAGCGGGGCGAGGGCCGGTAGTTGCGGAATGTCTCTTTTGCGCCGGCCTTTTTGAATTCCTGGGCGACAAACGCTTCGATCTCGAGGATGTTGAGGCCGGGCCGCACCATCTCCCGAATCTGGGCAAGGGTGCGCCCCACGAGGCGACCTGCCTCGCGCATGAGCCGGATTTCGTCCTCGGACTTCAGTTTGATCGCCATGGCTGCGGTTACCGGATGGCCTCCAGCAGTGCGGCGGTCACCTCATCGAGGGAGCGCTCGCCATCGATTTCGCGGAGCACACCGGCCTTGCGGTAGTGCTCGATGAGGTCGGCCGGGGGTTTCTGCTTTTCGAGGCGGGCACGGACGACCTCGGGGCGGTCGTCGTCGCGCTGGTAGAGTTCGCCGCCGCAGGCATCGCAGATGCCGGGCTGCCTGGGCGGGTCATTGCGTTCGTGGTAGAGGCGTCCGCAGTTGCGGCAGATCCAGCGGCCGCCGAGGCGGGCGACGAGCTCCTCATCGGAGACGGTGATGAGGAGGGCGCGGTCCACTTTGGCGCCGCGGGCGGCGAGGGCTTCATCGAGCGCTTTGGCCTGGACGACGTTGCGGGGGAAGCCGTCGAACATGGCGCCGGCCTTTGCATCGTCGCGGCTGATGCGTTCGAGGAGCATTTTGATGGTGACCTCGTCGGGGACGAGTTCGCCGCGCGACATGTACTGGCTGGCGAGCTGGCCGAGTTCGGTGTTGTTGCGGACGTGCTCGCGGAACATGTCGCCGGTGGAGATGTGGACGAGCCCGGTGGCCGCAGCGATGCGCTGGGCCTGGGTGCCCTTGCCGGCGCCTGGTGGACCAAGAAGGACGATATACACGTTAGCGAATGAACCCCTCGTAGTTGCGCATGAGGAGCTGCGCCTCGAGCTGCTTCATGGTGTCGAGGACGACAGCGACGACGATGAGGAAGCCGGTGGACGAGATGGTGAGGGCGCGGACGTCGGTGAAGAGGCCGATGAAGAACGGGATGATGGCGACGAAGCCGAGGAAGAAGGCGCCGGCCCAGGTGATGCGGGTGACGACGCGCATGAGGTAGGCCTCGGTGGGCGGGCCGGGGCGGATGCCGGGGATGAAGGCTCCCTGGCGCTGGAGGTTCTTGGCGATTTGCTGCTGCTGGTACTGCACCATCGTGTAGAAGAAGGTGAAGATGACGACCAGCACGAAGAGGATGAGCCAGTACCAGCCGGTTCCGGAGCCTCCGCGGCCGCCCTGGAACTGGTCGACGAAGAAGTTCGCGACGGAGCCGACCCAGCCGCCGGAGTTGACGAAGTAGGAGGCGATGGTGGCCGGGAGAATCATGATGGAGAAGGCGAAGATGAGCGGGATCATGCCGGCCATGTTGACGCGGAGGGGGATATGGCTCTGGCCCTGCTGGCGGTACATGCGGCCGCCGCGGAAGGCTGAGCGGGCGTACTGGACCGGCACGCGGCGCTGCGCTTCCTGGAAGAAGACGACGAGGTAGATGAGGGCGAGCGCGCCGGCAGCGAAGGCGAGGACCGTGAGGATGGAGGTGGTGGTGATACTGGGGATGAGTGACGGGAGAGTGGCGACAATACCGCCGAAGATGATGAGCGAGACGCCGTTGCCGATGCCGTGCTCGGTGATGAGTTCGCCGAGCCAGACGAGGAACATGGTGCCGGCGGCGAGGGTGAACAGCGTCGCGAAGGTGCCGAGGACGTCATTCTGGAAGCCGAAATCGCGCACGACGTCGCTACCCTGGGCGTTGATGAAGAGGATCTGGCCGTAGCCCTGGATCATCGCCAGGGGAACGGCGACCCAGTGGGTGATGACCTGGATGCGGCGCCGGCCCTGCTCGCCTTCCTCCGCGAGCGCCCGCAGGGAGGGGACGATCGGCTGGAGGATCTGCATGATGATTGAGGCGGTGATGTACGGGTAGACGCCGAGGGCCGCGACGCTGAGGTTCTGGAGGGCGCCGCCGGAGAAGATGCTGAGGAAGTCGAGGAGGGCGTTGCCCTCGAAGGCCTGCTTGAGGGCGTCGCGGTCGACATTCGGGAGCGGCACGTGCGCCACGAAGCGGAAAACGACGAGCATGGCGAGCGTGAAGAGCAGCTTCCGGCGGACGTCTTCCTGGCGGAAGGCGTCGACCATGGCCTGGAGGAGCCGGGGGCGCTGCGCTGCCTGGACGCTCATGTCAGCTTCCCTTCTCCGCGGACTGCCGGGATTCGCTGGCGGTGATGACGGTGGCGGTGCCGCCGGCGGCTTCGATGCGGGCCTTCGCGGTGGCGCTGAAGGCGTGAGCGGCGACGGTAAGCTTCCGGGTGAGCTCGCCGCGGCCGAGGATCTTCACCGGTTCGCGGAGGTGTTTGAGGATGCCGGCGGCCTTGAGGGTCTCGGGGGTGACGGTGGCGCCGTCGTCGAAGCGCTCAAGGGCTTCGAGGTTGACGGGCTGGAAGGGCACGCGCCACTTGTTGTTGAAGCCGCGGAGGACGTGGAACTTGCGGGAGATGGGGAACTGCCCGCCTTCGAACGCGTCGTAGGCGAGCTTCTTGCCGGAGCGGGAGCGCTGGCCTTTGAGGCCGCGGCCGGCGTAGGTGCCGTGGCCGCTGGAGTTGCCGCGCCCGACGCGCTTCCTGGCGTGGGTGGCGCCGCGCGGGGGCCGGAGATTGTGGGCACCGAGCATCAGGCGCCTCCTTCCTTGACATCGATGAGGTGGCTGACCTTGGCAATCATGCCGCGGATGGCGGGGCTGTCTTCGACCTCGACCGACTGCTGGAGGCGGCGGAGGCCGAGCTTGCGGATGGTGTCTTTCTGTTCCTTGTTGTAGCCGATGGCGCTCTTGCGCCAGGTAACGGTGAGGCGAGCCATCTCACTGTTCTCCACGGGCGATGGCGAGGCGGCGTTCGCGGGCGCCATCGGTATCCTGCAGGGTTGCGAGGCCGCGGATGGTGGCCTGGGCGACATTGATCGGGTTGCGGGAGCCGAAGGTCTTGGCAAGGACGTCGGTGACGCCGGCGGCTTCCATGATGGAGCGAACGGCGCCGCCGGCGATGACGCCGGTACCGTGGCTGGCAGGCTTGAGCATGACCTTGGCGGCCTTGAACCGGACCCAGACGGGGTGGCTGATGGTGCCGCCCTTCATGGGGATGCGGACCATATTGCGGCGCGCCTGGGCGGAGCCTTTGCGGATCGCCTCGGGCACCTCGTTCGCCTTGCCCAGGCCGACGCCGACGGAGCCGCGGCCATCGCCGACGACGACGAGGGCCGAGAAGCTGAACCGGCGGCCGCCCTTGACGACCTTGGCGACACGGTTGATGTAGATGACCTTTTCGGAGATATCCTCCGGGCCGGGCTGTTCGAACCGTTCCGGGCGATTGTCGGCCATTTAGAACCCCAATCCCGCTTCGCGCGCGGCTTCGGCGAGCGCGCGGACGCGTCCGTGATAGAGGAAGCCGCCGCGGTCGAACACGACGGTTTCGATGCCTTTGGCGCGGGCGCGTTCGGCGATGATGGTGCCGACCAGCGCCGCGCGCTCGGTCTTGGTCTTGCCCTTTGCCTGTTCAGCGATGGCAGGCTCGACGTCGCTCGCAGCAACGAGCGTGCGGCCGACGGTATCGTCGATGACCTGGGCATAGATGTGCTGGGCGCTGCGGAAGACGTTGAGGCGCGGCCGCTGCGGGGTGCCCGAGACTTTCTTGCGGACGCGCAGGTGGCGGCGCTTGCGTGCGAGGACGCTGGTGGTGGTGCTCATTTCTTGCCAACCTTCCCGGACTTGCCGGCCTTGCGCCGGACGCGCTCGCCGAGGTAGCGGATGCCCTTGCCCTTGTAGGGCTCCGGGGGACGGATCTTGCGGATGTTGGCGGCTACCTGGCCGACGCGCTCCTTATCGATGCCTTCGACGGTGATGCGCGGGCCATCGACGCTGAACTTGATGCCCTCGGGCGGGTTGACGATGACGGGGTGGGAGAAGCCGAGGGCGAGCTGGAGGGCGGAGCCCTGGAGCTGGGCGCGGTAGCCGACGCCCTGCACTTCGAGGACCTTCGTGAACCCGGTGGTTACGCCGGTGACCATGTTGGCGAGGAGCGTCCGGGAGAGGCCGTGGAGGGCGCGCGAATCGCCTTCGTCGTCGGGGCGGGTGACGGTGATGACGCCGTCTTCCCGCTGGAAGGAGATGGCCGGCGGGAACTGGCGGGAGAGTTCGCCCTTCGGCCCTTTCACGACGACGCGGTTGTGTTCGTCGATGGTGATGGTGACGTTGGGCGGGACGGGAACGGGTTGTCGGCCGATACGTGACATCGGTACAGGCCCCCTTACCAGACGTAGCAGAGAAGCTCGCCGCCGACCTGCTGCCGGCGGGCTTCCTGCCCGGACATCACGCCCTTGGGCGTGGAGAGGATGGCAATGCCGAGGCCGCCGTAGACGCGCGGGATTTCGCGGCGCTGGACATAGACGCGGAGGCCCGGCTTGGAGACGCGCTGCAGACCGTTGAGGACGGGCTGTTTGCGGCCGCTGTAGCTGAGCTCGACGCGGAGGTTGGGCTGGGGTTTGCCCGGCTCCTCGATGACCTGATAGTCGCGGATGAAGCCCTCTTCCTTGAGGACTTTTGCGATGGCGATTTTCATCCTGGAGGCGGGGATGTTCACGACGTCGTGCCGCGCGGCGTTCGCGTTGCGGATGCGCGTGAGCATGTCAGCAATGGGGTCACTAACGGTCATGTGCGATCTCCCCCTGGCGTTTGCTTGCGCACTTACCAGCTGGACTTGGTGACTCCGGGGAGGAGGCCCCGGTGGGCGTATTCGCGCATGGTGATGCGCGAGAGGCCGAACTTGCGGATATAGGCGCGCGGGCGGCCGGTGACGAGGCAGCGGTTATGGAGCCGGGTGGGGCTGCTGTTGAGCGGCAGCTTGCGCAGTTCGGCGTAGATTTCGGCGACGCGCTTGGGGTCGCCCCAGGCCTTCTTCAGTTCGGCTTTGAGGGCGACGCGCTTGCCGGCGTACTTCTCGTAGAGTTCGCGGCGGCGGAGGTCGCGGTTGACGATGCCTTTTGATGCCATCGCGGTGCTCCTAGTTCTTGCGGAAGGGCATGCCCATGAGTTCGAGGAGGCGGCGCCCTTCTTCATCGGTTTTGGCGGTGGTGACGATGGTGACCTGGAGGCCGCGGACCTTATCGACGCGGTCGTAATCGACCTCCGGGAAGATGAGCTGTTCGCGCAGGCCGAGGCTGTAGTTGCCGCGGCCGTCGAAGGCGTTGGGGTTGAGACCCTGGAAGTCGCGGATGCGCGGCAGGGCGGCGGCGATGAGCCGGTCGAGGAACTCGTACATGCGGTCGCCGCGGAGGGTTGCGGCGACGCCGATGGGGTTGCCGGCGCGGAGGCGGAAGTTGGCGATGGAGCGCTTGGCGCGGGTGATGACGGGCTTCTGGCCGGTGATCGCCATGATCTGCTCGGCAGTCCGGTCGAGCGCATTGGCGTCCTGCAGGGCTTCGCCGAGGCCGACGTTGACGGCGACCTTAGTGATGCGGGGGATCTGCATGACGTTGCGGTACCCGAACTGCTGCTGCAGGGCGGGGGCAACTTCCTTCTGGTACTTCTCTTTCAGGCGGGGCGGCATTATTCGATGTCCTCTCCGCTGCGTTTGCCGACCCGGACGAGGGTGCCATCTTCGCGCCGCCGGAAGGTGACGCGGGTGGGCTGGTCGGTGTTCGGGTCGATCAGCATGACGTTGCTGATGTGGATGGGCGCTTCGCGCTCGACGATCTGGGAGGCCTGGCCGGGCTGGCGGGCGCGCATGTGCTTTTTGACGATGTTGACGCCTTCGACAATCACCCGGTTGTGCTTGGTGATGACCTGGCGCACGGTGCCGCGCTTGCCGCGGTCTTTGCCGGCGATGACGACGACCTTATCGCCCTTCTTGATCTTGGCCGGCATTAGAGCACCTCCGGCGCGAGGGAGACGATTTTCATGAAGTTGCGGTCGCGCAGTTCGCGGGCGACGGGCCCGAAGATGCGGGTGCCGCGGGGGTTTTCGCCGTCGTTGGCGAGGAGGACGGCGGCGTTGTCATCGAAGCGGATGTAGGAGCCGTCGGGGCGGCCGTACTCCTTGGCGACGCGGACGACGACGGCCTTGACGACGTCGCCCTTTTTGATGTTGCCGTGGGGCTGGGCCGACTTGACGGAGGCGACGATGACATCGCCGGGGCGGGCGTAGCGCCGCTTGCTGCCGCCGAGGACGCGGATGCAGAGCAGGGAGCGCGCCCCGGAGTTATCGGCAACTTTGAGGCGGGTTTCCTGCTGGATCACGCGCTCACCTCCGACTTGGGTGCGACCTGGGTTGTCGCTTCGATCTCGCGGCCGATGGTTTCGGGTGCGACCTCGGCGACATCACCGCGGCTGACGATTTCGATGACGCGCCAGCGCTTCTCCTTGGAGAGCGGGCGGCATTCCTGGATGCGGACGACGTCGCCGAGGCGGCACTCATTGTTTTCGTCGTGGGCCTTGTAGCGGCCGGTGACGGTGACGACTTTGTGGTAGAGCCGGTGGGTTTTCTTCCGTTCGACGGCGACGACGACGGTCTTCTGCATTTTGTTGGAAACGACGGTGCCCTGGAGGACGCGCTGGCTACCCATGGGCCTTCTCCTGTTCGGCGAGCGCGGCGAGCTGGCGTTCGCGCTTGATGGTGCGGAGCCGGGCGATGGTGCGGCGTGCATCCCGCAGGGCCCGGTAGTTTTCCAGCTGCCGGGAGGCGTGCTGGAAGCGGAGGGTGAAGAGCGCCCGGTAGGCCTCGTTGATTTCGTGGTCGAGCCGGGCATCGTCGAGCTGACGGTAGTCCTGGGCTTTCTTTGCCATCTCAGATCACCGCCTCTTCGCGTCGGACGATCTTGGTCGGCACGGGGAGCTTGTGGGCGGCGAGGCGGAGGGCCTCTTTGGCCACGGGCTCGGGCACCCCGGCGACTTCGAACATGATGCGGTTAGGCTTGACGACGGCGACCCAGCGGTCGGGTGCGCCCTTGCCGGAGCCCATGCGGGTTTCGGCGGGTTTCGCCGTGACGGGCTTGTCGGGGAAGATGCGGATCCAGACCTTGCCGCCGCGCTTCATTTCGTGGGTGATGGCGCGGCGGGCGGATTCGATGTGGCGGGCATCGATCCAGGCAGCGCCCTGGGCCTGGAGCCCCCACTCGCCGAAGGCGACGTAGTTGCCGGCCTGGGCGGAGCCATCCATCCGGCCGCGGTGCTGCTTGCGGTGCTTGACGCGTCGTGGCTGCAGCATCAGTGAGCCCCCTCGGTGGATTCGCGGACGGCGGCCTGCTGCTCCATGGAGATGGCGGTATGGGCCGGGCCGTCGGGTTCGGCAGCGCGGGGCGCGACGAGCGCGGGCTCGGGGGCGGGCTCTTCGGCGGCGCGCTCGGCGCGCTGGGGGAGGACATCGCCCTTGTAGATCCAGACTTTGACGCCGATGGTGCCGAAGGTGGTGAGGGCTTCGGCGAGGCCGTAGTCGATATCGGCGCGGAGGGTATGGCGCGGGACGCGGCCCTGGGTTTCGGTTTCGCGCCGGGACATTTCAGCGCCGCCGAGCCGCCCGGAGATGGTGATCCGGCAGCCGCGGGCGCCGCGCTGCATGGTGCGCTGGACGGCCTGCTTGATGGCGCGCCGGAAGGCGACGCGCCGCTCGAGCTGGTCGGCGACGGAGCGGGCAACGAGGTAGGCGTCGAGCTCGGGGACGCGGATTTCCTGGATGTTTACGCGGACGCGTCCGCCGGTGTAGCGCTCGAGCGTGTTGCGGAGCTCCTCGACCTTGGCGCCGCCGCGGCCGATGACGATGCCGGGTTTGGCGGTGTGGATGGTGATGGTGGTGAGGTTCGCGTTCCGGTCGATTTCGATGCGGCTGATGGCGGCATCGCGCAGCTCACGCAGGACGAAGTTGCGGAGGTCGATGTCCTGGTGGAGCTTCTGGGTGTAGTCGCGGTCGGCGAACCACTTCGATTCCCAGTCGTAGAGGATGCCGAGGCGGAAGCCGTGGGGGTGGACTTTCTGGCCCATGGGCTAGGCCTCCCTCTGGTCGAGGATGATGGTGATGTGGCTGGAGCGCTTGAGGATGGGGCTGACCCGGCCCCGGGAGCGCGGCCGGAAGCGCTTGAGGGTGCGACCCTCATCGGCGTAGGCGCGCTTGATGTAGAGCTCGTCCACATCGAGGTTGTAGTTGTTCTCTGCGTTGGCGGCGGCAGAGAGCACCGTCTTGGAGATGGTGCGGGCGTGGGGAGAGGGCACGTAGCGGAGGAGCGCCAGGGCCTGGTCCACGGAGAGGCCGGGCAGGCGTTCGAGGATGAGGCGCACCTTGCGGGGGGATGCGGGCATGCCGCGGGTAACGGCTCGGACTTCCATGGCTACCGCCTCACCTTGCTCTGCTTATCGCTCTTGGCGACGTGGCCGCGGAAGGTGCGGGTCGGCGCGAATTCGCCGAGCCGGTGGCCGACCATGTTCTCGGTGATGAAGACGGGCACGTGGCGCCGGCCGTCGTGGACGGCGATGGTGAGCCCGATCATCTCCGGGAGGATGGTGGACGCCCGGGACCAGGTCTTGATGACCGTCCGGTTCTGGGCGTTCCGCATGGCCATCACCTTCTTTTCGAGCTTGGGATGGACAAACGGGCCTTTCTTGGTCGAACGGGACATGTCGTGCTCCTCTCCTACGACCTGCGCCGCACGATGTACTTATCGGTGCGCTTGTTGTTGCGGGTGCGGTAGCCGAGGGCCGGCTTGCCCCACGGGGTTTTGGGCCCGGGCATGCCGACGGGTGCGCGGCCTTCGCCGCCGCCGTGCGGATGGTCGCGCGGGTTCATGACGGCGCCGCGGACTTCGGGCCGGCGGCCGCGGTGGCGGCTGCGGCCGGCCTTGCCGAGCTTGATGAGGGAGTGCTCGAGGTTGCCGACCTGGCCGACGGTGGCCATGCATTCGATGCGCACGCGCCGCATTTCGCCGCTGGGCAGGCGGACGAGGGCGTACTCGCCCTCCTTGGCCATGAGCTGGGCGGCGGCGCCGGCGCTGCGGACGAGCTGGCCGCCCTTGCCGGGGGTGAGTTCGATGTTGTGGATCTGGGTGCCGGTGGGCATGTTGGCGAGGGGCAGGGCGTTGCCCACGCGGACCTCGGCATCGGGGCCGCTGACGAGCGTGGCACCGACGGTGAGGCCGTTCGGCGCGAGGATGTACCGCTTTTCGCCGTCAGCGTACTGGAGGAGCGCGATGCGGGCGGTGCGGTTCGGGTCGTACTCGATGGCGACGACCCTGGCAGGGATGCCGTGCTTCTCGCGCTTCCAGTCGATGATGCGGTAGAGCCGGCGGTTGCCGCCGCCGCGGTGGCGGACGGTGATGCGGCCCTGGTTATTGCGGCCGGCCGACTTCTTCCGGAGGGAGACGACGAGCGACTTCTCCGGGCGTTCTTTGGTGATATCGGCGAAGGTATCGCCGCTGGCGTTGCGGCGGCCGGGGGACGTGGGCTTGTACTGCTTAATCGGCATGGCCTAGACCCCCTCGAACAGTTCGATTTTGTCGCCCGGGACGAGCGTGACGATCGCCTTCTTCCAGTTCGGCCGGTGCACGACGCGGCGACCGAAACGGCGGGGCTTGCCTTTCATCGTGATGGTGTTGACGTCGGCAACACGGACGTTGAAGGCGAGCTGGACGGCTTCTTTGATCTGGGCCTTGTTGGCCCGCGGGTCGACCTCGAAGACGTACTTGTCCTGGCTGGCCAGGATGGTCGACTTCTCGGTGATGATCGGCCGGATGAGGACGGCGTAGGGATGGAGTTCGTTCGGCATCAGACTGCCTCCCGGGTGCGGCCGCGCTGCGGCTTGACGTTGGCGCCGCCCCAGAGCGCCTCGCACTTGCGGACGGCGTCTTCGCTCATCACGACGTGGTGGGCGTTGAGGAGGTCGACGACGTTCAGGTTCTGCGCGGGCAGCGCTTTGACGTTTTCGATATTGCGGGCGGCGCGGGTGAGTTCGGGGTTGTGCTCGCCGCTGACGATGATGGCCCGGCGATCGACCTTGAGGGCATCGAGGACCGCCTGGACGGTGCGCGTCTTGCCGTCCGGGGCGGCGAGGCCATCGACGACGAGCAGGCTGCCGTTCTGCGCGTGGTTGCTGAGGGCGGAGCGCAGGGCGAGCCGCTTCATCGTGCGGGGGAGCTGCTTCGCGAAGCTGTGCGGCTTGGGGCCGTGGGCCGAGCCGCCGCCGACGTGGTGCGGCGCGCGGATGGAGCCCTGGCGGGAGCGGCCGAGGCCCTTCTGGCGCCGGATTTTGATGGTGGAGCCGGCGACTTCGCCCCGGCGCTTGGTGTTCGCGAGGCCGGCGCGCCGGTTGGCCATCTGGGCGACGTAGGCCTGGTGGAGCACGGCGCCGTTCGGCTCGATCGCGAACACCTCATCGGCGGCATCGATTTCGCGGATGCGGTTGCCTGCGGTATCGAAGACGGGAAGCTTCATTTCGATACCTTCCTTGCCTTGCGGATGCGGACGAGGCCGCCCTTCGGGCCGGGCACGGAGCCAGCAACGAAGATGATCCCCGCCTCGTCGTTGCGGGTGACGACCTCGAGGTTGCGGACGGTCACGCGCTCGGCGCCCATGTGGCCGGCCATGCGGGTGCCTTTGAGGACGCGGCCCGGGGTGGTGCCTGAGCCGATGGAGCCGGGGGCGCGATGGCGGTCGCTCTGGCCGTGGGTGCGGGGGCCGCCCCGGAAGCCGTGGCGCTTGACGCCGCCCTGGTAGCCGCGGCCCTTGGAGGTTCCGGTGACATCGACGCGGCTGCCGACTTCGAAGAGCTCGACGCCGAGGCGGTCGCCGAGGCTGTAGGTTGCGGTGCCGTCGGTGCGGAACTCGGCGAGGTGGCGGAGCTTCAGGCCGCCGGCGGCGCGGAGGTGGCCGGTCTCGGGCTTATTGAGGCGGCGGTCCTCCTGGTAGCCGACCTGGATGGCGCTGTAGCCGTCCTTCTCGGGGGTGCGGATGAGCGTGACGTAGCAGGGGCCCACCTCCACGGCGGTGACGCCGCGCAGCCTGCCCTGTGCGTCGAAGACCTGGGTTGTCCCCAGTTTGCGGCCGAGCATTCCTTCGATGGTCATGGCGGTCACAGCTTGATCTCGATGTCGACTCCGCTGGGGAGCTGGAGCCGCATGAGGGTGTCAACGGTTTTGGAGGTGGGCTCGATGATGTCGATCAGCCGCTTGTGGGTGCGGATTTCGAACTGCTCGCGGCCGTCCTTGTGAATGTGGGGGCCGCGGATGACGGTGAACTTCTCGATGGAGGTCGGAAGCGGGACCGGCCCGGCGACGGCCGCGCCAGTCCGCTCTGCCGCCTCCACGATCTGCCGCGCCGACTGGTCGAGCAGGCGGTGGTCGAAGGCTTTGAGCTTGATGCGGATTTGTTGTCGTGCCATGGTGCCGGTCCCCTCGGGTGTCCTGTGCCTCAGGCGAGGATCTTGGTGACGACGCCGGCGCCGACGGTGCGGCCGCCTTCGCGGATGGCGAAGCGGAGGCCGTCTTCGATGGCGACGGGCTGGATGAGTTCGACGGTCATGGTGATGTTGTCGCCGGGCATGACCATTTCGACGCCCTCGGGCAGGTGGATGGTGCCGGTGACGTCGGTGGTGCGGACGTAGAACTGGGGCCGGTAGCCGTTGAAGAACGGGGTGTGGCGCCCGCCCTCTTCCTTGGAGAGGACGTACACCTGGGCCTCGAACTTCGTGTGCGGCTTGATGCTCCCCGGCTTGCAGAGCACCTGCCCGCGCTCCACCTCATCCCGCTCGATGCCGCGCAGGAGGCAGCCGACGTTGTCGCCCGCCTGGCCTTCGTCCAGCATCTTCTTGAACATCTCGACGCCCGTGACGGTCGTCTTCTTCGTCTCCCGCAGGCCGACGATCTCCACTTCGTCGCCGACCTTCACCACCCCGCGCTCGATCCGGCCGGTCACCACCGTGCCGCGCCCCTTGATGCCGAAAACGTCCTCGATCGGCATCAGGAACGGCTTATCGAGCGGCCGCACCGGCGTCGGGATGTAGTTGTCGACCGCATCCATCAGCTCCCAGATGCACTTGTACTCGGGCGCATTCGGGTCGGTCGAGGTCGACTCCAGCGCCTTCAGCGCCGAGCCGCGGATGATCGGCACCTCATCGCCCGGGAAGCCCTGCGAGGTCAGGAGCTCCCGCAGCTCCAGCTCCACCAGCTCGAGGAGCTCCGGGTCCTCCATCATGTCCACCTTGTTCAGGAAGACGACCAGCGCCGGCACTTCCACCTGCCGCGCCAGGAGGACGTGCTCCCGCGTCTGCGGCATCGGCCCCTCGGGCGCGGCCACCACCAGGATCGCCCCGTCCATCTGGGCCGCACCCGTGATCATGTTCTTGATGTAGTCCGCATGGCCCGGGCAGTCGACGTGCGCGTAGTGCCGCTTGTCGGTCTCGTACTCCACGTGCGCAATCGCAATCGTGATGCCGCGCGCACGCTCCTCCGGCGCATTGTCGATCGAGTCGAACGGCCGGTACTCCGCTTCCCCCTTCAGGGCGAGCACCTTCGTGATCGCCGCCGTCAACGACGTCTTCCCGTGGTCAACGTGCCCGATCGTCCCTACGTTGACGTGCGGTTTCGTCCTCTCAAATTTCGCCTTCGCCATGGTATCTATCCTTTCCTGCTTGCCCGGGTGGGCGGTGGTTGATGGTTAGCCGACAGCCTGCTTGACGAGCGTGGCCGCGATGTTCTTGGGGACCTCTTCGTAGTGGTCGAACTCCATGCTGTAGCTGGCGCGCCCCTGAGTGATGGAGCGGAGTTCGGTGGAGTAGCCAAAGGTCTCGGCGAGCGGGACCATGGCGTGCACAATCTGCGTTTTGCCCATCGATTCCGTGCCGAGGATCATGCCGCGGCGGCTGTTGATGTCGCCGACGACAGCGCCGAAGTACTCCTCGGGGCAGCGGACCTCGACCTTCATGATCGGTTCGAGGAGGATCGGGCCGGCCTTCTTGATGGCCTCTTTGACGCCGATGGAGCCGGCGTTCTTGAAGGCCATTTCCGAGGAGTCGACGGGGTGGTAGGAGCCGTCGACGAGGGCGACCTTGATATCGAGGACGGGGTAGCCGGCCACGACGCCGCCCTGGAGCGCTTCCTTCACGCCCTGCTGGACGGCGGGGATGTATTCCTTCGGGACGGCGCCGCCGACGATCCGGTTTTCGAAGACGAAGCCCTGGCCGCGCTCGAGCGGCTCGACCTCGAGGACGACGACGCCGTACTGGCCGCGGCCGCCGGACTGGCGGACGAAGCGGCCTTCGGCCTTCGCCGGGCGGGTGATGGCCTCGCGGTAGGAGACCTGGGGCCGGCCGACGTTCGCCTCGACTTTGTGCTCGCGCTTCATGCGGTCGACGATGACTTCGAGGTGGAGCTCGCCCATGCCGGAGATGATGGTCTGGCCGGCCTCCTCATCGAAGGTCCAGTGGAAGGTGGGGTCTTCCTCGGCCATCTTCGAGAGGGCGGTGGCGAGCTTGTCCTGGTCTTCCTTGCTCTTCGGTTCGAGGGCGACGCGGATGACGGGCTCGGGGAACTGGATGCTCTCGAGGATGATGGGGGCATCGGGCGCGCAGAGGGTGTCGCCGGTGAAGGTCTGCTTCAGGCCGACGGCCGCGCAGATGCCGCCCGCGCCCATCTCGGTGATCTCTTCGCGCTGGTTGGCGTGCATCTGGAGGAGGCGGCCGATGCGCTCGCGCTCCTGCTTGGTGGAGTTGAGCACCGTCTCGCCGGCCTTGAGGACGCCGGAGTAAACGCGGATGTAGGCGAGGCGGCCGACGTAGGGGTCGGAGACGATTTTGAACGCGATCGCAGCGAGCGGCTCGTCGTCGGCGGCGTGCCGGACGACTTCGCCGCCGTTCTTGGGGTCGACGCCCTTGACCGGCGGGATATCGAGCGGGCTGGGGAGGTAGTCGACGACGGCGTCGAGCATGAGCTGGACGCCCTTGTTCTTGAGCGCGGAGCCGCAGAGGACGGGCTGGGCGAGGCTGTGGAGGGTGGCGCGGCGGATGGCCGTCTTCAATTCGTGGACGCCGATCTCGTGGCCTTCGAGGTAGGCGATGGCGATCTGGTCGTCGACGTTGCCGATGCCTTCGATGAGCTGCTCGCGGGCCTGTTCGGCGGCTTCGCGGAGGTGCGCCGGGATTTCGCGGCGCTCGGGCTTATCGCCTTTTTCGCCGCCGAACCACCACCAGCACATTTCGATGAGGTCGATGCAGCCGTCGAAATCAGATTCGGCGCCGACCGGGATCTGGATCGGGACGGGGTTGGCGCCGAGGCGGTCCTTCATCATTTCGACGGTCCGCCAGAAGTCGGCGCCGACGCGGTCCATCTTGTTGACGAAGGCGATCCGGGGGACGCCATAGCGGTCGGCCTGGCGCCACACGGTTTCGGACTGGGGTTCGACGCCGGCGACGGCATCGAAGACGACGACGCCGCCGTCGAGGACGCGGAGGGAGCGCTCGACCTCGGCGGTGAAGTCGACGTGGCCGGGGGTATCGATGAGGTTGATCTGGTGGTCGCGCCACTCGCAGGTAGTGGCGGCGGCAGTGATGGTGATGCCGCGTTCGCGCTCCTGCTCCATCCAGTCCATGGTGGCGGCGCCTTCATGGACTTCGCCGAGCTTATACGTCTTGCCCGTGTAGAAGAGGATGCGCTCGGACACGGTGGTCTTGCCCGCGTCGATGTGGGCAATGATGCCGATGTTCCGGATGCGTTCGAGGTCGGCGTTGCGGGGCATGGGACTCCTGGCTTACCAGCGGTAATGGACGAAGGCGCGGTTGGCCTCCGCCATCCGGTGGGTATCGTCGCGGCGCTTGATCGCGGCGCCCGTGCCGTTGGCAGCATCGAGGAGCTCGGCGGCGAGCTTTTCGCTCATGGAGCGGCCGTTGCGATTGCGGGCGGCGTTGAGGATCCAGCGCATGGCGAGGGCGATGCGGCGGTCGGGCCGGATTTCGACGGGCACCTGGTAGGTGGCGCCGCCGACCCGGCGGGGCTTGACTTCGAGGACCGGCGTGGCCTGGCGGATGGCCTGCTGGAACACGTCGAGCGGGTCGCGGCCGGTCTGGTTCTGGATCCGCTCGAGCGCGCCGTAGACGACCTTCTCGGCGACGCTCTTCTTGCCACGCCGCATGAGCTTATTGATGAAGATCTGCAGGTGGACGTTGCCGTAGCGGGGGTCGGGCGGGATGGGGCGTTTCTCAGGCTTGGTGCGTCGGGCCATGGGTGGACTCCGGGATACTTCCTTGGCTGGTTAGCGCTTGCGGCCGGCGGCGGGCTGGGCGTTCTTGCGGGTGCCGTACTTGGACCGGCCCTGCTTGCGGTTGTTGACCCCGGCGGCATCGAGGGCGCCGCGGACGATGTGGTAGCGGACGCCCGGCAGGTCTTTGACGCGGCCGCCGCGGACGAGGACGACGGAGTGCTCCTGGAGGTTGTGCCCTTCGCCGGGGATGTAGGCCGTGACTTCGATGCCGTTGACGAGGCGCACGCGGGCGACTTTGCGGAGCGCGGAGTTCGGCTTCTTCGGCGTCTGGGTGCGGACCTGGGTGCAGACGCCGCGCTTCTGCGGGTTGCCGCGCCGGGTCGACTTGGTCAGCTTGCCGGTATTGGAGTTGAAGCTGAAGAGCAGGGCAGGCGCGCCCGACTTCTTCGTCTTCTTGGTTCGTCCTTTGCGAACGAGCTGGTTGATGGTCGGCATTCCTGCTTCCCCTGCAATTCAGCATTTGGCGGCGCCCGCGAGGGCACCAAGGACGGGGCCGGGAGGGCCACCTGGAGTTTTGGGCACGAAAACAGGCCGGAAAGCCTGTTCGTGAACAGCGCCCCGCGCTGGTTCCCCATGCGCAGAGCCGTCTTCAAGCACGCAGCTTTACGACCTGTGCAAACTCAGAAGGTTCGCCAGTCAATAAGCGCCAAGGGAGAAGGGTAGCATAGCACGAGGTGCTGTCAACCCGCGGCGCGCGTGCGGGCGATGCGGTGACGGGGCGGGGAGCCCGGCCGGTTTCGCCTTCATTGATGGTATGACAGGCGCACCCAACTGGCTACCGAACCGTCCGGGAACGGTCTCTGGGGGAAGGTGCCAGCGCGGCCGTCATTTGAGGCAGGCGGCCTCCTGACCAAAGGACGCCTGGCGACATTGTCCTCCCCGTCGCACGGGGGCGCTCCGCAAGGGGCGCCCCCACCCCCAAACCACCGGCCCGGCGGAACGGCCGGCGCGCTGCGGGGGCGGTTCCCGTATTGCGGAATGCTGGTAGGATGGGCCGCGGTGGTGGGATAGCCCCCGGGGACAGGAGAGGGCGTGACGCAGGAAGAGTATTCGCAGGTATGCCCGTATCTCGGGCTGGCGGACGATGCGGATTCGCACGCGACGTATGCGACCGAAGCGCACCGCTGCTACCGGCTCGAGACCCCCACGCGGATTGCGCTTCCGCACCAGGAGCGGTATTGCCTTGGCGCGGAGCATGTGACCTGCCCGGTCTACCTTGGCGAGGGAATCCCGGGGCGCCAGGCGCCGGTGGCGGCCCCGCCTCCGCCGGCAGCGACGGTGCCGGGCCCGGCAGGGCAGCAGGGCGCCGGCCGGCGGCCGTTCGGGCAGCCGGCGGCGGGAGCGCCCCGTCCTCCGCGGCGGCCTTCGCCGGGGACGCTGGGACCGCGGCCGCGGCCGGGCGGCATCAGCATGCCGGTGGCGACGGTCGGGCTGTTCGCGCTGGCGATTGTGGTGGTGGTGATTGCATTCGTGATTCAGCAGGTGGTCGGCGACGGCGGCGGGGGGACAATCTCCCCGGCGGACGCGGTGGCCACACGGGATGCGCTCAACCGCACGCAGACGGCGCAGGCCGCAAGCGGGACGCCGACACCGCCGACTCAGCAGCCCGGCACGCAGCCCCCGGGAACGCCGGGTACCCCGCGCACCGGCACGCCGGCGGTGACGCGGACCCCGGGCGCGGGCACGGCGACGCCCGGCGCCGGCGGGCGGACCTACACGGTAGCGCAGGGTGATACCTGCTTCTCGATCGCGCAGGCGAACGGGGTGGCGCTCGCCGACCTGCTGCGGGTGAACAACCTGACCGAGGACGACTGCACGCGGCTGGCGGTGGGGCAGCAGCTGAAGCTTCCGTAGGCCGGCCGCCCGGGCGGGTCAGCTGATGCGGCGGAGGATGGCGAGGGCGCCCTTCTGCCAGGCGACGCGGTGGGTGACGCCGGTGTCGTAGCGGCCGCGATTCTCGATGTACCAGTCCCAGGCGCGGATGAGCGCTTCGGCGTTGGAGTACTTCGGCTGCCAGCCGAGGAGGCGCTTCGCTTTGTCGACTTCGACGTAGGAGTCGCGCCACATGGTGCCGTAGTGCCAGGCCGCGAGCGGCGAGAGCCGGAGCAGTTCGAGGACGCGGAGGGCGAACTCGCCGGGGCGGGCGGGGAGGTGCCAGAGGCGGGAGCCCGAGCCGGCGTGGTCGAAGAGCGCCTGCATGTCTTCGTTGAGCGTCTGGAAGCGGTCGGCGCCGACGTTCATCGTTTCGTTGACGACGTGAGGGAGGGTCGCGGCGCGGACGATGGCGTCGACGAGGTCGGTGACTTCGAGGAGCTGGTAGTGGTTCCTGCCGTTGCCGAGGAGGGGGATGCGGCGGCCCTCAGCGATCCATTCGAAGAGGATTTCGAAGACGCCGAGCCGGCCGGTGCCGAGGAAGGTCTTGGGGCGGATGATGTTCACTTCGAGGCCGCGGGCCTGGTAGTCGCGGCAGAGCTGCTCGCCGATGACCTTGGACGCGCCGTAGTGGCCGAGGGGATGGAGCGGCGAGGTTTCGTCGATCGGGTGGACTTTGGGGACGCCGTAGACGGCGGTAGAGGAGATGAAGACGACGCGGCGGATGCCGGCCTTCAGCGCCTCGTGGAGGACGTAGCGGGTGCCGCGGACGTTGGTGGCATAGATCTTCCGCTTCGAGACCTGGATGGGGAGGGCGGCGGCCGCGTGGATGACGACATCGACGCCCTCGAGGGCGCGGCGGATCGCCTCGCGGTCCTGGACGTCGCCCCGGATGAAGGTGACGCGGTCGGCGATGTCGGCGTCATCGGGCGGGAGCGGGGCGATATCGAAGAGGACCGGGTGGATGCCGTCATCGAGGAGGCGGCGTGCGACGTGGGAGCCGAGGAAGCCGGTGCCGCCGGTGATGAGCCAGCGGGACGGGGCGGAGGGAGTGGTCATGCGGAATCGCTCTGCCTGCGGGGTGTGATGCCCTCAGGGTGCGCTACCGGCGAGGGACGCTCAAGCGGATGGGGGGCTCAGGGGCGCGGTCCGAGAACGACGACCGCGGCGATGAAGGTGCCGGTGCGGGGATCGAAGCCGCCGGCAACGGCCGCGCTGTAGCCATTGAGGTTCGTCCCGGCGCGGATCTCGGCCACTGAGAGGCCGGTTTCGCCCGGGAGGATGCGGAAGCCGGGCGGAAGGCGGACGGCGACGGGGCCGCGGGCGGTTTCGAGGGTGAAGCCATCGGGAGTGGTCGAGCGGATGGTCCCGGTGAGCCGGGTGAGGCCGGGGTGGCCGCCGTTCTTCCCGTCATGGTCCGGGCCTTCGCCGCCGGGAAGCCGTTCGAGCATGAAGGGCCCGCCGTTGCGGTCGGCGATGCGGACGCGGGTGCCGAGCGGGGAGCCGGTCGCGGCGAAGACCTGGCCGAGGGAGCCGGCATCGACATCAACGAGGGCGCGGCGGCCGTCGGGCAGGATGACGATGGCGCGGCCGTCGCGGCCGTCGCGGCCTATGGCGACGAGGGCGAGGGTGCCCTCGGGGACCTGGGGGAGCGCCCGGAGCCGGTCGGCGGGGCGGCCGTCGCCGTTGGGGAGGGCGGCGGCAGCGACGGCGAGCGCCTGGCCGTCGACGGCGATGCGGCCCTTGCGGGCGTCGCGGACGATGCCGGTCACGATGACTGCGGCGCCGGGCGCGGGCGGCGTCTGCTGGGCGACGCCGGCGGCATCGAGGAAGGCGGCGCCTGAGGCTGCGACAGTGACCGGGCCGAGGTCGGGGCTGGAGATGACGACGCGGTCGGGCGCCGATTCGGTGACGACGCCGGAGAGCTGGACGTAGTCATCGACGCCGAGGGCCTGGACTTCCTGGGCGCCCTGGAAGGGACGGGTCGCGAGGAGGGCAACAAGGGCGACAAAGAGCAGCGCGGCCAGCGACCCGGCGAACTGGAGGCGTCGGCCGCCGAACAGCCGGACGACGAACGACGGGCGCGCAGCGACGGTCCGCACCTCGACCGGGGCCGGGCGCTGCGCGGCGAGGTGGCGCTGGAAGCGGGCTCGGGCGGCGGGCATAGCGGCATCGGCCTCGCGGGCGACGGCCTCGCGGACGGCGCGGAGTTCGCCCCGGGCAGCGAGGAGGGCTTCGAGCTCGATACGCTCGGCAGGGTCGGCTTCGGGCGGGATGACGCCGGTTTCGAGGGCGCGCTGGAGGAGGTCGTCGAGGCGGTCAGGCGTCACGATGCACCGCCTCCGCTGAGGTAGTGTTCGCCGCCGAGGGCGCGCTGGAGGGCAGCGAGGGCGCGCCGCTGAAGGTTCTTGACCGCGTCTTCGGAGCGCTCCATGAGGATGGCCGTTTCGGCGACGGACTTATCGAGGATGAAGCGGAGCCGGACCACCTCGCGCTGGTCTTCGGTGAGTTCGGCGAGGGCGCGGGCGAGGTCGCTGCGGAGGTGGACGGCGGGCGCAGGGTCGGCCTCGGCGAGCTGGCCGGCGAGGTCGGCCGCTTCGAGGTCATCGGAAGGCCCGCGGCGGATGCGTTTCTTGATGACGTCGCGTGCGAGGTTGCGGGCGATGGCGAGGAGCCAGGCCTGGATGGGTACGCCGCGGTAGTCGAAGGTGTCGGCGCGGGCATAGGCGGTTTCGAAGACCTGCGCGGCGAGGTCTTCGGCTTCGTGGGGATTGGCGAGGCGGAAGCGGAGGTAGGTGTAGATGGAGCGGTAGTGGCGCTCGAAGAGGGATTCCCAGGCGGCAGGGTCACGCCGGGCAGCGCGGGCTGCCAGTTCAGCGTCATCGGCATGGCCGGCCGGGTGGTCATGGTCGCGTTCCCCGGATTCGCGCACAGCGGGATTCACTGTACGTATGGCCCGGGGAAGGCAAAAGGTGACGCGCCTTTACCGGGGGAAGGGCCGGGTGAGGGCGGGCACCTGCCGGGGTCAGCCGCCGTTGCGGGAGGCGAGGTAGTCCATGGTGGCGCGGTACTGGTCTTCGGTGATGTGGCCGGCCGACATGAGGTAGTTGGCGATCTGCTCGAGCGTGAGGATGGAGACGAGGTTGATGCCGGCGGCCTTGAGCGCCTGGCGGCCCCCTTCCTGGCGGTCGATGAGGGTGACGGCGTCACGGACGACGAGGCCGGCAGACTCAAGGGTCGCAGCGGTCTGGAGGATGGAGCCGCCGCCGGTGATGAGGTCGTCGATGATGAGGCAGCTCTGGCCGCGGACGTAGATCCCCTCGATGACGTCGGCCTTATCGGTTTGGGGCGGGTGGATGTAGATCATGGGGACGTTGGCGAGGAGGGAGAAGGCGGTGGCGACGTGGAGGCCGCCGAAGGGGACGCCGGCGACGAGGGTGAAGGGGTGGACGTGGGGGTTGCGCATCGACATGAGGGCTTCGAGCTCCTCTTTGATGATGCGCGCGCATCGGTTGAGTGCCTTCGGGTTGGAGATGAGCCGGCGGAGGTTGATGTAGATGGGGGAATGGACGGCGGTGCGCCCGAGGGTGAAATCGCCGAATTCGATGGCATCGAGTTTCCAGAGTTCTTCGGCGAGCCAGAGGTTGCCTGGCGCTTTGGAGGATTTGCTCAAGGGGCACCCCGGGGAAGCTGGGAGGAGCGGCCGCGAATGTGCACGCTATGTAAGGCTCTTTTTTCGTTCGTACAGGGTTATGTGTCAAGTTGCGAACGCGGGTGCGGCGGGCGGTTGACGGGGTTGGGCGGTTCGCTGCCGGCCAGGACCGCGAGGATGTTGGCCGCGGCCATCTCTGCCATGCGTGCCCGGGTGGCGCGGCTGGCGCTGCCGATGTGCGGTGTGATGATGACGTTCGGGAAGCTGTAGAGGGGGTGGCTGAGGGGGAGGGGCTCGGGGTCGGTGACATCGAGGGCGGCGCCGCCGAGGCTGCCGCTGCGGAGGGCTTCGACGAGGGCGTCCTGGTCGACGATGCCGCCGCGCGCGGTGTTGACGAGGATGGCGCCGGGTTTCATGGCGGCGAAGGCCGCGGGGCCGAGGAGGTGCCGGGTCTGGGGCGTGAGCGGCGTGTGGAGCGAGACGAAATCGGAATCGGCCAGGAGGCTGTGGAGGTCGCGAAATTCAAGGCCCAAGTCAGCTTCGAGGGCGGGCTTGCGGGTGCGGGAGTGGTAGAGGATGCGCATGCGGAAGCCGCGGGCGCGGCGGGCGACGGCCTCGCCGATTTCGCCGAGCCCGACAATGCCGAGGGTGGCGCCGAAGAGGTCGGTGCCGAGGAATGCCGTGGGCGACCAGGTCTTCCAGCCGCCGGCGCGGGTGTCGCGGTCGGCTTCGACGACGCGGCGGGCGGCGGCGAGGAGGAGGGCGAAGGCGAGGTCGGCGGTCGTCTCGGCGAGGACGCCGGGGGTGTTCGTGACCCACACGCCGGCTTCGGCCGCGGCGGCAGGGTCGATGTTGTCGTAGCCGACGGCCATGTTGGCGACGATGCGGAGGCGGGGCGCCGCGGCAAGCATGGCGGGGGTCATGCGGTCGACGACCATGGTCATGACGGCGTCGCTGCGGGCCAGGGCTGCCGCGAGCGCTTCCGGAGGGGGCGGGAGTTCGCCGGGCCAGACTTCGACGGTGTGGCCGGCGGCTTCGAGCTGCGCGACGGCGTTGCCGGGGATTGCCCGGGTAATGAAGACGTGGCCCATAGCCGACAAGTTTGGCGTGGTGACAGCGGGAACGCGAGCCGGGGTGTAGGCTTCGCGCGACCCTGACCATGGGAGGCGCAGATATGACGACGACGAGCGAACCGCGGCATGTTTCGCCGACGGAATCGGTGCTGCAGAGCGTGATTGCGGCGGCCGACCGGCTGCGGACGCCGCCGGAGGTGGTGGACCTGCTGCGGACGTCGTGGCGGGAGGTTCGGGCGCAGGTTCCGGTGCGGATGGACGACCGGACGCTGCGGATTTTCGAAGGGTACCGGGTGCAGCACAACGGCGCCCGCGGGCCGTACAAGGGGGGCGTGCGGTTTCACCCGAAGGCCGACCTGGACGAGGTGCGGGCGCTGGCGATGCTGATGACGTACAAGTGCGCGCTGATGGACCTGCCGTTCGGGGGCGCCAAGGGCGGGGTGATGTGCGACCCGACGCACATGAGCGAAACGGAGCTGAACCGGCTGACCCGGACGTACACCCAGCACATCGGGATGGTGCTCGGGGTGAACCGGGATATCCCTGCGCCGGACATGGGCACGAACCAGCAGACGATGGCGTGGATGATGGATGCCTACGGGGCGCGGTACGGCTATACCCCGGGGATTGTGACGGGGAAGCCGGTCGAGCTGGGGGGCAGCTACGGGCGCGACCAGGCGACGGGGCGCGGCGTGGCGATCTGCATGCGGGAGCTGGCCCGGATGGAGCGGGTGGCGCCGCAGGATATCCGGGTGGCGATCCAGGGGTACGGCAATGTCGGCAGTTGGACGGCGCGGATCGCGAGCGAGATGGGCTTCCGGGTGATTGCGGTGAGCGACGTGAAGGGGGGCATCTGGAACCCGGACGGGATCGATATCGCGGCGCTCGACCGGTGGTTTGCGGTGGCCGGGAGCGTGGCGGGATTCGAGCCGGCGGAGCCGATTACCAACGAAGCGTTGCTCGAGCTCGACTGCGACTACCTCGTGCCGGCGGCGATCGGCGAGGTGATTACGGAGGAGAACGCGGCGCGGGTGAAGGCGCGGGTGGTGGTGGAGGCGGCGAACCACCCGGTGACGCCGGCGGGGGACGCCATCCTGCGGGCGAAGAAGGTGCTGGTGCTGCCGGACATCCTGGCAAATGCGGGGGGCGTGACCGTCTCGTACTTCGAGTGGACGCAGAACATCCAGCAGTTCCGCTGGCCGCTCGAGCGGGTGCTGGATGAGCTCGAGAAGCGGATGGTGGCGACCTTCGACGAGCTGATGACGCGGGCTGCGAGGGACGGCACCCAGCCGCGGGAGGCGGCGTTCGACATCGGACTGGAGCGGGTTGCGCGGGCGATCCAGCTTCGGGGGTTCGTCTAGCGGGCCTTGCGCACGGGTGTAGGATTGCGGGTGGTGATGGCTGCGCACCGGCGGGCATACGCCGGGGCGAAGGAGGTGATCGGGTGACCTCGATGGCGAACCCCGAAACCGGCGGAGGCACGCACCCCGGCTATCCCCTGACTCGCGAGCAGCTCCTGGAGATGTACCGCTTCATGGTGCTCGCACGGCGGCTTGATGAGCGGATGATGACGCTCCAGCGGCAGGGCCTGGCGGCGTTCGTGATTGCCGGGGCAGGGCAGGAGGCAGCCCAGGTTGGAGCGGCGATGGCGCTCAGGCCCGGCATCGACCATGTGGCGCCATACTACCGGGACCTCGCGGTGAACCTCGTCTTCGGGATGACCGCCCGCGAGGCGATGCTGAACGCCCTGGGCAAGCGGGACGACCCGAACAGTCACGGGCGGCAGATGCCGGCCCACTGGGGCAACCGGAGCCGCAGGATCGTGACGCAATCGAGCGTGGTGGCGACGCAGCTGCTGCACGCGGCGGGCATCGCGCTCGGTGCACGGCTCCGGGGCGAGGAGCTGGTCGTCTTCGCGTCGTGCGGCGAGGGGAGTACGAGCCGGGGCGACTTTCATGAGGCGCTGAATTTCGCATCAATCCACCGGCTGCCCGTGATTTTCTTCGTGGAGAACAACGGGTATGCGATCTCGGAGCGGACCGAGAAGGAGATGGCCGTGGAGCATGTGGCCGACCGGGCGCGGGGGTACGGGATGCACGGGGCGGTGGTGGACGGGATGGACGCTGTGGCGGTGTACCAGACGGTGAAGGCGGCAGCGGACCAGACGCGGCGTGGCGGCGGCCCCCACCTGATTGAGGCGAAGTGCTACCGGCTCTGGCCCCATTCGAGCGACGATGACGACACGCGGTACCGGCCGCGGGCGGAACTGGAGGAGTGGTCGAAAAAGGACCCGATCCTGGTGATGCGGGGCCGCCTGCTGGAAGACGGCGCTGCGACCGAGGCGCAACTCGCGGAGCTCGAAACCTCGGTCCAGGAGGAGGTGCGGGAGGCCGCGCAGTGGGCCCTGCAGCAGCCCGACCCGGCGCCTGAGGATGCGCTGGGGTTCGTCTTCAAGGAGGCGGACTGATGGCGGAGATGACAGTGCTGGAAGCCGTGCGGACGACGCTTGCCGAGGCGATGGAGCGGGACGACCGGGTCCTCATCCTGGGCGAGGACGTGGAGGCTGGCGGGGTATTCAGGGCGACGGACGGGCTGGCCGGGCGGTTTCCCGGGCGGGTGATCGACACGCCGCTGGCGGAGTCGTCGATCATCGGCGTGAGCATCGGGCTGGCGCATTACGGGATGCGGCCGGTGGCCGAGATCCAGTTTGCGGATTTCATCCACGCGGGGTTCGACCAGCTGTGCAGCGAGGCGTCGCGGTGGTGTTACCGGACGTGCGGCGACGCGTGGCTGCCGATGGTGGTACGGGCGCCCTGGGGCGGCGGGGTGCACGGCGGGCAGCACCATTCCCAGAGCATCGAGGCGTTTTACGGGCACATCCCCGGCATCAAGGTGGTGGTGCCGAGCTTCCCGGCCGATTACCGGTCGTTGCTCCGGGCGGCGATCGAGGACCCGAACCCGGTGCTGTTCCTCGAGCATAAGCGAACCTACCGGCTGATCCGGCAGGAGGTGGACGGCGCGCCGGCAGAGACGCGGATCGGGCGCTCACGGATCGCGCGGCGCGGGGAAGATGTGACCATCATCGCCTGGGGGCTCATGCTCCATGAGGCCCTGGCGGCGGCCGAGCAGCTCGCGGCAGAAGGCGTGGAGTGCACGGTGGTTGACCTGCTCTCGGTGCAACCCCTCGACCGGGAGACGATCTGCGAGGCGGCAAAGGCGACGGGGAAGGTGCTCATCGTGCACGAAGACACGCTGACCGGGGGATTCGGGGCGGAGATTGCCGCGACAATTGCGGAGGAGGCGTTCGAGTACCTGGACGCTCCGATCCGCCGGCTGTGCGGGCCGGACATCCCGTCGATGCCGTACCACCCGGCGATGGAGCACTTCTTCATGCCGGACCGGGAGCGGATTGCGGCTGCGGCCCGCGAGCTGGCTGCGTACTGAGGGGGCAGCGGCCGATACCTGGAAGGAGGGCACCATGACGGTCGTGACGATGCCACAGCTCGGTGAGAGCGTGACCGAGGGGACGATCATTGCGTGGAAGAAGGCCGAGGGCGACCTCGTCGAACTCGACGAACCGATCTGTGAAATCGAGACCGAGAAGGTGACCGCGGAGCTTCCTTCGCCGGTCGCAGGACGGCTTGTGCGGATCCTTGTCCCCCAGGGCGAGACCGTGGCTGTCGGGGCGCCGCTCTGCGAGATCGAGGAGGCCGGCGTGCCGGCCGGCCGCCCGGCGGCGGATGCTCCGGCCTCTGCCGCAGCCGGGGCCCCGGCGGGGGAGGCGGGAGCGGCGGCCGGCACAGGCGCCCCGTCGCGGCGGCGATTCTACTCGCCGGCGGTCCAGCGGCTTGCCGAGCTGCATGGCATCGACCTTTCGCAGGTGCAGGGAACCGGGCTGGGGGGCCGGGTCACGCGGAAGGATGTGGAGGCGTTCGCGGCGCGGCAGGCGCAGGGCGCAAAGGCAGCGCCCACCGCGGCGCCCGCACCGCCAGTTGCGGCTGCCGGGGCGGGGCCAGCGCCGGGCGGGCCGCTCACCGGGGTGCGGCGGACGATTGCGGAGAACCTCGAGCGGTCCAGCCGGGAGATCCCGCAGGCGTGGACGATGGTGGAGGTCGAGATGACGGCGCTCCTCGCCCGGCGGGATGCCCTGCAGCAGCGGATTGCGGGCCGCAAGGTGACCGCCCTGCCGCTGTTCATCGCTGCGGTGTGCAGCGCGCTCCGGGAGCACCCGGTGCTGAATGCGCGGTTCGAACAGGGGGAGCTGCGGGTCTCGCGGGAGCTCAATATCGGCGTGGCGGTCGCGACGGACTGGGGGCTGGTGGTCCCGGTCATCAAGGACGCCGCCAGCCTGAGCATCGAGGGGCTCGCGGCGCGACTGGACGATCTCGTGACGCGGGCGCGGGAGCGGCGACTGAGCGTGGGGGACGTGGAAGGCGGGACCTTCACGGTGAACAATACCGGGGCGTTTGGTTCGATCGCTTCGAAGCCGCTCGTGAACCCGCCGCAGGTGGCGATCGTAACGCTGGAGCGGATCGTGCGGCGGCCGGTGGTGACAGGCGAGGACGCGATTGCAGTTCGGCCTGTGGCGAATGTGTGCCTCAGCTTCGACCACCGGGTGATGGACGGCCTCGACGCCGGGCGGTTCCTCGCGACCCTGAAGGCGCGGATCGAAGCGGGGACGTTCGGCTGACCCGCCCGGGCGGGGTGACAGGTGGCGGGGGCGGCCCGTATGCGGTTAGGATGCGGTGAATGATTTCGGCGTGGGCTGCCCGGACGTTCAAGGCGCTCAGGTACCGGCACTACCGCGTGCTCTGGATCGGGACGTCGCTGGCGTTTCTCGCTTTCATGATGTCGTCGGTGGTGCAGGCGGTTGTTGCGTTCGAGCTGACCGGGCGGAACGGGGCGGTTGGGTTCGTGTCGCTGGGGATGGGGCTGGCGACGATTGTGGTTTCGCCGTTCGGAGGTGTGACTGCGGACCGGCTGCCGAAGCGGCGGCTGCTGTTCATCGGGCAGTCGATTATCGGGCTGAATTTCGCGGCCGTCGGCCTGCTGATCGTGTTCGACCTGATCACGATTCCGCTGCTGGCGCTTTCGACGCTGGTGATGGGGACGGTGTTTTCGTTCATCGGGCCGGCGCGGCAGGCGTGGATCGGGGAGCTGCTGCCGCCGCACGACCTGCCGAACGGGATTGCGCTGCAGCAGGTTGGGATGACGCTGACGCGGGTGATCGGGCCGTTCGTGGCGGCGGGCCTGATCGGCATCTCGTTCGTGGGGACTGGCGGGACCTACCTGTTCATGGCGGGGCTGTTCATCTTCGTGGTGCTGACGCTTTCGATGCTGCCGCCGTCGCGCGCGGTGGCGCGGGGCGGGCGGTCGTTCCGGGACGACATGGTGCTGGGGGTGCGGCACATCCGGGAGCGGCCGCGGCTGATGCTGGCCGTGGTGACGTTCATCGGCGTGATCATGGCGGGGTTTTCGTACTTCGTGGTGCTGCCCGGGTTTCTCGAAAATGCGCTGGGCCGGCCGCCGAAGGACATGGCGCTGCTGATGGCGGCCGGGGCGGCGAGCGGCTTTGCGGTCTCCATCGCGGTGGCGGGTGCGGCGAGCTCCCGACACGCGTGGTCCTTGATGGCGGCTGGCGGGGCGGTGCTGGGGCTTTCGCTGCTGGTGCTGGCGGCTGCGCCGAGCTTCGGTGTGGCGGTGCTGGCGATGCTGGCGATCGGCGCGGGGACCGGAGCGTTCCAGGTGCTGAACAACGCGATCGTGATGCGGGAGGCGGAGCCGGCCTACCACGGGCGGGTGATGTCGCTGACGATGCTGGCGTGGGGCGTCAACGGACTGGCGGCGTACCCGTTCGGGGCGCTGGCGGACCGGATTGGGGAGCGGGAGACGCTCGTGGTGATGGCGGCCGGGGTGCTGGTCATCGTGGCGGGGGCGTGGGCCGCGTCGCTGCCGCTGCGGGGTGCCGCCGCCGAGCCGGCGCTACCGCGGCCGCTGGGCGGCGACTAAGCTTGTGGCGAACGACGGAAAGGAGTCGCCATGGGACGCGAAGAGATTGCCGCGCTGATCGCCATCCTCGAGCGGGCGCGCGAAGAAGGGCCGGGGAGCCCGGTCATCGGCGCGTGGAAGATCCATTTCGATAAGAAGCGCGGGGCGTTCGTGTTCGACAAGTGTGAGAACGAGGGGTACTGCGAGGAGCGGCCGGCGGTGATCGCGCTGAACGGCGAGGTGCTCGATCCGGGGGGTCCGCTGTTCGGCTGAGGCGCCCCCTGGCGCGGAGCAGGAGGACCGCCGCCGCGACGCCGAGGGCGGCCCCGGCGGCATCGGCGAGAACGTCGAGGAGCGAGGCATCGCGGCGGGGTACGAACGCCTGGTGGAGTTCGTCGGAGATGCCGTAGGCGACGGACAGGAGCCAGGCGGCGGCAACGATTCGGGCGGTGAGCTGCCCGCGCCAGCGCACGAGGAGGTTGAGGGCAAGGAAACCGAAGACGGCGTACTCGGCGACGTGGGCGAGGGTCGAGCGGAGGTCGGTGGCGCGCGGACCGGGCGGGTTGGGGAAGCTCGACAGTGCGAAGATGAGGGCCGCCCAGGCGAGCAGGGCGACGAGCCAGGGCCGCGCGCCTGCGCCGGTCATGGGGAGGCGGGCGGGAGCGCTGCGACGACGGCTTCGAGCCGGGCGCGGCTGGTGATGCCGCGGGCGATGCGGAGGAACTCTCCGATGTCGTTGGTGCGCTGCCAGAGGGTTTCGACGAGCGGGCCGATGGGGTTGGAGGACTGGGGGCTATCGGCGTAGGTGCCGTAGAAGGCGAAGTACGCCTGGTTGATTTTGCGGATCGGGATGCCGTTTTCGGCGAGGTAGCGGCGCTTCTGCTCCATGAGCTGTTCGGCCTCGGCGATGCGGCCCTGGGCGAGGAGGTCGTCGACGGCGAGCCGGAGGGCGCGCATTTCGGCGTTGAAGTCGAACTCGGGATTGCGGCCGGAAGGGGGGCCGGAGCCGTCCTCGCCGGGCGGGAAGTCGATTGGATAGCGCAGCATTACAAGGCGGGCGAGTTCGCGGCCGGCGATTGAGGCGACGGTTTCGTTCAGGACTTCGGCGTCGCCGCCTTTGCCCCATTGCTGACCGAGGGGGTAGAAGGCGAGGTAGAGGTGGACCCACTCGTGGGCGGCGGTTTCGAGGACGGCGGCGTAGGAGCGGTCGTCGCGGACGATGGCGGGATAGGCTGCGAGGCCGCCGAGTGAGACGACGAGGGAGACGGTTTCGGGGGTATCGGCCCGGGCCTCAATGCGTTCGATCTCGGCAAGGGTGAGGCCCGGCTGGAGGAGGGTATCGCTGAGGCGCTCGATGCGGGCGCGCGGGGAGCGGACGAGGAGCCGCGGTGGGCTGGTCAGCTCGAAGGCGACGGGCGGCCAGGTGAGTTCGATGTCCCGGAAGAGTGGGAGCGGCCGCTGGAGACCGGCCGTCGTGACCACTTCCGTGAGGGCGGAGGTGATGAACCGCTCGACGTCGTTTTCGTAGCTGGCACGTTCGTTCTCGAGGGTTTCGACCAGGCGGGGGTCGGGCTGTTCTTTGGCAAGCTCCTCCCGCAGCCGGGAGGTGAGGGCGAAGTACTGGCGGACGGCGTCTTGGTTGCGGGCAGCTGCGGGCCTGGGGCCGATGCCGGCGATGCGGGCGAGGGCGGGGACGAAGGTCTCGGCCTGCCAGCGCCAGAGGTGGTAGCGCTCATCGGCGAAGTCGCCCCGGGGGGCGAAGGCGGCGACACCGGCGCCGAGCACGATGCCGGCCACGCCGGCGAGGATGAAGAGGAGCAGCCAGGTGCGCGGCCGCCAGGGCTCGAGGCGGACGGGCGGGCCGGCGGCGGGGGCTGCTGCCATGCGCACACTGTAGCGCGGGTGCGGGGACAGGGCGGGGCAAGGACGGAGGCTACCGCTTTACCGGCGCCGTCGTAGACTGGCAGGGATGAGCGCAGATGCTGCGATGGGCTCGCGCAGCGCCGGCGGAGGAAACCGGCCGGCGTTCCGGCTGCACTATGCGTCGTTCGAGTCGCGGGTGGCAGCCGGCGCGCTGGACGTACTCGTGCTGTTTATTATTGCGTCGCTGTTCGTGACGGCGGGTTCGCTGATCGTGCTTATCTCGTCGGATTTCGAACGGGTGGAGCCGTCATCGACGGCGCTGTCGGCGTTCTGGGTGTGCGTGGCGCTCATCCCGGTGGCTTTCCTCCTCTATTTCTTCATCGGGCTGGCGTGGAAGGGGCAGACGGTCGGGGCGGCGGTCATGCAGCTGATGGTTGTGCGGTCGGACGGGCGGCCGCTGGGCGTGCTGGGGGCGATGGCGCGGGTGATCGGCCTGCTGGCGTACGTGCTGCTTGCCGGGATCGGCATCGTAGGCGCGTATGCGCTGCGCGAATCGACCGTTGCAGCGGGGGCGGTGCTGGCCGCGGCCCTGGTTCTTGCGGCGCTGGGGATCCTCTGGGCGGCCTTTGACCGGCACCGGCGGACGCTGCACGACCGGCTGGCCGGGACGATCGTGGTGCGGCTGGTGTGAGCACCGGCGACACGTTCGGGGAGGGTTCGGCCGAGCTTTCGCCCCGCGAGCGGGTTTTTGCGCGGGTCGGCGGGACGGGAGAGGGCCGGCGGTCGCTGGTGGCGGTGCTGCTGGCGCTGGCGGCGTTCGGGATGACGCTCAGCACCAGCGCGTGGCAGGTGACGGCGGAGTCAACGGCGGTGCCGATGCTGCGGGCAGCCGTCGCGAGCCTGACGGATATCGACGCGTTCATTGCGGAGCATGGCGCGGAGCTGCGCGAGGAGGCGGCGCGGACTGAAGGACCGCTCGAGCCGGAGGGTTATGCGCTGCCGATTGTGCTCGAAGCGCGCGAGGTTCGAACAGCCACGGACGTGGAGCTGCGGACGATGCTGCTCGACCGGTCGGCAGCGCTGGTGTACGCGGAAGGGCTGGGGGCGTTCGACCGGACCGGGGACCAGCGCGTCGACCGGCTCTCGATGATGGGGCTGCTGGAGCTGGGCGCCGGGCAGCTTTCGGGTTCGCTGCACGCGCGGGCGGGGCTGGCAGCCGGAGTGCTGGCGGTCGCGACGGCGCTGCTGGCGGCGCTGCTGGCGAGCCTGGGCGACGGGTGGAGCCGGATGCGGGCGCCGGCCGCAGCGATCGCTCTCGGGGGCGTGGGGGCGGCGGCGCTCAGCCTGGCCTGCTGGGCCCTGGCCGGGCAGGTCGGCGGGAGCGACCCGTTCGTGGCAGACCTGCGGACCATCGCGCAGGCGGGCTTTTCGGCGGGGACGCGCAACGGGGCGATTGTGACGGCAGCAGGGCTGGCGGTCGTGGCGGCATCGTGGGCGCTGGAGTTCGGCGAGCGGCGGGCGTTGGGGGAGGCGGAAGCTAGTGAGACGGACGGGCTCCCGGCAGCGTGCCTCGACGAGGAGCGGGACGCCGGGTAGCGGCGGATTTTGCGGGCGAGGGCCCGAACGGCCAGAATGCGGGGGCACCTGTCGTGGAGGAGACCCCGTGGAATTTTGTCGCTACGAGAAGAAGGGCCATGTCGTGACGATCACGATTACGCGGCCCGAAGTGATGAACGCACTGCACCCGCCCGCGAGCCGGGAGCTGGACGCGGCGTGGGACCAGTTCGCCGCGGATGACGATGCATGGGTGGCCGTGCTGACCGGGGAGGGCGACCGCGCCTTCTCGGCCGGGAACGACCTGAAGTACACGGCGGAGATGTCGCGGCTGCCGAAGGAGCAGCGGCCAGACCTGTCGTGGCCGAAGGGCGGGTTCGGCGGGATTACGAACCGGTTCGACCTGTTCAAACCGATCATCGCGCGGGTGAACGGCTTCGCGCTCGGCGGCGGGCTGGAGATGGCGCTGGCGTGCGACATCATCGTGGCTGCCGAGCACGCGGAACTTGGCCTGCCGGAGCCGCGGCGGGGGCTGATCGCGGGGGCGCTCGGTGTGCACCGGCTGCCGCGGCAGATCCCGCTGAAGATTGCGATGGGCTACATGCTTACGGGGCGGCACATTCCCGCACGGCGGGCCGCTGAGCTGGGGCTGGTGAACGAGGTCGTGCCGCTGCACGAGCTGGACGGGGCGGTCGAGCGGTGGGTGGAGGACATCCTCCGGTGCGCGCCGCTCTCGGTCCGGGCGACGAAGGAGGCGGCAATGCGGGGGCTGCACCTGAGCCTCGAGGAGGCGGCAGCGCAGCGGTACGAGTGGGAGATGCGGCGCCGGACGAGCGAGGATGCGCTGGAAGGGCCGCGGGCGTTCGCAGAGAAGCGGGCGCCGGAGTGGAAGGGGCGGTAGCCCGGCTCAGGCAGGGTAGCGGGCGGCGAAGTCGGCGTCGCCGAGGCGGGCGCCGAAGCGCCGCTCGCTGACCGCGAGCTCCATGCGGGTGAGCTGGGCGAGGCCCTTGCGCGTGTCGCTGGCGACGCGGGCGCGGTCCTGCGACCTGAGGCGGCGCTTGAAGAGCCAGTAGGTGAACGCCTTCCAGTCGCCCAGGGAGACATCGCCGCTGATGAGGACTCCGGTCTCTTCGTAATGGAGGGCGAGGAGCTCTTCGCGGGATTTGCCGTAGATCCGCTGGTACATGGTTTCGTCGACGCGCTGGTCGAAGCCCCAGGCGCGGCTGCGGATCTCTTTGTGGATCTCCTCTTCAACGGAGAGCTGGAGCGCTTCTTCGACGAGGACGCCGTAGAGGTAGTTAAGGTGGGCGGAGTACTTGGCGGGGCCGATGCGGCGGGCGAACTCCTCGTCGTCGATGTCGATGTCGGCAGGCCAGCGGTTCTGCCAAAGGAGGGCATCCCGTTCGGCTTCGGGAACGAGGTCGGCAGCATCGTCGAGGAGGCGTTCGGCGAGGAGGAGCCAGTCGAAGGCTTCGCCGGCGATGAGGTAGCGGTAGCGGCGGCCGCGGACGACCTCCTCGGGGAGGCGCCAGCGGGCGACGGCATCGAGGAGGGCCTCGAACCAGTGCTGGCCGCCGAGGATGGCCTGCCGCATGCGGAGGAGGATTTCGTCCGGCGCCGGGAGGCGCGCCTCTTCGATGTCACCTTCGAGGACCGGGATGGTGCCGCCGGAAGTGGACATATGGGGAGATGGTAGCACGGGGCAGCGGCAGGCCCGAGGTCAGGCGCCGCGCCAGATTTTGCGGCGGTCCCAGCAGCGGGCGCAGACGGATGCGGGGCGCTCGACGGTGACCCAGCCCTCGCGGAAGGGGTACATCCGCTCGCGGACGTGGAGGGCGCAGAAGTGACCGCGGCAGAGGGAGCACTCGTGGGCGGGGTGGGGGACGCAGCCTTCGACGCCGCAGAGGCCGGCATGGTTCCGGGCGAGCACACCGCGGCGGTACTCCTGGTAGGCGACGAGGTCATCGCGCTTGGCCCGGCAGCGGGCGGAGGTGCAGACGGCTTCGTGGCCTTCGAGGACGTAGGTATGCCGGGCGCAGAAGGGTTTCCCGCAGTAGACGCAGGTTTCTTCGGCGGGGTCGTTGCAGCGGGAGAAGCGGCCACCAAGCCGGCAGCGCTGGCCGACGAGCATGCCCATCACCGCACGGGAGAGGTAGACCCATGGTGCGGCGGGCGCGGGCGGCCGGTCAACCGGGGAGCCAGAGGCAGGCGCCGGGACCTTCAGCGACGGAGTAGCGTGCGGCAACCCGCCAGGATGCGGTCTCGAAGACGGTAATGCGGCTCTCGGCGTTGGAAACCACGGCGAGGTAGGCGCCGGAGGGGGAGCGGCAGAGCCCATCGGGACGGGCCGGCACCTCGAGCCGGCGGAGGACGGCGCGGCGCTCGACATCGACGATGGCGACCTGACCGGCCTCCTGGAGGGCGACAGCGAGGGTACGCGCGTCGAGCGGGAGGATGCGGACCGGTCCGCCGCCGAGGGGAATGTCGGCGATCGGCTCGAGGGAGAGCGGGCGGACGAGGTGGAGGGTGCCGTCGAGGTAGGAGGCGGCGGCGACCAGCGCGGGGAGGGCGGCAATCGCCTCGGGCAGGCGGCCGACGGGGACCGCGACGCCGCCGGAGGGGCGGACGGCCTCGAGGCGGTCGTCGCGGGCGGCGGCGACGTGGGGCACACCGTCGGCGAGAGCGACGACGTGGGGCGCGGCGCCGGTCGGCCAGCGGCCAATTTCGGAGAGCGAGGCGGCGTCGTACGCGACGACGGAATCGGCGGTGTCGAGGGTGATGTAGAGGACGCTCTGGCCGGGGTCGAATGCGATGCCGTGGGGCTGGCCGGGCAGCTGGACGAGGCGGAGCAGACCCGGGGCGTGGTAATCGATTTCGGCGAGGAGGCCCGCGCGGGGGAGCGTGGCGTACAGGCGGCCGCCGGCTTCGACCAGCTCATGCGGCGCAGCGGGCAGGGCCAGGGTCCGGGACGTGCCGTCGGAGAGGCTGCGGAGTTCGAGCAGGTCGGAGCGAAGGCTGGCGACGACGAGGGTGCCTTCGGCGGGCGGGGGAGGGACAGCGCGCTGGGCCTGGCGGGAGAACGCAAGAATCGCCAGGAGCATCACCGGGAGGACGGCGAGACTGGCGAAACGGTTGAAGCGGCCGGCAGCGGTGTGGTTCATGGCGGGGAGGCGGCCGGGGGCGGGGAGCAGGGCCGCCCCCGGCCGGAGCGAGGATTAGCGGATGATGTTGACGAGGTCCTGGAGCATCTGGTCGCCGGCGGTGATGACGCGGGAGGAGGACTGGAAGCCGCGCTGGGCGAGGATGACGCTGGTGAACTGCTGGGCGAGGTCGACGTTGGAGGATTCGAGGGTGCCGGTGGAGACGGAGCCGCGGCCGTTGGTGTTGGGCTGGCCGATGATCGGCTCGCCGGAGTTGGCGCTGGGGGACCAGAGGTTCTGGCCCTGCCGCTGGAGACCGCCGGGGTTGGTGAAGGAAGCGAGGGCGAGCTGGCCGATGACCTGGTTGGCGCCGTTGGAGTAGATGCCGGTGATTTCGCCGGTGGAGCCGACGGCGAAGGAGACGAGGGCGCCAGCAGGGGCGCCGTCCTGGCTGGAGACGTTGAGCTGGCTGGCGCCGGCGAACTGGGTAAGGGAGGAGAAGTCGATATCGAAGGCAAGCGGTGTCGCCGCGCCGCTGGGAAGGGTGGCGAGCGAGAAGTTCAGGATCCCGTTGGCCGGGGTCTGGATGGCGCCGGTGGAGTTGTTGAAGACGATCTGGCCGGGAGTGGGCGTCACCTGCTGGTCGGGCGTGCTGGTGTTGCCGTCGTGGTCGTAGAAGGCGTAGACGTCCCAAGTGTTGGCGGCCGAGTTCTTGCGGAACTCGAGCTTGAGGGTGATGGCGTTGCCGAGGGAGTCGTAGACGGTGAGGGTGGAGCCGACAAGGCCGGTGGCCGGAGGGCCGGCGTTGTAGGTGGGAGTGCCGGCGTCGAGGTTGCCGGCCATCACGACCTCGCTGGTGGCGCGGGCGCTGATGCGGGTGCCGAAGGGGATGGAGAGGGGGACGAGGGGCCCTTCGACGTCGATGGCGCCGGAGGCGTCGGCGCGCCAGCCCATGACCTTGAGGCCGGTGACGGGGTTGACGAGGTTGCCGGCGACGTCGATATCGAAGGCGCCGTCGCGGGTGTAGTAGTTGCGGGTGCCGTCGGAGACCACGAAGAAGCCGTCGCCCTGGATGGCGAAGTCGGTGAGCTTGCCGGTGCTCTGGAGGGAGCCCTGGGTCATGATGTTGTCGATGCCGCCGAGCTGCATGCCCAGGCCGACCTGGGCGGGGTTCATGCCGCCGCGGCCGCCCTGAGGGCTGCTGGCGCCGCGGATGGTCTGGCCGAGGATGTCCTGGAAGGTGACGCGGGAGGACTTGAAGGCGATGGTGTTGACGTTGGCGATGTTATTGCCGACGACGTCCATGAAGGCCATGTGGTTCTTCATACCGGAGATTGCGGAGAAGAGTGCTCGCATCATGGTGGGTACTCGATCCTTTCTGTGCCGTTTGGGGTGAGGTGGCGGTGCGGATCGGGCCTCCGACGAGCGGACCGGCCCGGTGCTGCTAGGCGATGACGACGGAATCGATGTTCGTGAAGACGTGCTCCTTTCCGCTGGCGGTGTCGAGGGCGGTCACCACGGTACGACCGGGGACATCGACGATGACGGCGAGGTTGTCGAGCATGACGACGGTGCTGCGCGCGCCCTTGCCGGCAGCGCGGTCGATCGCGGATTCGAGGCGCTGGAGTTTCGGCGCATCG
Source organism: Tepidiforma bonchosmolovskayae (assembly GCF_008838325.1). Classification (GTDB taxonomy): domain Bacteria; phylum Chloroflexota; class Dehalococcoidia; order Tepidiformales; family Tepidiformaceae; genus Tepidiforma; species Tepidiforma bonchosmolovskayae. The sequence goes on along the minus strand of NZ_CP042829.1, from coordinate 1,841,033 downwards.
AGGGCGAGTTCGCGGCGCTCGATGCGCTTCGCGGCGTGGTTGGAGAGCGCGACGCGGGTGGTGGCGCGCTGGAGGAGGTCGGCGAAGGCGGGGCCGCCTGGCGCCGCGGCGGCGGGGGCCGGCGCGGCGGGGCGGGGGAGGCCGGCGGGGCCGATGGGGGCGGTGCGGTCAATCATGGCTGCTGCACCTGAGTGACGGTGAAGAGGTCGAGGACCTTCCCGCCGATGTAGAGGAAGGGGACGCCGGAGCTGTCCATAACGACCTTTTCAACGACACCGGTGACCTCGTTGCCGGCGTTGGGGAGGTCGGCGGCAGCCGCGACGACGCGCTCGTCTTCGTTGACGGCGACGCGTTCGAGCGAGGTGAGCTTCGCGAAGGGGCGCCCGTACTTTTCGCGGGCGACGAGGTCGCGGGTGATGGCGATGGCATCGACCTGGCGGCCGGTGACGGTTTTGCCGATGAGGCCGGCGGCGCTGGTCAGTTCGGCGAGGCCCTGGACGGCCTTGATGCCGGAGGCGACGGCGCGCATCTGGTTGAGGGCTTCGAACTGGGCCATCTGCGCCATCCAGTCGGAGTCTTTCTGGGGCTCGAGCGGGTTCTGGTTGCGCATCTGAGCGATGATGAGCTTCATGAAGTCGACCTGGCCGAGCTCGTTGCTGGGGGCGCCCTTCGCGGGCGTGTAGGTCGCGTTCTTGAGGCCGGTGACGGGGTCGATCTGCAGGCCAGCCATGTGTTTCGAGCCTCCTAGACGCGGTAGAGGAGCGAGCCGTCGGGGTTGTAGGCAGCGCGCAGGCGGTGGTGGCGGGCGGCGGCGGCCGGGTCCTCGATGCCGAGCAGGGCAGCGAACTCGCCCCTGGCGGGCGGCTGCTGGCGGGGTCGGGCCTCTTCCCAGCCGCCGCTACCGCCCTGGCGGGCGCCGAGGCCGACGCTGAGGCCGTTGAGGGTCATGCCGCGCTGGCCGAGGAGCGAGGAGAGGTCGGCGGCGGCATCGCGGAGGAGCGCCACGGCTTCGGGGGTCTCGGCGTGGATATCGAGGTGGACAGCCTCGTGGCGCGCGTGGAGGCGGATGGTGATTTCGCCGAGCCCGGCGGGCTCGAGGCGGATGCGGGCCTCGCCGCCGCCGTCCTCGACGCGTTCGATGACGGCGGTCGCGACGGCCTCGAGGTTGGTGATGGCGGGCGGCGCAGGAGGCGGGGGGTCCGCGGGCGCGGGCGGCGCCGCACCCTGGCCGGAGGACGTTTCGCGGAGCTGGCCGACCGCGGAGCCGGCGGCAGCGTGGGCGATGGCCGGTTCGGCGGCGCGCGGCAGGGGGCGGTCGGCCGGGCGGCGGTCCTCGCGGACGGCGATGCCGGGGGGGAGGGCCGTTTCGGATCCTGGAGCGGCGTTCCCGACGGTGCGGACCACGCCTTCGGAGGATTCGGCGGTGAGGTCGGCCGGGGGTTCGGCAGCCGGCCGGGGCGCCGCCGGTTCAGCGGCAGGAGGGTCGGCGCCGGCTGCGGCGGATGCTTCAACGGCGGGCGCCACCGGGCCGGCGGGCAGGTCGGCGGTCGGTGCAGCCGAGGCGGGGCCGGCGGTTTCGGGCACAGCGGAGTCGGCCGGGAGCTCGCTGTCCGCGGCGGCTGCGAAGTCCGGCGCGGCGCCGGCAGCTGAGTCGGCGGGGGGCGCGGCATCGCCGGAGGGTGCCGGGGCCGGGAGGACGGGTGCGGGGACCAGGGCGAGAGCGACGGCGCCCAGGGGGTCGGTCCCCGGGCTGCGGCGCTGCGGCGGCAGGGGGAGGGAGGGCCCGGCAGGGGCATCGGCGGCGCTCTCCCCGGCGATGGCCGCAAGGAGCGCGCCGAAGAGGTCGCCGGCGGCTACCGGGCCGGGGCCGCCAGCCTGGGCGGAGCCGGCGAGGTCGAGCGGTGCGGGCTGGAGTTCGACGACGAGTCCCATCAGATTTGCATCCGGAAGACTTCCTGGTAGGCCTCGACGGCCTTGTTGCGGACCTGGGTGGCGAGGGAGATCGCCAGGCTTTCGGTTTCGACGGCGAGCATGACGTCGTGGAGTTCGACGTCCTGGCCCGCTGCGAGGGCGTTGACCTTCGCGTCGGCGTTGTCGCTGACGGCCTGGAGCTGGCCGAGCGCGCGTCCGAGAAGGTCAGCGAACCCGGCTGCGGGTGCAGCCGCCGTGGCTCCAGTCTGTGCGAGGGGACGCTGGCTCTGAATCGGTGCGATGTCCACGGGACCCTCCGGGAAGCGTGTAACCGTCCGGGGGAAAACCCCGAGAGGACTATCTGCTGGTGATATCGAGGGCGCGAAGCGCCATCTGCTTGACGGCGTTGAGGACGGTGACGTTGGCCTGGTAGGAGCGGTTGGCGGAGGTGAGGTCGGTCATCTCCTGGACGAGGTCGACGTTGGGCATTTCGAGGTAGCCGGTGACGGGGTCGGCGTCGGGGTGGGAGGGGTCGTAGACGGTGCGGCCGGGAGTTTGGGTGTCGACGGCAACCTGGGTAAGGACGACGCCGGTGGAGCCGCCGCCGAGGAACTTGCGGATGACGCCGGAGAAGGGGAGGGCCGGGTCGCCAGAGGCGAAACGGACGACCTGGCGGCGGTAGGGGCCGCCCTCGGGGGTTGCGGTGGTATCGATGTTGGCGACGTTGTTGGCGACGACGTCCATGCGGACGCGCTGGGCGGCGAGGCCGGAGGCGGAGGAGGCGATGGCGCGGATGAGGCTCATGGCGAGGCTCCTTTAGCCGTTGATGGCGGTGCGGATGTTGTTGAGCTTGCGGGAGAGGACCTGGGCAGCGGCCTGGTAGCGCATCTGGGTCTCGGCGAGGAGGACCATCTCCTGGTCGACGTCGACGGTGTTGCCGTCGCGGCGAGTGGAGGTGAGGAGCTGCTGGGGGTCGAGGCCGAGCTGGTCGCGTCGATGCACCGGGGCGGCGATGTGGCGGGGGTCGGTGGCGGCGAGCCGGGCAGACTGGCGGCCGAAGGCGCGCTGGAGCTCGGTTTCGAAGTTGACCTCCTGGCGGACGTAGCCGGGGGTATCGATGTTGGCGATGTTGTTGGCGATGGCGCCCTGGCGGCGGCCGAGGCCCGCGAGCCAGGCGGTTACCTGGGCGATGCCGCGGTCGGCGATGGGGTTCATGGGGTGTCCTCCGTGGCGGGTGTGCCGGGCTTCCAGCGGGCGGCGATGAGGTCGTCGAGCTGGCGGGATTCTGCGCGGGAGCGCTGGAGGCGCTCTTCGGTGCGGCGGCGTTCGAGCAGGAGTTCGAGGGAGCGGCGGTCGCGGCGGCGCTCCATGAGGGCGGCGCGCTCCTCGGCGACATCTTCTTCGGAGTGGGCGAGCGCCGCTTCGCGGGCGGCGATGTCGTGTTCGAGGCGCTGGAGGTAGGCGCCCGCGGCGAGGAGGTCGGCAACATCGACGGGGCCGGCGGGCCGGCCTGCATCGAGGAGGAGGTCGCGGCTGGCGCTGGCTTCGGCGAGGGCACGGGCGCGGCGGTCGCGGAGGGCGATGGCCTCGGCGAGTTCGCGGCGCTGGAGGCGCTCGAGGAGGTCGCGCTGGCGGACGAGCCGCTCAAGCCGCTTCGACGACAACGGCATCGGTCACCTCCCCTGGTTCGGATGCGGGCCCGGCGGAAGCGCCTGGGCCGGGACTGGCGGTCGCGTCTTCGAATTCCGGGTCGATGGCGCACAGGGCGGCGACGGCGTCATCGAACGCGGTGACGTCATCGGCGCGCTGGCGGAGGAAGGCGTTGACGGCCGGGAGCAGTTCGAGGGCACGATCGACGAGGGGGTCGGCGCCGCGGCTGTAGGCTCCGATGGCGACGAGGTCGCGGGCGTCCTCGTAGGCGGCGAGAAGCTGGCGGATGCGGCGGGCGGCTTCGCGGTGGGCCGGGCTGGCAACGCGGTCCATGAGGCGGGAGACACTCTGGAGGACGTCGATGGGCGGGTAGTGGCCGGCGGCAGCGAGGGCCCGGCGGAGGACGATGTGGCCGTCGAGGGTGGCGCGGGCGAGGTCGGCGATCGGCTCGTCCATGTCTTCGCCATCGACGAGGACGGTGTAGATGGCGGTGATGGAGCCGGCTGCGCCGGGGCCGGCGCGCTCCATGAGGTGGGGCAGCATGGAGAAGACGGAGGGCGGGTAGCCGCGGGCGGTTGGGGGTTCGCCGGCAGCGAGGCCGATTTCGCGGCGGGCCATGGCGACGCGGGTGAGGCTGTCGAAGAGGAGGAGGACATCGGCACCTTCGTCGCGGAAGCCTTCGGCGATGGCGGTGGCGGTCCGGGCAGCGCAGATGCGCATGGCGGCGGGGTTATCGCCGGTGGAGGCGACGACGACGCAACTTCGGAGCGCTTCGCGGCCGAGGTCGTGTTCGATGAAATCGCGGACTTCGCGGCCGCGCTCGCCGATGAGGGCGATGACGGTGACATCGGCGCGGGTGCCGCGGGCGAGCATGCCGAGGAGGGTGCTCTTGCCGACGCCCGAGCCGGCGAAGATGCCGACGCGCTGGCCGCGGCCGAGGGTGAGAAAGCCATCGACAGCGCGGACGCCGCTGGGGAGCGGGCGAGCGATCGGCTCGCGGTCAAGCGGGTGGGGCGGCTCGGCGGCGGCGGTGACCCAGCGCACGCCTTCGGGGACCGGACCGCCGTCGATCGGTCGGCCGAGGCCGTCGAGGATGCGGCCGAGCAGCGAGGCGCCGACGGGGGCGAGAGGCGGGAACCCGGTGGCAAACACGCGGGCGCCGGCCGGGAGGACGGCCCGCTCGAGCAGGGCAAGGTGGGCGATGCCTGGCGCCGCCCCGGCCGCCTCGGCGGGGATGGGGGCGCCGGACGGGTCCTGGATGAAGACGAGCTCACCGGGCTGGAGGTTGATGCCGGCGGCGACGGCCATGTCGCCGTTTGCGTGGAGGAGGGTGCCGGTGCGGCGGTAGAGGCTGGCGCCGGCGAGGGCGCGGGTGATGGCTTCGAGGACGGCGCTCACTGGTCGACCCCGGCGGCGCGGCGGATAGCGAGCTCTGCGAGGCTGAGCCGGGCATCGAGGGTGGCGTCGATGGTGCCGTTCCGGAGGTCGATGATGCAGCCGCCGATTTCGACGGCATCGTCGGGGCGGACGTAGGCGCCGAGGTCGCCGAGTGTGGCGGTGACGGCGGCTTCGACGCCGGGGTTGACGCGGATGCTGACAAGCTCCTGGCCGGCGGCGGCGCGGACCGCCTCCTCGCAGGCGGCGGCGGTGAGGGCAGGGTCGGCGGCGTAGGCGTGGCCGACGATCCGGCGGACGGCGAGGATGACGGCGCTGGCGAGGAGCTCGCCGGCGGAGGCAGCGACCTGCTCGCGGATGGCGGCGCCCTCGCGGGCAGCGGTGCGGACGAGCTCGAGGAGGCCGCGCGCCTCGGCTTCGGCGCTGGCAAGGCCGTCGGCCCGGGCGCGTTCGGCTGCCTCGCGGGCGGCGGCAGCGACTTCCCCGGCGGCTGCGGCGCGGATCCGGGCGGCCTCGGCTTCGGCGGCGGCGATGATCTCGGCGGCGCGGGCTTCGGCAGCGGCGATGACCTCGGCAGCGGTGGCGACCGTGGTATCGACGGGAACGGCGGGCGAGGAGGCGCCGACGACGAAGACGTCGCTTTCGGCGCGGGCACGGGACGAGCGGATGACGCGCGGGGGTCTAGCCGACCAGCTCATCGTCGCCTCCGCGGGAGATCACAATCTCTTCGGCCTCGTCGAGCCGGCGGATGACCTCGACGATGCGCTGCTGGGCCTCTTCGACCTGGCGGAGCCGGACGGGCCCGGAGGCCTCCATGTCCTCGCGGAGCATCTGGGCGGCGCGCTGGGACATGTTGCGGAGGATGCATTCCTTGACGGCCTCGGAGGTGGCCTTGAGGGCGAGGGCGAGGTCGCGGACTTCGACCTCGCGGAGGATGCGCTGGATGGAGCGGTCGTCGAGGGTGGCGATGTTCTCGAAGACGAACATCCGCTTCTTGATCTGCTCGGCGAGTTCAGGCTCGCTCTCTTCGAGGGCTTCGATGATGGTCTTCTCCGTCATGCGGGAGGACTGCTTGAGGACCTGGACGAGGACTTCGATGCCGCCGACGGACTGGGTGACGCGTGAGGGCTGGAGGACGGCGCTGAGCTTGCGGCGGAGGACCGCTTCGACCTCGTTAACGATTTCGGGGTTGGCGCGGTCCATGAGGGCGATGCGCCGGGCGACATCGGCGGCAAGTTCGGGCTCGAGGCCGGCGAGCACCTGGGCGGCCTTGTCCGGCTGGAGGAAGGAGGTGAGAAGGGCGATGGTCTGGGGGTGCTCGGAGGCGAGGAAGTTGACGAGCTGCTGGATGTTGAGGTGGCGGAGGAAGCCGAAGGGGACGGTGGGCGAGGTGGCGGACAGGCGGTCGATGAGCTCGGCGGCCTTTTCCTCGCCGAGGGCGAGGCGGAGCAGGTCTTCGGCGTATTCGAGGCCGCCGAGGGAGATGACGTTCCGGGCGACGGCCGCCTCTTCGAACTCCTCGATGACCTCTTTGCGCTGCTCGGGGAGGAGTTCGCCCATGGCCGAGATCTCCCAGGTGAGGCGCTCGATGTCCTCGTCGGAGAGGTGGCGGAGGACCTCGGCCGAGCGCTCCTTGCCGAGGGTGATGAGGAGCGCGGCGGCTTTGCGGCGGCCTTTGAGCTTCTCGTCCTTGGCGACCATGGGCGGCTAGTCTTCCCTCATCCAGGTTTGGACGACGTCGGCGACGGCGCGGGGGTTGGCCTCGGCGAGGCGGAGGACGCGCTCTTCGTGGGGGTCGGAGGGGGTTTCGAGGACGGGCAGCTCCTGCTGCGGCGCCGCGCTGGGGAGGGCGGCGAGGGCCGCGGCTGCGCCTGCGGGGAGGGCCTGGTGGCCGACGGGGGCGGGCAGGCGGAGCTGTCGCTTTGACAGCGAGCGGAGGAGGAGCATGACCAGGATGAAGGCGAGGATGACGGCGAGGATGGGAATGACGAGCTTCAGGTATTCGAAGTAGGCGGCCAGGCCGCCGGGGGTTTCGCCGATGAGGTCGGCGCGGGCGCTTTCGTCGAAGGGGAGGCGGGTGACGCTGATGACGTCGCCGCGGACCTGGTCGAGGCCGACGGCAGCGGCGACGGCGCTGGTGATGGCGGCCTCCTGGGCGGCGGTGACGGATTCGTCGAGGACAACGGAGACGCTGAGGCGCTCGAGCTTGCCGGGGGCCTGGATGGTGGTGGAGGTGGTCCTGGGGATTTCGTTGTTGGTGGTGGTTTCGGTGCGGGTGTACTGGGAGTTGCCGTTGGCGGTGGTGTTGGCGCCGCCGCCGGTGCCGCCGTTGGCTCCCGTGCCGGGGACGTTGCCGACGTTGAGGTTGGTGCCGTTGAAGGTCTCCTGGACGGTGGACTGGGAGCGGGGCACGGCCTGCTGGGGGGTGCCGAACTCGTCCTTCGTCCGGGTGACCTGGTCGAAATTCAGGCTGGCGCGGATGGTGACAGCGCTGCGGCCGGGGCCGACGATGCGGGCGAGGACATCGCTGACGTCGCGCTGGAGGGCGAGTTCGTACTGGCGCTGGAGGTCGAGCTGGGTGGCGGTGGCGCCGGCGGAGAAGGTGCCGCCGAAGGTAGCGCCATCGAAGAGGACGCGGCCGGAGTCGTCGATGATGGTGATGCCCTTTTCGGAGAGCCCTTCGACGGAGTTGGCGACGAGATTGACGATGCCTTTGACCTGCTCGTCGGAGAGGCGGGCGCCGGGACGCAGCTGGAGGAGGACGCTGGCGGTGGCCTCGTGCTGGTCTTCCTTGAAAACGGCCTCTTTGGGGATGGAGATGTGGACGCGGGAGGCTTTGACCGCATCGAGGGTGTTGATGGAGCGGGCGAGTTCGCCTTCGAGGCCGCGGCGGAAGTTGACCTGCTGGACGAAGTCGGTCGCGCCGAAGTTGGTTTTGTCGAAGATTTCGAGGCCGACGGCGCCGCCGGAGGGGAGGCCGGCCTGGGCGAGCTTGATGCGGACCTCGGCGACCTTGTTCGCGGGGACGGCGATGGCGGAGCCGCCGCCGCGGAGCTCATAGGGGATGCCGAGCGACTCGAGCTCGTCGGCCATGGCGGCGCTGTCTTCGGGGGCGAGGCCGGAGTAGGCGGTGACCATCTTCGGGCTGGAGGAGGAGAGGAACAGCACCCAGACGAGCAGGAATCCGCCGATGCCGACGGCCGCGAGCATGACCTGGCGGGAGCGGGGGAGAGAGTTCCAGCGTTCGAGCCATGGTCCGAGCGGCGTGGATTGCAGATTGCCCATGCGACACTCCGGGTGGTGGTGAGCCGAAGGTAGCGATGGGCCGTGCGGCTCCGCATCGGGGAGTCACCGATTGGGCGGTGGCAGTCCCGTGAAGATTGCGGAGAAAACCCTGATTCTCGTGTGCGGTGCCGGCTATGCGTCGAACGCCGGGTCGGCCTCGTCGAGGGGGAGGATGGGCGGCAGGGCGCGGTCGGCGTGGTGCTCGGCGACCCAGCGGACGCGGGCGGCCCAGTGGGCGGGGTGGCTGGCCCAGCCGTGGGTTCGCTCTTCGACCCACTTCCAGTCGGCCCAGCAGAGGAGGGCGGTATCGAGGTCGCGCCGGGCGAGGCGGCGGATCTCGCGCATCACAGGGGTGCGCTGGCGCTTGCGGGGTTCGAACTTATCGGCGAGGAGGATGACTTTCGCGATGAGGGGCATGTCGGCGGCGCCGAGGGTGTGGTCGCGGACGGCGGCGAGGGCTTCGTCGTCGGTGACGCCGAACCGTTCGCGGAGTACGACGGCGGCGATGGGGCCATGGAGCAGGACCGGCTCGAGGCGGTCGGTTTCCGTGATCGGGAGGCCGGCCTCGGCGGCGAGGCGGAGCTGCTCGGCGGGCGGGTGGGCGCGGAAGAGGTCGTGGCCCCAGGCGGCGAGTTCGACGCGGTCGGGGTCGAGGTCCCAGCGGGCGGCGAGGTCGAGGGCTTCGGCGACGACCCGTTCGACGTGGGCGAGGAGGCCGGCGGGGAGGCGGGCGTACCCGGCGCGGACGGCGTCGATCTGCTGGCGGATGGTGCTCATGTGCGCGGGCGGCGCCGGCGCAGTCAGCCTTCGGGGCCGAGGCGGCGGCCGCCGAGGAGGTGCATGTGAAGGTGGTGGATCGTCATGCCGGCGGCGTCCCCGACGTTGAAGGCGAGGCGGTAGCCGGGCTCCCAGACGCCTTCGACGCGGGCGACGTCTTTGGCGAGGACGAACATGCCGGCGAGCACCTCGGCGTGGCTCCATTCGATGTCGCGAGCGTTATCGATGTGCGTCTTCGGGATGATGAGGCAGTGGATGGGCGCTCGCGGGTTGATGTCGCGGATGGCGAAGGCGTGGCCGTTTTCGGCGACTTTGGTGACGGGCACCTCGCCGCGGTGCATGCGGCAAAACAGGCAGTCCTGCATGGCCGCCATTGTGCGGAGGAGCGGCGGTTGTGTCGATGGGGGCGGACTTTGCGGGCGAAGCGCGGACCGGGTACGTTCGCCGGCAGATGACGCAGCCGGCGGGGAGCATCCTTTCGGAGTTCTGGTCGCCGCTGTGTGCGGTGGGCAGCCACGGGCCGGCGGGGCCGAACGCACAGATCTGCCTCTCGGTGTTCGGGGCCTCGATTGTGCCGGAGCGGCCGCGGCTGCTGGTGGTGCTTTGGAAGAGGAACTACACATGCGAGCTGGTGGCGGAAACCGGGACGCTGGCGCTCACGGTGCTGGCCGAGGGGCAGGAGGGACTGCTCGTTCCGCTGGGGCTTCGGAGCGGGAG